>DATBKH010000070.1:0-8326 GCA_036555955.1 Candidatus Limnocylindria bacterium | reverse complement strand
GCAAGGGCAAGCTCATGCACGCCGATGACCAAACGAAGCTCGAGGTGGGGGACCGGGTGATGGTCTTCTCGCCCACCGCATCCGAGAGCGAGGTCCGGAAGGCGCTGTTCGGCTAGACCGGTCGACGCACGGCCGCGCGGTGGTGGTACGGAACGTCGATCACGATCGTGTCCGGGCGGAACAAAAGAGCCAGCTTCAGCCGGAACGCGGTCTGGCTGTGCAGGAAGAACTCCCACCAGTGCCGCGGCACGAACTGGCTCACGACGATGGTCAGCGGTCGCTCGCGGCTCGTCCCCACGCGTTCGATGTACGTGAGCAGGGGCGGCACCAGCGAGCGGTACGGCGAGACGATGACCTCCAAGGGCACCTTCGCCGCCCACGCGTCCCAGCGCCTCTGAAATGACTCGGCGGTCTCGCGGCTCGTCGCGACGTGCACCGCGCGCACGTGCTCGGAGATGGACGACGCGAAGGTGAGCGCTTTCACGGCCGTGCGGTCGAGGCGCGCGACGGGGACGATGACCATCGGCGAGGGGAGCGTCGGCAGCTCCTCGCGCAGGTCCTCGAGGACGAGCGAGTCCTGCGCCGCCGTGTAGTGGGTGTTGATCGCGTGGAGCAGCAGCACGAGCACCGGCATGACGAGGAGGACCATCCACGCGCCGTGCTCGAACTTCGTGATGGTCGTGATGAGGAGGACGACACCCGTGACGACCGCACCGACCCCGTTGATCGTGGCCGTGACGCGCCAGCCTCGCGGCCGCAAGGTGAACCAGCGCCGCACGAGGCCCGTCTGCGACAGCGTGAACGCGAGGAAGACACCGATCGTGTAGAGGGGGATGAGCGCCGTCACGCTGCCCCCGAACGAGACGAGCACGATCGCCGCGAGCCCCGCGAGCACGACGATCCCGAACGAGAAGGCGAGGCGCTCCCCGCGGTCCGCGAAGTGCCGCGGCATGAACCGATCGTTCGCGAGCACCGCGGCGAGCCGCGGGAAACCGGTGAAGCCGGTGTTCGCGGCGAGCGCCAGGATCACCGCGGTCGAGACCTGCACGAGGTAGTACCCGGGCCCGTCGCCGATGAGCGACCGCGTCACGAGGCTGTTCAGCGTCTCCAGCTCGTTCTGATCGGGCGCGACGCCGATGGCCTGAGCGAGGAACGTGAGGCCGAGGAAGATCGCGGAGAACGACAGGGCCATGCAGACGAGCGTGATCGCCGCGTTCCGCGTCTCCGGCGTCTTCATGCTCGGAACGCCGTTGGCGACCGCCTCCGCTCCGGTGAGCGCGACCGAGCCGGAGGCGAACGACCGCAGCACGAGCAGCACCGACAGGGCGGCGATCCCCTGCGCCGGCGCGGGATCGGGCGGCACGGCCGCCGCCGGAACGGCTCCGGTGACGACGCGGAAGACGCCGTACGCGATGAGCCCCACCAGCGACACCACGTAGACGTAGGTCGGGATGGCGAAGATCATCCCGGCCTCCCGGATCCCACGGAGGTTGCCGATCACGAGCACCGCGATGAAGGCGAGACCGATCTCGACCCGGATGTCGCGGATGGCCGGAACGAACGAGCTGATGGCGGCGACCCCCGCGGCGGTCGAGACGGCGACGGTGAGCACGTAGTCGATGAGGAGCGCCGACGCCGCCACGAGTCCGGGGAGGCGGCCGAGGTTGTCGCTCGTGACGACGTAGCTGCCACCGCCGTTCGGATAGGCACGGATCACCTGCAGCTGCGAGAGGACCACGACCGCGAGCACGCCGACGATCGCGAGCGCGATCGGCGTCGTGAGTGCGAGCGCGCCGACTCCGGCGAGCGCGAGCACGCGCATCGCTTCCTCCGTGGCGTAGGCGGAAGACGAGATGTTGTCGGACGCGAGGATCGCGTAGCCGGTGGCGACCGACAGGCGCTCGGTCCCCTCGGCCTCGGTCTCGAGGGGGCGCCCGAATACCACGCGCCGGACCGCCGCGAACGCGCGGCCCGCGGTTCCCGGCGGCCGCGTCGCGGCTTCGGTCGCGACGAAGTACCCCTCCGCGCGGCGGAAATCGCTGCGCGGAGAGACGATGCGAACGTAGCGATCGCCCGGGCGGCGGCCCCGCTTGGGGACGACGCGCTCGAGGCTCGGAATGTCCGCCCGCGGATCGGGCTCTTCGGTGGTCTGCGCTCCGATGCTGGTAGGTTCGCGGCGAAGCCCTCAACGGCGTGTCAACGAACGCCGTCGGCGTCTTAACGGCGCGTCAAAGCTCGTCCGATTCGAACCGATACCCGACCCCTGGCTCGGTGCGCAGAAAGCGCGGCGCTTGCGGGTCGGTCTCGATCTTCCGTCTGAGTCGTGCGACGTACACGTGTAGGTAATGGGACTCGTCGCCGTAGTCGGGACCCCACACCTGCTGCAGGAGCATCCGGTCGGTCAGGACCTTGTTCGGGTTCGTCACGAACACTTTCAGCAGGTCGTATTCCGTCGGCGTGAGGTGGATCGTCTGGCCCGCGAGCGTGACCTCGCGTCGCTCGAGGTCCACGACGAGGTCGCCGCTCGTGATCCGCGGCTCGGCGCCCGCGTTCGGCCGTGCCACGTGCCGCAGCGCGACGCGAATGCGCGCGAGCAGCTCGTCGATGCCGAACGGCTTGGTCATGTAGTCGTCCGCGCCGAGGTCGAGCGCGTTCACCTTGTCGCTTTCGCCGCCGCGCGCGGAGAGCACGATGATCGGCGTGCCCGAGCGCTCGCGGATCCGGCGTACGACGTCGAACCCGTTGCCATCCGGAAGGTTCAGGTCGAGGACGACGAGGTCGGGTTGCCTTCGCTCGTAGCTGGCGATCGCGTCGCCGGCGGTCTCCGCGGTCTCGACCTGGAAACCGTGCCCGCGCAAGTTCGTCCGGAGGGTCCGCACCATCGAGGGCTCGTCGTCGACGACGAGGAGCCGCGCGCCGGTGGGTTCGGGGCGATTCGCGTTACCGAGCATCGCCATGACGCGGGAGCGTGAACACGATGCGCGTGCCGTCGGTGACGGCCGGGTCGATCCAGATCGCTCCGGCGTGCGCCTCGACCAGGCGCTTCGCGATCGCCAGTCCCAGGCCGACGCCGCGCGGACCCTGACCCGCGCGGGCGAGCCGCACGAACGGCTCGAAGATCCGGCCCGCATCGGTCGCCGCGATCCCCGGCCCGTGATCCCGCACCTCGAAGCGGACGTCGCCGTCGCTCGGTGCGACCCGGATGCCGATCTCGCTGCCGCGGGGCGAGAACTTCGCCGCGTTCTCGACGAGGTTCGAGAGCACCTGCCCGATCTCGACGTAGTCGAGCTCGACCGGCGGGAGATCCTCGGGCACGTCGAGACGCACGGGGTGACCCGCGGTCACCGGCCGCATCCGACCGGCGACGTCCTCCACGAGCGCGCCGACGTCGTGCCAGGTCTTGTGGGGAACGAGCGTGCCGTTCTCGATGCGGGAGAGATCGAGCAGGTTCCCGACGACGCGGTCGAGGCGCATCGCCTCGTCCTGGATCGCACCGGCGAACTCGTCGCGCTCGCGGTCGGTCCAGGCGACGTCGTCCTGCCGGAGGCTCCCGGCCGAAGCGAGGATCGACGCGAGCGGTGTGCGGAGCTCGTGCGAGACCGCGTGGAGCAGCTCCGTCTTCAGCTCGTCGGCGCGGCGCAACACCTCCGCCTCGGTCGCCTCCTGACGGAAACGCCCCCGCTCGATGGTGAGCCCGAGCTGTACGGCGGCTATCGCCAGGACGCGCTGCGCCTCCGTGCCGGGCTCAGGCGCGCCCGCGCGCGGAAGGATGCGCAGGCGGCCCACCCGTTCGCCCGCGGCGACGATGGGGATCACCCGCGCGCGGCTCTGACCGGAACGATGGAGGTCCGGGCCGACCAGGCGGATCCTCCGCGCGCCGCCGCCGGTGTCGTGGAGCCGCAGCTCCGTGTCCGTGCGGCGCAGCGCATCGCGTGCCGCCTGGTCGCGCGCCGCGACGGCGGGCCGCGGAAGGGCCTTCGCGTCCGCTTCGATCGCGAGCGCGTCGAGGTCGAGCGAAGCGCGCAGGTGCTCGGCGACCGCGTTGAGCGCCCGCTCGAGGTCGGGCTCGCCCATGAGGAACGCGGCCTGGTAGAGGATCTTCGCGTCCTGCTCGCGGTGCTCCGCCTCGTCGGCGCGCGCGCGCTCCCGCGCAGCGAGGGTTCCCGTCACGACGGCGGTGAGGAGATAGAGCGCCAGCGAGAGCAGCTCCTGCGGATCGGAGACCACGAGCTGGTGCGTCGGCGGCACGAAGAACCAGTCGAAGGCCACGAAGGACAGGACGCTCGCGACGATCGCGGCCCCGCGGCCATACGCGACGGCCACGACCAGGACGGCGACCAGATAGATCATCGAGATGTTCGCGACCGCCGCCCAGCTTCTGACGACGTTGATGAGCGCCGTCGTGGCCGCGACGGCCACGACCGCGGCGACGTACGGCAAAAGACGTCGCATCGACTGATTCTCCCTTACGCGGGTATCGCGGCGCTCTCGACGCCGGGCATCGCCAGGCCCGCCGCAACGCTCGTGAATGCGGCCGCGTCGCGGGTCGCGGCACGCGGGAGCAGCTCGCGCATGAGCAGGCGGAACGCGGGGATCGCGCTGGACCCGCCCGTGTACACGACGGTCGTGACGTCGTCCGCGCGGATCTGCGCCTGCGCGATCACGCCGCTGACGAGTGCTCTGGTCTCGTCGAGCAACGGCCGGATGAGGTGCTCGAATCGGCCTCGCGTCACGCGCGCATCGACGTCGACCTCGGCGTGGTGGTAGGTGAGGATCGCGCTGGGCGCGCTGGAAAGCTCGATCTTGATCGCATCGGTCGCCCGAAAGATCTCGTACCCGAGTTGCAGCTCGATCGCGCTGCGCAGCGCGGCGAGCTCGCGTCGGGGCGCGCCCGCGCGCACGAGGTCGTCGAGGGCGTCGAGCAACGGCTTCTCGTTCAATGCGCTGAGCGCGTGCCAGTCCCGGAGGGCGTTCACGATGTACCGCGGCAGGCGCAGTCGCTTCGGTCCCCACTCGGCGCGCGAGCCAAGACGCGGCGCAACGGCGTCGTCGATGAGCTGCTCGGTCGCGCGATCGCCCCCGATCGGCCCGCCGGCGGTCCCGAGCACCACGAGCCCGCGGTCGTCGCGTCGGACGACGCAGAGGTCGAGCGTGCCTCCGCCGAAGTCGAAGACCAGGCTGAGGCCTTGCGGGACGTCGGCCGCGTGCGCGGCGGCGATCGGCTCCGGCACGAACCGGACGTCCCGGAAGCCGGCGAGCTCGGCCGCGGCGCGGAGGCGCGTCGTGGCGCGCTCGTCGGCGCCCGCGTCGCCGATAAAGCGCACCGGCCGGCCGAGCGTGATCTCGTCGGGCGACTGGCCGGCGAGCTCGGTCGCGCGGTCCCGCACGTGGACGAGGATGAGCGCGATCAGCTCCTCGAGGCCCTTCGCGCTCCCGAACACGTTCGTGCGGGTCTCGAGCGGATCGCCGAGGAATGTCTTCAGCGCTTGAAAGAGCCGCCCCGGCGCGTTGACGTCGGTGTAGATGTGGGCCTCGACGGTGCGGCGGTCCTTGTTGTCGGACGACTGCATGCGGATCCCGAGCATCTTGAATTCGCGCCGGATCGGACCGCGGCTGCGGTTGTCTTCGAGGTAGGCGTCGATCGCGGGTCTGCCGACGAGCGGCGTGCCGTCCCGCCGTACGTACAGGACGGTGGGCATGGTGTCGCCCGCGATCGCGTCGATGGGAAGCACGCGCGCGGACACGCCGTCGCTCACGGCGAGCGACGTGTTGGACGTGCCGAAATCGAGACCGAAGCGCACCGGGGGGAAGAAGACTACGCGGGCTGGAGAAGCGCCGAAGGCCCCCGCGACACGGGGAGCCGGCTGAGGCGTCCGAAGCCGGGGGGACCCCGTGGCGTTGAGAGGGCTTCGGCGCTTGTCCGGCTGGCAGGCGTTTCGGCAGGCCGCCCTGCGAGCTAGCGGGCTCGGGCAGGCCTCCGCAGGGGAAGAAAGAACCTTGACAATGGCATTGATAGGTCCTTAGATAGTTGTCGTGGCAAGTGGCCGACGACCCGTTTACGTCATCAGCATCGCGGCGAGCCTTGCCGGTTGCCACCCGCGCACGCTCCGGATCTACGAAGAGGTCGGGCTCCTCGATCCAGTCCGGACCGACACCAACATCCGCCTCTACTCGGACGAGGATCTCGAGCGTGTACGGGCCATCCGGTACCTCACCCAGACCCGCGGCGTCAACCTCGCGGGGGTGAAGCTCCTGCTTCAGCTCCGCGATGCGGCCGATCTCCTGGACGAGATCGCCAACGAGCTCGCGGAACAGGACGCTGAGGCGGCGCGGCCGGTCGAAGCCATCGACGTCGAGCCTTCGGACCGCAAGCCACGAAGTCGCCAACGCCGAAACGGCGTTGAGCTCTAAAGAGGAGGCCGTTTGTGACCATCGCCCGTTTCACTCCGCTGACCGACGTCGTTTCCCTTCGCGAGGCCATGGATCGTCTCTTCCAGGACAGCTTCATCCGTCCGGATGGCTGGACCTCGGGTTCGCAGTTCGCGGTCCCCGTGGATCTCTGGGAGACGAAAGACGCGTATCACCTCCGAGCAGACCTTCCCGGTCTGAGCGCTGAGGACATCGAGATCAACGCGACCGCCGACACGTTCACGATCGCCGGCGAGACCAAGCCCACCGCGGACGTCACCGCTGAGGGCTGGCTCCGGCAGGAGCGGCGTTTCGGCAAATTCACTCGATCGTTCTCCGTCGCCGTCCAGATCGACCCGAACAAGGTCGAGGCCAAGTTCACCGATGGGGTGCTCGAGCTCGTCCTGCCGAAGGCAGAGAACGTGAAGCCGCGCACCATCAAGATCAACGCGAGCGCAAACAACAAGTAAGGGAAAAAGAGAAGTGACCGACCCCGAGACGACAACCAAGAATCCGACGCCGAACCAGTACCCGCAGGAGCTTCCGCTCGTGCCGCTTCGCGAAGCGGTCGTCTTCCCGCAGCTGGTGGTCCCGCTCGGGGTCGGTCGCGAGAAAAGCGTCGCGGCCATCGACGCCGCGATGAACGAGGAGAACCACTACATCGTCCTCTCCGCGCAGAAAGACGCGGAGGTCGACGACGTCAAGCCTGATCAGATCTACTCGGTCGGCACGATCGCCGAGATCGTGCGGCTGCTCCGGATCCCCGACGGCAGCGCACAGATCATCGTGAAGGGCCTGACTCGGGTGCGCATCACGAGCTTCCTCCCCGAGCAGCGCTATCTCCGCGTGAGCTTCGACGTGCTCCCCGACGACGCCGGCAACGCCGTCGAGCGGGAGGCGCTCCTTCGGAGCGTGCGCGCGCTCTTCGAGAAGTACGTCGACAACGGCGGCTCGATCCTTCCCGAGCTCGCCATGACCGCGAAGAACACCGAAGACGCGGCGCACTTCTCCGACCTCGTCGCGTCGAGCCCGGACCTCACGCTCGAGCAGCGGCAGCAGCTCCTCGAGATGACGAGCGTTTCCGAGCGCCTGAAGTTCCTCTCGGTGTTCCTCGCGAAGCAGAACGAGATCCTCGAGCTGAAGGCGAAGATCCAGAGCGAGGTCCAGCAGACGCTCGACAAGACGCAGCGCGAATACATCCTCCGCGAGCAGATGAAGGCGATCCAGAAGGAGCTCGGCGAGGACGAGGGCGGCGCGGAGCTGAAGGAGCTGCGCGAGAAGATCGAGCAGGCCGGCATGCCCGACTCCGTCAAGGAGAAGGCCCTCAAGGAGGTCGGCCGCCTCGAGAAGATCCCGCAGGCGTCGCCTGAGACGGGCGTGATCCGCACATACGTCGACTGGCTCGTGTCGCTCCCGTGGAGCAAGGCCGCGAGCGACGATTGGGACATCGCCCAGGCCGCGAAGATCCTCGACGAGGACCACTACGGCCTGCCGAAGATCAAGGACCGCATCCTCGAGTACATGGCCGTGCGCAAGCTCGCGCCCGGCCTGCGCGCGCCGATCCTGTCCTTCGTCGGCCCGCCCGGTGTGGGCAAGACGAGCCTCGGCAAGTCCATCGCGCGTGCGATGGGCCGCAAGTTCATCCGCATGTCCCTCGGCGGCATCCGCGACGAGGCCGAGATCCGCGGGCACCGCCGCACGTACGTCGGCGCGCTCCCCGGGCGGATCCTCCAGAACATGAAGACGGCCGGCGAGGTGAACCCGGTGTTCATGCTCGACGAGATCGACAAGGTCGGCGCGGACTTCCGCGGCGACCCGAGCTCGGCGCTGCTGGAGGTCTTGGACCCCGAGCAGAACAACGCGTTCAGCGACCACTACCTCGAGGTGCCGTACGACCTCTCGAAGGTCATCTTCATCA
>DATBKH010000069.1:0-8331 GCA_036555955.1 Candidatus Limnocylindria bacterium | reverse complement strand
CGCGAACCGCTCGACTGGCAAGGTGCCTCCTCTTCTCGCAGGGGAGGTATCCCCTGCGACCCCTCTTCGGACGCTGCGTCAGCAGCGTCCTTTGCGGCCAGAGACCGGCCCGCCGAGCCCAAACAAATAGGCTCGGCGGCGCGACGTGCCACCGAGCCTCTCCCCAAGACCAGGTCACACGGCAGCGCTTCGCTGCGAGGTCACCCTCGCCGCGACAGTCCGTCACCTTCCGGTGAGCGGACCAGCCAGCGATCCCGAGACGGATCGCTGACTTCGGCGGTCGCGCCTTTCGCAACGCGTATGGCGGAAGCTCGTTCCTCCGCGGTGCTAGCGCTCGCGACCGCACCTCTGGCCGGCAACGCGTATGAACTTGTTGCGAACGAGTCTAGGTCGCCGCTTCGAGGACTGTAAAGCGCCGGACCGCTCCCCTAGGCTCCGACCGCTGCGAGGTGCGATGACCGACATCCTGATCGCCGACGACCAGCGCTTCATCCGCGACATGGTCCGCATCACTCTCGCGACGCAGGGCTGGACCATCGCCGAGGCGGCGACTCCCGACCAAACGATCGACCTCGCGCACCGCGATCCTCCGCGCGCGGTCCTCCTCGACGTGAGCTTCGACGAGGACGGGCCGACGGGATTCGACGTGTGCAAGCTCCTGAAGGCGGACCCGAAGACGAAGACCATCCCCGTCGTGATGCTCACCGCTCGCGACAGCGCGGCGGACCGCAAGGCCGGTATGGATGCCGGCGCGGCGCACTATCTGGTGAAGCCGTTCGGCCCGATCGACCTCATCAACACGCTGCGCGGCATTCTGGGCGAGCCGCCGGCGCTGCAGACACTCGGGCAGTACCTCATCGACGAGGGCATCCTCACGCACGAGCAGCTCGCTGAGGCTCTCGAGCGGCAGCGCTTCTACGAGGCCCGCGGCCATCCCCGCCGGCTCGGCGAGGTCCTCGCGATCATGCGCGCGATATCGCCGGAGGAGCTCGAGCGAGCGCTCGAGCGGCAGAAGAAGGAACAAGGCTCCTAGCGCGCCGGACCGTGGCGGCGGCGGCGTGATGGCGATAGCCTCTCCCCTTGACCGCTTCCGGAATGGGTGAACGACATGCGGATCGGCGTACTCACCGGAGGGGGTGACGCCCCCGGCCTGAACGCGGCGATCCGCGCCGTCGTGCTCCGCGCGACGGCCCAGGGTCACAGCGTGTTCGGCATCGCCGACGGCTGGGCCGGGCTCCTCGGCGAGGCCGAGCCACGGGCGCTGGCGCCGCGCGACGTCGCCGGGATCCTCGGCGACGGCGGCACGATCCTGGGAACGTCGCGAACGGATCCGCGCAAGGACGAGAAGACCCGTCGCGCGGTCCTCGACAGCATCCGCCGCTCGTCGCTCGACGCGCTCGTCGCGATCGGCGGCAACGACACGCTCGGCGTCGCGCAGTGGCTGCACGAGCAGGGCGTCCGCGTCGTCGGTGTTCCGAAGACCGTCGACAACGACCTCGCCGAGACGGAGTTCTGCATCGGCTTCGACACGGCGATCACCGTCGTCTCCGACGCGCTCGATCGTCTGCGGACGACGGCGAGCGCCCACCACCGCGTCGTCGTGGTCGAGGCGATGGGCCGCGATACCGGCTGGGTCGCCGCCTTCGGCGGGCTCGCCGGCGGCGCCGACCTCATCATCGTTCCCGAGATACCGGTCACCGGCGAGGACATCGTCCGCACCATGAAGCGGCGGCGCGCCGCGGGTGATCCGGACATCCTCGTCGTCGTGTCGGAGGCGGTCGAGATCGAAGGCCTCGAAGCGCAGACCGCCCTCGATCGCGACGCGTTCGGTCACGTCCGCCTGGACCAGCGCGCGATCGGCGCGGTGCTGGCGCGCTACATCGAGCAGCGCACCGGCATCGAGGCGCGGCAGGTCGTGCTCGGGCACCTGCAGCGCGGTGGCTCGCCGACCGCGATCGACCGGCTGCGCGCCACGCGCTTCGGGAACGCCGCGGCCGATCTCGTCGACGCCGGGAAGTCGGGAGTCTTGCCGGTGCAGCGCGCCGGCCGCACCGAGGTCGCGACCATCACCGACGCCGTCCGCGAGGTCCGGCGCCTGACCGACGACTACATCGAGCTCGTGCGCCGATTCGCCGGGGTGATCACGGCCTGATGGCGGCCCGCGTCGCGAGCCTGTCCGACCGGCTCGTGGCGACGCCGTGGGTCGCCCTGCTGGGCTTCCTCGCGGTCACCCAGACGCTCCACTTCTTCGAGCACGTCGCGCAGATGGTGCAGATCCACGTGCTGCACCTGAGCGGCGCCAACGCCCGCGGGGTCGTCGGCCAGCTCGACGTCGAGTGGGTCCACTTCATCTGGAACGCGTTCGTCCTCGTCGCGGTCCTGGCGCTCCTGCCGCGCTTCGGTGCGAATCCGTGGCTCATCGGCGTCGCGCCACTCGCGATCTGGCACTTCGTCGAGCACAGCGTGATGATCGCGACGTACATCCAGACCGGCGTGTCCGGGACGCCCGGCCTGCTGTCGTCCGGAGGGCTCATCCTGGGCGGCCTGCCGATCGCGCGTCCGGACCTGCACTTCCTGTACAACCTCGTAGAGACGGTCGCGATCCTGGGCGCCTGGGTCGCGGAGCTTCGCCGCGCCTAGTGGCGCCGGCGAGCGCCTCCGCTCCGCGAGAGGAAGAGCGAGAGCAGCACCAGGAACGCGATCGCGACGAGCATCGCGTAGAGCAGGTAGTTCGTCTCGCTGTCGTTCGCGACCGGTGTGGGGCTCGCGGCCGCGACCGGTGGGCGGCTGACGGTCGCCGCGGCGGTGGAGGCGGGGCTCGGCGTGGGTGTCGCGGGCGGCGCGCTCTGCGTCGGTGTGAGCGATCGCGTCGCGGTGGGTGACGGACTCGCTGAAGCGGCCGGCGAGGGCGTCGGGCTTGGCGCGGCAGACGTGGGCGCCGGCGACGGCGAGGGCGACGCCGCGGACAAGCTCGCGCAGGCGCTCGTCTCCGGCGTGTCGACGACGGCGCACACCGAACGCGCCGATTGAAGCCAGGCCGTTCCATCCGTGCTCTGGCGCGCGATGGACATGAGGATGAAGGGGTAGTGCGCGCTGCTCGGCGCGCCGCACGTCCCGGACTGCCAGGTGAGGCTCGCGGTCAGCGTGTCGCCCGAGAAGGCCGCCAGGATCGGCGTCGCGAGGCACCGGCCGCCGGTGTCGTTGCCGCGCGTGTAGAGGGCGAGGATCTCCTTGTCGAAGCTCATGAAGAGCGAGCTTGCCGGCGGGAAGACGTTCGCGTCACCCAGCGAGCTCCGGTAGGCGTCATAGGCCGTCTGCGTCAGGAAAACTCGCGTCGTCGGGCGCTCGCCGAGCTCGGGAAGGTGCCCGCGGAGCTGATACCGCGCGGCCGTCGCGGACGCCGCCTGGCTGGGCGAACCCAAGAAAAGGAGCGCCACCAGGCCCAGAGCGACGCCAAAAAAGGTCCGTTTCACCGGTGATCGGCAGGATATGGCCGGTTTGCCCGTTCCGAATAGCTACAGATGTCGTTAGATATCGCCGTGAAACACGCGCTGCGGAGAGTCGGCGCGGTCGCGCTGGCCAGCGGCGTCACGGGCCTCGCGTTGCTCGGCGTCGGACGGTTCATCCTCGTCGGCGATCTCGGCATCGCGTTCCCGCAGCCGCCGACGCCCGCACCCACCCTGCGACCGACACCCGTCCCGACCCGGCAGGCGGCCGTGCTGAGCGACATCTCGACGCCGGTGCCGGTTCCGCCGGCCACGGTCGAGCCCACGAGGACGCCGGAACCGACGCCGGCTCCGCTCGAGCTCGCGCCGTTCCGCTATGTCGGCAGAAGCTACGTCGGCCTCGTCGTTCCCGACACCGGACGCACGTTCCTCGCCCCGTTCGCCGGGATCGTCGAGCTGCGCGTGTACCAGGTCATCAACGGGGAGATACGCATCGGGACCTCGGTCGCGACGCTACCTTTCTATCCGTACGTATCCGTGATCGGCGCCGATCGGAAGATCACCTACCGGCCGGCGATGCTCGGCGTGACCGAGCTTCTCGTTCGCGACGGCCAGCGGGTCGACGCGGGCGCGGAGCTCTTCCGGCTCGTCGCGGAAGGACGCTCGTCGTGGTCCGCGCTCTACGCGCCGACCGCTCCGTATCAGGTCGTCGTATCGCTGCAGGCTTGGCCGTCGGGGCGCGACATGGATGCTTCCGTGTATTTCAGCGGCGGGTAGCCCGCCCGCCCTCTCCCCTGGGCTAGCCTCGTCGCGATGCCGGGAGGTGTGCAGTTGGGGGAACCGGATTACATCGCGAAGAACACACGCGAGCGCGAGCGTCTCCAGCATCTGGTCGAGACGCTGAGCGACGAAGATCTGCGAAGGCCGGTGAACGAGCACTGGACGATCGCGGCGGTCATGGGTCACATCGCCTTCTGGGACGCGCGCTCGCTCTGGCTCGCCGACAAGATCGACAGCGGCGTCCCGTTCACCAGCTCGGACATCGAGCCGGACGACGTGACCTGGATCAACGATTCGAACCGGGGACTCATCCACGCCATCGACCCACGCGAGGCCGCGCGGTTCGCGCTGCGTACGGCGCAACAGACCGACGACCGCGTCGCGCGGATGGACCCAGCCAAGACATGGCCGACGGACCCGGAGAGCCTCCTGAACCCGATGCGCGCCGCGCACCGCGGCGAGCACCTCGATGAGATCGAGGAGGCGCTCAAGCGATCCAGCGCTACGGTTCGTCCAGGAACGCGCTGATCGTCGGCGCGAGCGCCGGAGCGACCGCCATCGCGTAGTGCGTGACGCCGGGCAGGATCGCCAGGCGATGGCGCGGCCGCCCGGAACCATCCCAGCCGCCATCCTGCTTCCCGCCGCCGAGTGCGCCGAAGACCTCGGTGGCGTGCGCCGGAGGAAAGATGTCGGCGTCGCCGGCGACGATCATCGTCTGCGGCTTCAGCTTCGGCAGCTCGCTCACCCAGTCGAAGTCTTCCTTCATCGACTCGCCGATCTTGCCGAGGAGCCGGCCCCAGTCCTGGGGTCGCGGCGCGATGCTCGCGTACAGCTCGTACATCGGTGTCTGCTTCATCGCCTCGGCCGCTTCGGCCGTCACCTGCCCCTGCTGTCTGAGGATGTCGGGGTAATACGCGTCGCGGCGGAACGGCGTCGAGATGATGACGAGCCTGCGCACGAGATCGGGATTGCGGAGCGCCGCGAAGAACGCCACGCCCCCGCCGAGCGAGTAGCCGACGAGATCAGGCTTGTCCAGCTTCAGGTGCGTGATCAGCGCCGCGATGTCGCGGGCCATGAGCTCGACGCGGATCGGCCGATCGACGTCCGCGGTGCGGCCGTGTCCTTGGAGATCGACGGCGATGATCTGCCGCCCCCTCGCGAGCGCGTCGAGGTTCGGGCCGAACATGGACGTCGCGCCGAGCCCTCCGTGCAGGAGGATCGTCGGACGGCCGCTCCCGTGGATCTCGTAGTAGAGCTTGATGCCTTCCACGTCGGCGTACCGGCCCGGAGCCTTGTCCGCGCTCACTCCGAGAGCCTGACGCCTCCCCGGATCGTGCGCAAACGCGATGACCGAGACTTGCGGGGTGAGCGTCGAGATCCTCTTTCTCGGGACGGGCAGCGCGTCGGCGCCTGACGGCCGATCCCACACCTGCATCGCGCTCCGCGGCGCCGGGACCACGATCCTTCTCGACTGCGGGAGCTCCGCGATGCCCGCGATCACGCGTGCGCTCGATCCCGCGTCGATCGACGCGATCCTCGTCACGCATCTGCATGGCGACCACTTCGGGAGCATCCCGTTCGTGCTGCTGCAGCAGACCTTCTCCAAACGCACGCGGCCGCTCGCGATCGCCGGTCCGCGCGGCCTCGAGAAGCGCCTACGCGATCTCGCGCTCTCGCTGTACGCCGACTTCTACGAGATGCCGCTCACCTACCCCACCCCGTTCCACGCGTTCGACGACGGCGAGCGCGACTTCGGCGCGGCGCGCGTCACGCCGCTGCGCGTCGTGCACCACCCGTCGTCGGAGCCGTGGGGCATCCGCGTGCGGCTCGGCGGGAAGCTCGTCGCCTTCTCCGGCGACGCCGAGTGGAGTGACGCGCTCCCCGCGCTCGCCGACGGCGCTGACCTCTTCATCTGCGAGGCCACGACGTATGAGCAGCGCTGGTCCGGACACCTCAGCGCAGTCGAGCTCGCCGCTCGGCGCGACGAGCTTCGCTGCAAGAGACTCGTTCTCGTGCACCTCGGCCCGGAGGCGGTCGCGCGGCGCGCCGAGATCGCCCTCGAGGTCGCGGACGATGGAACGCGTCTGGTGCTGTAGCCGGCGAAGGCCGCCGCGACCGCTATGGGACGCGCTTCACGACGTCCTCGCTGAAGCGCTGCCACTGTTCGACGAGCTCGTCGATCGTCTCCGCCGGAAAGGCCAGCGCGGCGCACTCGTCGACCCCGGCGTCGGCGAGCGCCGCGACCTTCTCGCGGATCGCGTCGCCCGAACCAACGAGATTCGCGGCGGCCATGAGCGACGGGTCGCGGCCAGTGCGGTCGCGGGCCGTGCGGTGACGCACGAATAGGCTCGACTCGTAACGCCGAACGGTCGCCTGGTGATCCCGGCCGATCATCGCGCTGAGCTCGGGCGCGATCGCGACCGAGCGGACACCGCGGCCGAGGTCGCGCAGGCGATCGCGAAGAAGGGCGACCCGCTCGCGCAGCTCCGCGAGCGGACGCCACCCCGGGATCCAGCCCTGGCCCCAGCTGGCGGCACGCGCGATGGCCGCGACGCTGTGTCCGCCGACGTAGATCGGGAGCGGCCTCTGCCGCGGCGGCGGCGCCAGCTCGACGCCCGCGTACCGCACCACGCTCCCCTCGTAGGAGCCGCCGCCCTCGTCGAGCAGGCGGCGCAGCCCCTCGAGGACCTCGCCGAAGGCCACGGCCGCGCCGGCGCGCGCACGCTCGGGTCGCGCCGCGGCCAGCTCCTCGGGATACGCGCCGATCCCCACGCCGAGCGTCAGCCGACCGCCCGAGAGCACGTCGAGCGTCGCGGCTTGCTTGGCGAGCGCGACCGGATCGCGGAGCGGCAGCGCGAGCACGGCCGTCCCGAGACGGACGCGCGTGGTGACGGCGGCGACGTGCGCGAGCGTCGTGAGCGGCTCGAGGAACGCGGGTCTTCCCGCGGTCCCTCCGCGCAGGAACTCCGGCGTGACGAGGTGATCGTTCGCCCAGACCCCGTCGTACCCGCACGCTTCGGCGACGCGCGCGAGCCGCGCGAAGGCCGTGACGTCGCGCACGAAGCCGATCGGGTAGCCGAGGCCCTCGTACCCCGTCGGCAGCGCGACGCTGAATCTCACGCGCGGCGCGGATCAGCCGCCGTCGCGGCGGAACCCGATCGAAAGTGCGCGGACCTCACGCTCGAGGCGCTCGAGCGTCGGCGCGATCTCCGCGAAGCGCGCGGTCCGCGCGGGAAGGCTTCCCCAGATGCCGTCGATGAGACGCTGGGCGTCGCCGAGGAGCGCGTCGGCGTCGACGGTCGCCACGAGACCGTGCGAGAGGATCACGTCCCCATCGACCATCACCGTGTCGACGGACCGCCCGAGCTCGGCGTACACGATCTGATTCGCGACCTGCTCCTTCGGCGCGATCCGGAGCTCGCTCGCGCGGAGCATGACGAGGTCGGCCCGGTAGCCCGGGGCGATCCGGCCGAGGCGCCGTCCGAGGACGCGCGCGCCACCGTCCCAGCACATGCGCAGCGTGTCGAGGGCCGTCGGCCACTCCGGCTGCGGAACGATCGGTCGCTGGACGATCGCGGCGGCCTTGATCGTCTCGAACATGTTCTGGCTGTCGTTGCTCGACGCGCCGTCGGTCCCGAGCCCGACCGTCACCCCGGCGCGGAGCATCGCCGGGACCGGCGCGATGCCGGCTCCGAGCTTCAGGTTGCTGACCGGGTTGTGCACGACGGTCCCGCCGAGCTCGCCGAGCCTCTTCACTTCGGCGTCGTCGAGCCAGATCGCGTGCGCGAACGAGGTCCAGGGCTGGATCGCGCCGATGCGCTCGAGGAACGCGACCGTCGACCCGCCGTAGCGCGCGCGAGCGACCGGCACCTGCGACTTCGCCGAGAGCAGGTGCGTGTGCAGGCCGACGTCGCGCCGCTTGGCGAGATCGACCGACGCCTCGAAGAGCTCGATCGAGCACCGCGGCAGGGAGGACGGACCGAGGAGCGGACGCAGACGCGGATGCCTGTCGCGCCAGCGCTCGAGGTACGGCTCCAGTCGTGCGAGGAGGTCGCCGACCGCCGCGGTGCGCGGACGCTGCCGCTCTTCGCCGATGAGCGAAAGC
>DATBKH010000068.1:0-1889 GCA_036555955.1 Candidatus Limnocylindria bacterium | reverse complement strand
GACGCGACGTCGCCATTCTCTATCGTACGAACGCGCAGAGCCGTGCCCTCGAGGAGGCGCTGCGGCGTCGTGCCATTCCCTATCGGATCATCGGGGCGGTCCGCTTCTACGACCGGCGTGAGATTCGCGATCTCATGTCGTATCTGAAGCTGATCGCGAACCCAGCTGACGATGAGGCGTTCGCGCGTGCCGTCGCCGTTCCTCGGCGCGGACTCGGCGACACGACCCTCGACGCGCTCGCCGCGATCGCGCGCCGCGCGCGCACCTCACGCCTCGACGCGGCGCGTCGCGAAGACCTCCTCAGGGAGCTCCGGCCCGCCGCGCGCCAGGCGCTCCACGACTTCGCGGCACTGATCGACCGGTATCGCGCCCGCGCACAGGACGCGAGCGTCGACGAGCTCCTCCGTGAGCTCATCGCCGAGATACGGTACGCCGATCACCTGCGGGCCGAGGGCCCCGAGGGTGCCGAGCGCCTCGAGAACGTCAGCGAGCTTCTCGACGGAGCGGCCGAGGTGGTCGCCGATGAGGGAGGGGAGCTGGGCCTCACGCCGCTCGATCACTTTCTCCAGCGCGCCTCGCTCATCGCCGATGTCGATCGCGACGACCTGAACGCTGATGCGGTGTCGATGATGACCCTGCACAACGCGAAGGGTCTCGAGTTTCCCGTCGTCTTCATCACCGGCCTGGAGGAAGGGCTGTTCCCGCTCTCCCGCGCCCATGATGAGCCGGCCATGCTCGAGGAGGAGCGACGCCTCTTCTACGTCGGCATCACGCGGGCCGAGCGCAAGCTGTACCTCGCCTACGCGCGAAGTCGGCGGCGAAACGGCGAGATGCTCCCGTCGCTGCCGTCGAGCTTTCTCACGCCCATTCCACGGGAGATGCTCGAGGAGCGCTCGACGATTCGGTTGCGGGCGACCGGGCGTTCGGTGCTGATGACGACGCCGTCGGCCCGTCGCCCCGGCACACCGGTGCGGCGCGCCAGCGCGGACGATGTCGATGTCGCCGCCTCGCAGCTCGCCCCGCGTTTCGTGAAGGGCGCGCGCGTCCGCCATGCGCGATTCGGCAGCGGGACGATCGTCGAGCTCGGCGGCACGGGGCGCGACACCAAGGTCACCATCGATTTCGACGACGAGACCGTTGGACGCAAGCGTCTCGTCGTCGCCTACGCCGGCCTGGAGCGGGAGGACGACTGATGGCGGTTACGCGTGAAGATGTGCTGCACGTCGCATCGCTCGCCCGGCTCGCGCTCGACGAGAAGTCCGTCCCTCGGCTCGTGAAGGAGCTCAACGGCATTCTCGAGCACATGGAAGCGCTCCAAAAGGTCGACACGAAGGGGGTCACGGGGGCAGAGGCCGTGGGCGATGCCGGGATGCCCCTCCGCGCCGATGGGGGCATGCCCTATCCGCTCGCGCATGCGCGCGAAGTGTTCGCGCCGGAGATGCGCGACGGCTTCTTCCTCGTGCCCCGTTTGGCGACGCACGAGGACGCCACCGAGTCGGTGGAATGATTGGCCCGCGCGATCCACGGGACGCATCACCCTCGGCGATCGATGCCGTCGCCGACGCCTTCGAGCGCATGGAGGCGGTGAGCGCCGGTCCCGACGGCCTCAATCTCATTCTGTGGACCGATCGCCCGCGCGCGGCCGAGGCGGCGAGAATCTGTCAACGCAACGTCGACGCGGGGCGAGAGGGGGGCATCCTCGCCGGGATCCCGTACGTCGCGAAAGACAACATCGCGACCACCGAGCTGCCCACCACCTGCGGATCGCGCGTGCTCGACCACTACGTGAGCGCGTTCGAGGCCACCGCGATCACTCGCCTCCGCAATGCTGGGGCGATTCTCATCGGCAAGTCCAACTGCGATGAGTTCGCGATGGGGTCGTCGACGGA
>DATBKH010000067.1:0-16250 GCA_036555955.1 Candidatus Limnocylindria bacterium | reverse complement strand
AACGTGCAGGGCGGTCCGCTCATGCACGTCATCGCGGGGAAGGCGGTGATGCTGAAGGAGGCGGCGACGCCTGAGTTCCGCGTCTACGCGAAGCAGATCCGCACGAACGCGAAGACGCTGGCCGCGTCGCTCGCAAGTGCGGGACTGCGCATCGTCTCCGGCGGTACGGACAACCACCTCATGCTCGTCGACGTCCGCCCCCTCGAGCTCACCGGAAAGCAGGCCGAAAAGGCCCTCGACGCCGTCGGCATCACCGTGAACAAGAACACCATCCCGTACGACCCGCAGAAGCCCGGCATCGCTTCCGGCGTCCGCATCGGCACGCCCGCGGTGACGACGCGAGGCATGAAGGAGGCGGAGATGGAGCGCATCGGCGCGCTCATCGGCCGGATCCTCAAGGCGAAAGGCGACGACACCGTCGCGAAGGACGTCGCCGCCGAGGTGCTCGACCTCACGCGGCGCTTCCCGGTCCCCGGCATCACGCCCGAGCGCGTCGCGAGCTGATCTGACCGCGGAGCAGCTTCACGTCTCGAGCCACCCTCTCGTACGAGAGAAGCTCACGCGTCTACGAGACGAGACGACCCCGCCGAAGATCTTCCGGGAGCTGGTCGCAGAGATCGCGACGTTGCTCCTGTACGAGGCCACGGTCGACTTCGTGACCGAAGCGCGCGAGGTGAAGACCCCGCTCGCGCCGTACACCGGCGCGCGTCTCAAAGAGAAGGTCGGGCTGGTGCCGGTCCTGCGCGCGGGGATCGGCATGGTCGAGGCGGCGCTCGAGCTCATGCCGGAGGCGCAGGTCTGGCACATCGGGCTCTTCCGCGACGAACGGACGCTCCGCCCGATCGAGTACTACAACAAGCTGCCGTCGTCGGCGACCGTGCAGGTGTGCCTCGTGCTCGATCCGATGCTCGCGACCGGCGGATCGGCCTCCGCGACGATCGACGTGCTGAAGAAGTGGGGCGCAAAGCGCATCAAGTACGTCGGCATCATCGCCGCGCCCGAGGGCGTGAAGGCGCTCTCGAGCTCGCACCCGGACGTCCCGATCCACGTCGCGGCGCTCGACGAGCGCCTCAACGAGAAGGGCTACATCGTCCCCGGTCTCGGTGACGCGGGCGACCGTCAGTTCGGAACGGGGTAGCTCGGCCTAGAACCCCTCGGTGACGAGGTAGATCTCGTCGGCGACCAGACCGTGAGCTTCCTTGTGCACGCGGTTCGCGAGGTCCGAGGTCGGCGCGTCGACGAGGCAGAAGATCTTTCCGTTCTCTTCGTCGAACCAGTAGCGCAGGTACTGCACGCCGTACTTCCCACCGGTCTTGAGGTCGGCCGTGTGCGCGTCGGCCACGTCCTTCGTGGTCGTCCCGTTCGGGACTTTTCGGTGCATATCCATGAAGAGGGGCATCTGACTCTCCTTCGTTGTGGGTTGCCGCGTGGCAAGTCTCACACCTTCTACGAGCGCGGGCATCCGCGCGTCTGTTCGAAAAGATAAGAAAACGGCGTGATCGGCGTAACGCGCGCCGGCCTGGAATGCCGAATGCGTAGGTTTCGTTATCGTGCCCGCGGTGTCCTCCACTTCCGTTCTTCTCGTCGGTTCGACCCTGCTTGCCTTCGCCCTGGCCGCGGTCGCGACGCCGCTCGTCGGGGTCCTCGCGCGCCGTCTCGGGATGCTCGACATGCCGGGCGGACGGCGCATCCATCCTCGTCCCATCCCGCGCCCCGGCGGCCTCGCGATCGCTCTCGCGTTCGGGCTCGCGATCCTCGTGTTCTGGCTCGTCGACCGCCTGGCGGGTCATCCCTTCCTCATCCCCGAGGAGGTGCGATCGCCGCGGTTCACGCTGACCGCGATCGCCGCGCTCCTCGGCGTTGGCCTCGGTCTCGTCGATGACGTGCTCGAGCTGCGCGCCCGGTGGCAGTTCCTCGGACTGTGCGTCGTCGCCGCGATCATCGTGGCCGCGGGCATACGCGTCGATTTCGTGAACGATCCCCTCTCGGATCACATCGTCGAGCTGTCCGTGCCCATCGCTCTCGCGTTCACGATGTTCTGGATCGTCGGCATGAACGTCGCGCTGAACTTCATCGACGGTCTCGACGGCCTCGCATCGGGTGTCGCCGCGATCGCCGCCCTGACGCTCGGCGGTCTCGCTCTGCTTCCGCAGGTGTCGGAACCGTTCGTCGCGTGGATGGCGTTCTCTCTGGCGGGCGCGATCGCGGGGTTCCTCCTGTTCAACTTCCACCCGGCGCGTCTCTTCCTCGGGACGACCGGAGTGGCTTTCCTCGGGACGATGCTCGCCGTGCTCTCGATCTTCGGGACGGCGAAGGTCGCGGCCGCGCTCCTCGTCCTCGGCGTGCCGATCATCGACACCTTCTATGTGCTCGTCCGCCGCGTGCTTTCGGGCCAGCCGCCGTTCGCTCCGGACCGCGGGCACTTCCACCACCGGCTGCTGGACGTGGGGCTCACGCACCAGCAGGCCGTACTCCTTATCTATGCGCTCACCGCGCTGCTCGGCACCCTCGCCTTCGTCACGAGCGGGCGAGGCCAGATCGCCGGCTTCATCGGCCTCGCCGTGGTCTTCGGCATCGCGGTGACGGCGCTGGCGCAGCGCAGCTCGAAGGCGGAAGAGCTGGATCCGGGCCTGTACCGCGAGGAAGGCGATCGCTTCTAGGTCCTCTCGGACGAAGACGAAACTCCTCGTCGGGACCTGTTCATGGACGGACCCGACGCTCATCGAATCGGGCTGGTATCCCGAGCGCGTCAAGGACGACGCCGACAAGCGCCTTCGGTACTACGCGGAGCGATTCCCGATCGTCGAGAACGACGCCGCGTTCTACGCGCTCCCCGCGCAGAAGCAGGCGCTTTTGTGGGCCGAGCGGACGCCGGACGAGTTCGTCATGAACTTCAAGGCTTTCGCCACGCTCACCACGCACCACACCGACCCGAAGCGGCTGCCGAAGGACATTCGCGAGGCGCTTCCCAAGGAGGCCGCGTCGAAGCGGCGCGTCTACCCGAAGGACTTCCCCAAGGACGTGCGTGAGGAGCTCTTCGCGCGGTACTGGGTCGGGCTCGAGCCTCTGCGAAAGGCGGGAAAGCTCGGCGCGATCCTCCTTCAGTATCCGGACTGGTTCGCGATATCGCGCGCGAACAAGGACGAGATCGTGAAGGCCCGCGAGCTTCTCCCCGACGACCGTCTCGCTGTCGAGTTCCGCAACGCGACGTGGATGAGCGAGCGCAATCGTGCCGAGACGCTCTCGTTCCTCGAGGAGCACGGCCTGTCCTACGTCGCCGTCGACGAGCCGCAGGGCTTCCCGTCGAGCATGCCGCCGGTCGCCGCGGTGACGAGCGACGCGCTCGCGATCGTTCGCTTCCACGGCCGCAACGCCGAGAACTGGAAGAAGCCGGGACTCACCGCGGCCGAGCGCTTCGACTACTCCTACAAGAAGAAGGAGCTCGAGGAGTGGCTTCCGAAGATCCGCGAGATGGCGTCGCAGGCGAAGGAAGTGCACCTCCTCATGAACAACTGCTACGGCGACAAGGCCGTGAACAACGCCGCGGAGCTCGCGCAGCTCCTCGAGTAGATCGTCGCTAGCATCGGGAGCCGTGGCGCATCGGCCGCTTTCCGACTTCCACCCGCGCGAGCGGCTCGCGGGCGTCCCGCACACCACCCGGCGCTTCGCGTGCCGATCGGCCCTCGCGCTGTCGCCGGACGCGCGCACGCTGGCGGTCGTCTCCGACCAGGGTGCGGGCACGTACGAGGCGTGGACGCTTCCGGCGACCGGCGGGACCCCGCAACGGGCGGTCACCGTCGAGCGCCACGCCGTACGGAGCCTCTGCTGGAGCGCGAGCGGCGAGCTTCTCGCCGCCGCCGACCGCGGAGGCACCGAGCTCCACCAGATCTACGTGCGCCACCCCGACGGCCCGACCGAGCCTTTGTCGGTCGATCCGCCGGGCAAGGTCCAGCGGCTCCTCTCGTGGAACGCGGCGTCGCCTGACGGCGCGCTCGTGGCGTTCTCGAGCAACGCGCGCGCGTCCACGGACATGGACGTCGTCATCGCCGATCTCCCGACCAAGCGGGAGCGCGCGCTCCTCACCGGCGCGTTCTGGCACGTTGTCGGCGGCTGGTCGCCGGACGGGTCGCTGCTGCTCGTGATGCGGGTATTCGACAACACGACGCAGACCCTCCTCGTGGTGGACCCGCACGGCGGCGCGGCGCGCGAAGTGACGAAGGCTGGCGAGGACACCTCGCACATCCCCGCGGGCTGGCTCGCCGACGGACGCGCGCTCGTCATCACCGACGAGGACAGCGACCACCTCTGGCTCGGCGCGCTCGATGTGGAGCGCGGGACGTACGAGGTCCTCGACCGGCCCGAGTGGGACGTCGAGCTCGCCGCGTCTTCGTCCGACGGCCGTGCGCAGATCTGGTCGGTGAACGAGGACGGCTACTCGCGGCTCCGCTGGCGGATCGGAAACGCGCCGGTGCGCGAGCGTGCCCTCGATGGCGCGGCGTGCGAGGACCTCGTCCTCTCCGCCGATGGCTCGCGCGCGGCGTTCGTCCGCCTCTCGCCGACCGACCCGTGGCAGGTCTGGACGCTCGACCTCGCCACCGGTGATGCGCGGGTGGCGCTCAGCACCACGTTCGCGGTCCCCAAGGCGGAGCTGGTCGACCCCGAGCTCATCCGCATCGGGGGTCCGAAAGGCGACATCCCCTGTTTCGTCTACCGCCCCAGGCAGGCGCGCGGCGCGGTGCCCGCGGTGCTCTATCCGCACGGCGGCCCCGAAGGGCAGTCACGCCCGGCCTTTGGGGCGCACCTCACGCACCTGGCGGCGCTCGTCCACCGCGGCATCGCGCTGGTCGTCCCGAACATCCACGGCTCGACCGGATATGGACGGACGTGGCAGGCCGCCATCCACAAGGACTGGGGCGGCATTGACCTGGCGGATCTGCGCGCGGTCACCGAGTGGATGACGAAGCAGGCGGAGTTCGACCGCGCGCGATTGGCGGTCTACGGCGGCTCGTACGGCGGATTCGCGACGCTTCTCTGCGTGACGCAGATCCCCGAGGTGTGGCGGTGCGCCGTGGACGTGTTCGGCGTCGCCAATCTCGTCACGATGATCGAGAACGCGCAGCCGAACTGGCGCCGGTTCCTCGCGCGCTGGATCGGCGACCTCGAAAAGGACCGCGCCAAGCTCGTCGAGCGCTCGCCGATCACGCATATCGACAACGTCCGCTGCCCGATGCTCATCCTCCAAGGAGAGAACGACCCGCGTGTCCCGAAGGAGGAATCGGACCAGGTCGTCGAGCGGCTGCGCTCGCTCGGCCGGCGTGTCGACTACGTCGTGTACCCCGATGAGGGTCACGGCTTCACCAGGCGCGCGAACGCCGAGGACGCCTACGGCCGGATCGTCGACTTCCTGACCGCGGAGCTCGGCGTCTAGCGGAGCGTGCTCCCGAGCGGCACGCCGCCCGCGAAGTAGACGCCGGTCGGGCCGGCCGGGAGCAGGTCGAACGTCGCATCGGCGTCGTACGCCACCAGCTCCGCGCTCGCGACCATGCTCGCGGCGTAGGTGTCGCCCGGTCGGAGATCGCCGATCCGCCTGCCGTCGATCGTCGGGTGGCCCGGCGACACGTCGACGCTGCGGCCGTCGCTCAGGACGAGGCGCACGACGTGGTGACCGGTCACGGGTGTCTGCCCGACCCGGACGAGCGGAGCGAGGACCAGGTTTCCAGAGGCGTCGAGCGTCCACACGAGGTCGCCCACGGCGAGCTCCTCGACCGCGGCCTCGCCGCCCGGCGTCGCGATGAGCGTCCCGCGCGCGAGGCAGATCGGGCAGGGCGGCCGCTGACTCGGGGCCGAGCTCGCGACCGTGATCGCGCCGCTCCGGTCGATCGTGCCCTCGACGCGGAACGTGGACGGAGTGCTCGGGCTTCCGAAGCTCACGAAGACGCCGTTGAAGTGGTAGGCAGCGCCGGCGGCATCGAGGCGGAACGCCTCCAGCATCTTCCAGGCGCGGTAGATCGCGAGCTCGTCGTCCGCGGAGTACGGCGGCGTCGCCACGACACCGAGATGGGCGGTGATGGCGGCGAACGTCGGTCCGTCCTTTTGGATCTCGGCGAGACGCTGATGGGCCAGCGCCGCCTCGTCCCCGCGCGCGACCGGGTATTGGTCCGGATCGCAGAAGGCGTACAGGCCGAATCGGTCGACGATCCGGTACTTCAACTCGGCGGGCGAGAGCGTGCCGCTCGGCGTGGGCGATGCCGTCGCGCCCGGCGTGGCGGTCGGGCTCGGCGATGGGGCACCGGCCGACGACGAGCAGGCGGCGGCGAAAGCGACGAACAGAGCCACGGCGAGACCGCGCATCTCGTCTAATGGAACGGTCCCGAGCCCATTCCGTTCCCGCGCATTGCGACGCCGCCGACACGGGGCGCGGCCGGTCGCGCCCCGGATAGGGAACGCGGAATGCATACAAGGGGGCGTGGCATTCTCCATGGAACCACGCGCGCGCCCGGTCCTGATCGTCGACGACGATATCGAGACGCTCGCCGCCGAGCGTCAGCTGCTCGCCGAAAGCGGCTTCCGGGTCGTCGAGGCACGCGACGGATCAGAAGCGCTTCGCGCGGTGCAGCAGGACCCTCCCGCGGTCGTCGTCCTCGACGTCCAGATGCCCGGCATGGATGGGCCGTCGTTCGCGCGCGAGCTCCGTATGGCGCTCCGCCGCGTGCCACTGGTGATCCTCACCGGTGTGCCCGACCCGCGCCGCGAAGCCGACCGCTGCAACGCGGAGGCGTTCCTGTCGAAGCCCTTCGACGCGCAACAGCTCGTTGACGTGGTGCGCCGCTTCGCGGCCTGAGCGCCGCGCATACTCCGACCCGTGCCGGCGCGTCTCCTCGTCAAGCAGGGCAGCGCGGTCGTCGACCATCCCGTGGATCAGCTGTCCGAGCTGCGCGGCGAGCATCCCTGCTGGCTCGACATCGCAAACCCCGAGAGCGAGGAGTTCACGCTCGTCGCGAAGGAGCTCGAGCTTCACCCGCTCGCGGTCGAGGACGCCCAGCACGGTCACCAGCGCCCGAAGATCGATCAGTACGAGACGCACTACTTCATCGTCTTCTACGCGATCGAGACGCCGAGCCCCGACGTCGTCAGATATCACGAGGTCTCGATCTTCGTCGCGCACAACGCGATCGTCACCGTGCATCAAGGCGACTTCCCCGCGCGGCAGACGGTCGAGAAGCGCTTCAAGGAGGGCCGGCTCCAGACGGCGGGTCTGCTGCTCCACGCGCTGCTCGACACGATGGTCGACGAGTACTTCGGGGTCGTCGATCAGTTCGGCGAGCGCATCGAGCTCCTCGAGCAGTTCATCGCTGAAGAAGCGGGACCGGATCTGCATCGCGCGCACGCTCCACTGAAGGAGCTGTTCCTGGTGAAGCGCGATCTCTTGACTCTGCGCAAGACCATCGCTCCCGAACGCGACGTGCTGCAGGTCCTGGTCCGCGGCGACATTCGCGACCTTCGCGAGACCGGCCGGCGCGCCTACTTCCAGGACGTGTACGACCACATCATCCGCGTGACCGACGAGATCGACACGTTCCGCGAGCTCAGCTCCAACGTGATCGACGCGTACCTCGCGGCGGCGTCGAACCGGCTCAACGAGGTGATGAAGGTCCTCACCTCGCTCGCGACCGTGCTCCTCGTCCTCACCGTCGTGACCGGGTTCTTCGGCCAGAACTGGGACTTCATCCCCTACGGCTCGCCAACCCTCTTCTGGATGTCGATGGCCGTTACGGTCCTGCTCGCGGTCGGGCTCGCGATGTACTTCCGCCGACGGGGTTGGCTCTAGCCGCCGCCGGACCTTGCCGGTGCGTGCGAACCGGCGGCTCGCAGTCCTTTTTCCGGGGATGCCCCGGCCGGATTTCCAAGGTAGACTCGCCTCACTTGGCCGCACCCCGCACCCCGGGTGGAGCGCGCTCAAACGCGGCGATCCTGGGCCAGGTCGGAATCACCATTGCGGTCCCTATCGCGATCGGCGCCTGGCTCGGCCTCAAGCTGGACGAAGCAGCCGGCACCTCGCCCTGGGGACTCCTTGGTCTGATCTTTGTCGGGATGGCGGTCGCGGGAGCGGGGGTCTGGATGCTGATCAGGCGGTTCACCGAAGAGAATCCCATCCGTCCGTCGACCGAGCGCGCGCGGGAGGCCGGCCGCAAGTGGGAGGCCGAGATCCGCGAGCGTGAAGCGCGCCGCGAGGCGGGCGAGGACGAAGAGCGCTAGATGGACTTTCTCTTTCCGCACGGCTTCAAGTTCCCGCCGGACTTCCACATCCCATCGCTGACCGGGGAGCCGATCGTTCATCTCGGGCCGATCAGCTACACGAACGCGCACTTCACGATGGCGCTGGTGATCGTGCTGCTGGTCGGCGTCGCCTGGTT
This sequence comes from Candidatus Limnocylindria bacterium, assembly GCA_036555955.1. Taxonomy (GTDB): domain Bacteria; phylum Chloroflexota; class Limnocylindria; order P2-11E; family P2-11E; genus 3-1-20CM-2-70-9. The sequence continues at coordinate 7,836 of DATBKH010000067.1, read as the reverse complement.
CGCGACGCGGAATCTGCGCGACGAGCCGAGCGGTCTTCAGAACCTCGTCGAGCTGCTCGTACAGGGACTCTCCGATTTCGTCGTCTCGATCGGCGGTCCGAGCGCGCGCAAGTACCTGCCCCTGTTCGGGACCCTTTTCCTCTTCATCGTCGTCTCGAACTGGCTGTCGGTCGTGCCATTCATCGGCCAGATCCACATCCTGCACTCACCGACGGCGGACTATCACATCAACTTCGGCATGGCGGTCCTGGCATGGGTCGCCTATCAGACCGAGGGCTTCCGCCAGCTGAAGCTTTCGTACGCGAAGCGCTGGTTCAACTTCTCCGGCTTCAAGGATGGCCCCTTCATCGGAGCGATCTTCGTCCTCGTGGGCCTCATCGAGCTCTTCAGCGAGATCTTCCGCATGCTCACGCTGACCCTGCGTCTCTGGGGCAACGTCCTCGGAGGCGAGATCATGCTCGTGGTCATGAGCGGGCTGCTTGTCTTGCCCGGCCTCGCTCTACCGTTCGTCGGCCTCGAGGTGTTCATCGGGCTGGTGCAGGGTCTCGTCTTCGCGCTTCTGGTCCTCATGTACTTCGTGCTCGCCGTCGAGTCGCACGACGAGGAGCACGAGGAAGGGAGCCACACCGACACGGATCGCGTACCGTCGCCCGAGCAGCATCCGCGAGCGCAAGCGGCCTAGACAGGTAGACACCGCGAAACAAATTCCGAAAAGGAAGGAACACATGGAATTCGCAGGACTCGCCGCCGGGATCGCCGTCGGCTTCGGCGTGCTCGGCCCCGGTCTTGGCGTGGGGCTCCTCACCGCGAAATCGTCGGAGGCCATCGGTCGCAACCCGGACGCCGCGGGCGCCATCCGCACGAACATGATCCTCGGCGCGGCCCTCGCCGAAGGCCTCGGCATCCTTGCCTTCGTTCTTGGCATCCTCCTCTGGACGCGGATCGGCTAGATGCAGCTCGCGCCCCTGTTTCAAGAGACCGAGAACCCCTTCGCGCTGACGATCGATCCCTACTGGATCCTCGTCTCGATCGTCCAGTTCCTGATCCTCTTCTGGCTCCTGCGCAGATTCCTGTGGGGGCCGGTGACACGCACCCTCGACGACCGCGCGGCGAAGATCCGCGAAGGCCTCCAGCTCGCTGAGTCGGCGCGGTCCGAGAGAGAGCGTCTCCAGCAGGAAGTGGATCGCCGGCTCGCCGACGCGATGCGCGAGGCGCAGGCAGTGGCTGAACGCATGACGAAGGCGGCCGAGGATGCGGCGGCGACGCTGCGGGCCGAGGCGAAGACCGAAGCCGAGCGCATCCGCGAACGCGCGCGCGAGGACGCGAAGCAGCTGCATGACCAGGCGCTCGCACAGCTTCGCGGCGAGGTCGCCGGCATGGTCGTCGCCGCCGCGAGCCGCGTGCTCGGCCGCGAGGTCGACGCCACGAAGCACCGCGACCTCATCCAGAACGCGCTCGACGAAGCGGGCGCGCAGATGGCGGAAGGCGCTTAGGTGGCGCTCTCGGGCTCCGCGGCCCGTCGCTACGCCGAGGCGGTCCTCGACCTTGCGCGGGATCGCGACGCCATTCGCACGTTCCGCGAGTCGCTCGACAGGCTCGGCGGCGCGTTCGACCGGCCGACGGTCGCGGCCCTTCGCAATCCGGCCGTCCCGCTCCACGACCGCGAGGCCGTGCTCGCCGACGTCCTGGCGGACGAGCCCGTCGAGATCCGATCGCTCATCCAGCTGCTCATGGAGCGCGATCGCATCGCGCTCGTCCCGCGGATCGCGTTCGCCTTCGGAGACCTCGTCGACCGGCGCGAGGGGATCGCGAAGGCGAAGGTCACCACGGCCGTGGTGCTCGCGGAGTCCGAGCAGGCCGCTCTCGTGCGCCGGCTCGAGGAGGCGTCGCGCCGGAAGCTTCGCGCGACTTTCGCGGTCGATCCGGCACTCATCGGCGGAGCGAAGGTCCAGATCGGCGACCACCTCATCGACGCGTCGCTCCAGTCCAAGCTCGCGACGCTGGGCCGACAGCTCGCGTCTTAGGAGGCGGCTAATGCCGCCGACGGAGAGGGTTGCAGGGATACCTCCCTGCGAAACAGAAGGGGCGGCCAATGCCGCCGACGGAGAGGGTGGCAGGGATACCTCCCTGCGAAACAGAAGGGGCGGCTAATGCCGCCGACGGAGAGGGTGGCAGGGATACTTCCCTGCAAGATAGAAGGCGGCAACGGGAGGCATCACCGTGGCGGATTCGTCAGAGATCAGGGACATCATCAAGGCGAAGATCAAGGGGTTCCAGGCGAAGGCCGAATCGGTCGACGTCGGCACCGTCGTCGAGATCGGCGACGGCATCGCCCGCGTCTACGGGCTCGCCGGCTGCATGGCGTCCGAGCTCCTCGATTTCGGCAACGACGTCTTCGGGCTCGCCTTCAACCTCGAAGAGGACACCGTGAGCGCGATCATCCTCGGCGACTACACCGGCATCGCCGAAGGCGACGAGGTGCGCACCACCGGCCGCATCGTCGAAACGCCCGTGGGCGACGCGCTCGTCGGACGGGTCGTCGATCCGCTCGGGCGTCCGCTCGACGGGAAGGGGCCGATCAACACGAAGCAGGCGCGGCCGGTCGACGTCGTCGCGCCCGGCGTCATCACCCGTCAGAACGTGGACACGCCGGTGCAGACGGGCATCAAGGTCATCGACGCGATCACCCCGATCGGCCGCGGCCAGCGCGAGCTCATCATCGGCGACCGGCAGACCGGCAAGACCGCGGTGGCGGTCGACACGATCATCAACCAGAAGGGCCAGAACCTGACCTGCATCTACGTCGCGATCGGCCAGAAGGAGTCCTCGGTCGCGAAGATCGTGGCCGCCTTGGAGGAACACGGCGCGATGGAGCACACGATCGTCGTCATGGCCGGCGCCTCCGACCCGGCGACGCTCCAGTACCTGGCGCCCTTTGCCGCGTGCGCCATGGGCGAGTACTTCCGCGACGCCGGCAAGGACGCGCTCATCGTCTACGACGACCTCACGAAGCACGCGCAGGCATACCGCGAGGTGTCGCTGCTCACGCGGCGGCCACCCGGCCGGGAGGCGTATCCCGGCGACGTGTTCTACCTGCACTCGCGCCTGCTGGAGCGCGCGGCGCGTCTCAACAAGGAGAACGGAGGCGGCTCGCTGACGGCGCTTCCGATCATCGAGACGCAGGCCAACGACATCTCGGCGTACATCCCGACGAACGTGATCTCGATCACCGACGGACAGATCTACCTGGAGACCGACCTGTTCAACCAGGGCCAGCGTCCGGCCATGAACTCGGGGCTTTCGGTGTCGCGGGTCGGCGGCGACGCGCAGACGAAAGCCATGCGCGCCGTCGTGAAGAGCCTGAAGCTCGAGCTCGCGCAATATCGCGAGCTCGCGGCGTTCGCGCAGTTCGGGTCCGATCTCGACAAGGCGACGCAGCAGCAGCTGCGCCGCGGCGAGAAGGTCACCGAGATCATGAAGCAGCCGCAGTACCAGCCACTGCCGCTCGAGAAGGAGGTGACGATCATCTTCGCGGCGACAAACGGCTACCTCGACGACGTGCCGACGCCGCGCGTCGCCGAATTCGAGCGCGACCTGTACCGCTACATGGACTCGGTCGGCAAGAACGTCGCGCAGCGGATCGCGAAGGACAAGGCGTGGAACGCGGAGATCGAGAAGGACGTCCGCGCGATGCTCGAAGAGTTCAAGAAGGCCCATCCGTACAAGGCGGAGTCCGAGGCGAAGCCCGCGCCGGAGACGAAGGCCGCGCCGGTGCGGAGCGAGGCGAAGCAGCCCGCCGCGGCGGCGAAGGCCTAGCGCGTGCCTTCCGAGCGCGAGCTCCGGCGTCGCGTCCGGAGCATCAAGAACATCCAGCAGGTCACGCGCGCGATGCAGCTCGTCGCCGCGTCGAAGATGCGCCGCGCGCAGGCGTCGGTGCTCGCGTCACGCCCGTACGAGGAGCGCTTGCGCACCGTGCTGAACGATCTCGCGCCGTACGCCGATCCGGAGACGAACGCGCTGCTCGCGCGCCGCGAAGTGAAGCGGGTGGGCGTCATCCTCGTCACGACGGATCGCGGTCTCGTCGGTCCGATGAACGTGAACCTCATCCGCGCGACGCTCCGTTTCACGCAGCAGCAGCCCGCGGCGTCGTACATCGCCGTCGGCCGGAAGGGCATCAACCAGCTCCGCCGGCTCCGCGCGCCGGTCACGGCCGAATTCGCGAGCATCCCCGACCGTCCCAGCACGACCGACACGAACGTCATCGCGCGCGTCGCGGTCGAGGAATTCGTGACCGGCAAGATCGACGAGCTGTACCTCGCGTTCACCCGTTTCGTGAACACGCTGCGCCAGGAGCCGACGATCCGCCGGCTCCTGCCATTCGTCCCCGAGGAGGAGGACCTCGACGAGCTCCCGCCGCTCCAGTACCTGTTCGAGCCGGATCCCGAAACAGTGCTGGACGAGGTCATCCCGCGGCTCATCGAAGTCGCCGTGTACCAAACGATCCTCGAGTCGAAGGCGTCGGCGTTCTCGGCGCAGATGGTCGCGATGCGCAACGCGACCGACGCCGCCGACGACCTGATCGCGGAGTTCACGCTGCAGGCGAACAAGGCGCGTCAGAACCGCATCACCAAGGAGATGCTGGAGATCGCATCGGGCGCAGAAGCGCTCGGCAAGGGGTAAGAGATGGCTACCACGGCGACGAAGGAACAGAAGAAGGCCGGCGCGACGGGGGAGATCGTGCAGATCATCGGTCCCGTCCTCGACGTCCAGTTCAACGAGGGCGAGCTTCCCGAGATCTTCGAGGCGCTCGAGGTGAAGCGTGAGGGCGACGCGGGCGTCGTCATCGCGGAGGTCCAGCAGCACCTCGGGAACAACTGGGTGCGCGCGGTCTCGATGGCGGCGACCGACGGCCTGCGGCGCGGCATGAAGGCGCGCGCGCTCGGCAGTCCGATCACGGTCCCGGTCGGCGAGGACACCCTCGGCCGGCTGTTCAACGTCGTCGGCGAGCCGATCGACGGGAAGGGCGCCGTGAAGGGTGTACGCCGCGATCCGATCCACCGCGCCCCGCCGCCGTTCACCGAGCAGTCGACGCAGGCCGAGATCTTCGAGACGGGGATGAAGGTGATCGACCTGATCTGCCCGTTCCTGAAGGGCGGCAAGGCCGCGGTGTTCGGCGGCGCCGGGGTGGGGAAGACCATCGTCATCCAGGAGCTCATCCGCAACATCGCCGCGGAGCACGGCGGCTACTCCATCTTCTGCGGCGTGGGCGAGCGCTCGCGCGAGGGCACGCAGCTCCTCGGTGAGATGAAGGAATCGGGCGTCATCGACAAGATGTCGATGGTCTTCGGTCAGATGAACGAGCCGCCGGGCGCGCGGCTCCGGGTCGCGCTCACCGGCCTCACCATCGCGGAGTACTTCCGAGACGAGGAGGGTCGCGACCTCCTCATCTTCATCGACAACATCTTCCGGTTCACGCAGGCGGGCTCGGAGGTGTCGGCGCTCCTCGGGCGCATGCCGAGCGCCGTCGGCTACCAGCCGACGCTCGCCACCGAGATGGGCGAGCTGCAGGAGCGCATCACGTCGACGAAGAAGGGCTCCATCACATCGCTGCAGGCCGTGTTCGTCCCGGCCGACGACTACACCGACCCGGCGCCGGCGACGACGTTCGCGCACCTCGACTCCTCGATCCGTCTGGAGCGGTACCTGACCGAGCTCGGTCTGTACCCGGCGGTCGATCCGCTCACGTCGACGAGCCGCGCGCTCGATCCGAACATCGTCGGCCAGGAGCACTACGAGACCGCACGCGAGGTCCAGCGGGTGCTGCAGCGCTACAAGGACCTCCAGGACATCATCGCCATCCTCGGCATCGACGAGCTGTCCGACGAGGACAAGCTCCTCGTCGCGCGTGCCCGCAAGCTCCAGCGGTTCCTCGCGCAGCCGATGTTCGTCGCGGAGCAGTTCACCGGCATTCCGGGTCAGTACGTGAAGGTGCCGGACAGCGTTCGCAGCTTCCGTGAAGTGCTCGAGGGAAAGCACGACGACCTGCCGGAGCAGGCGTTCTACAACGTCGGCACGATCGAGCAGGCTCGCGAGAAGGGCGAGAAGATGGCGAAGGAAGCGGCCTGATGCCGCTTCACCTCGAGGTGATCACGCCGGAGCGCAAGGTCTACGAAGACGACGTGGACATGGTCGTCGCTCCGGCCAGCGAGGGGTACGTGGGCATCCTTCCGCGCCACGCGCCGCTCTTCACGACGCTCGGCCCCGGGGAATTCAAGGTGAAGCGCGGTGGCGTCGAGGAGGTCCTCGCCGTGTTCGGGGGTTTCATGGACGTTCGCGGCGATCGCGTCACGGTCCTCACCGACGCAGCGGAGCAAGCCGACGAGATCGACGCCGCTCGCGCCCAGCAGGCCCGCGATCGCGCGCAACAGACGCTCGCCGCGGGGCCCGCGTCGGCCGCGGACGAGCAGCGCGCGCGCGCCGAGCTCCAGCGCGCGATGGTCCGGCTGCGTGTGAGCGAAACGCGCCGCCGCCGGGCGGTGAGAACACCCTAGACACGACCGCTCGCTAACCCGCTAGCCTGGGGCGCTTGGGGGCGGTGGGGCACGGATTCGCACGCGTGGCGGCGTTCGCGGCCATCGGCACCGTCGTGGTGGCGGCGTGCGCCGCGACGACCGCGGAGGCGCCGGTCATCCCCGATCCCGATCCGCGACAGACCGAGGCGAGCATCGCCCCCGCGCCCACGTCGACGCCGGTCCCCGCGCCGTCGCCGGCGCCGCTCTACGCGAAGCTCCGCGTCTTCGTCGCGTCGGAGAGCACCGATCAGGTGTGGGTGCTCGACGGCAGGCCGGGAGACCCATACGCGGTCGTGGCGAAGATCGCGGTCGGCAAGCTTCCGCATCAGATCGGCGTGTCGCCGGACGGGCGCTGGATCGCGGTGAACAACCGCATGGCCAACACGACCTCGGTCATCGATCCGCTCTCGCTGAAGGAGGTCGTGCGCCTGGGCGTCGGGAAGCAGCCACACGGGATCGCCTGGTCGCCGGACGGGAAGACGCTCTTCGTCGGACACGAGCGGGACATGTACATCGCGCGTTTCGAGGCCGGCACGTGGAAGCCGTTGCCCCCGCTCATTGTTGGCGTCCCGCAGCACGTCCTCACGATCGCGCCGAGCCGCCCGAACGAGCTCTGGTTCACGCTCACGAATACGGCGCAGGGCGACGTCCTCCGGGTCTACGACCTCGCGACGAACACGATCGTGCCGATCAAGATCGGTGACGTTCACGACGCGTACTTCACCCCGGACGAGAGCGAGGTCTGGTCGAGCTCCTCGGGATTCCTCGACAGGCCCTCCGACCGGATGGTGATCTACGACCCCGCGACGAAGCTCGTGAAGAAGGAGATCCACCTGCCCGGCACCTATCCGTTCCACACCGAGAAGGTCGATCAGGACGGCGTGTTCTTCATGGCCGACCGCTCGCTCATGATCCTTTCGGATCATCTCGGCCCCGGTCTTCTCTGGGTCGACTGGAAGGAGCGGCGGGTCCTCTCCGAGACAAAGCTCGGCCAGCAGCCGTTCCACACGACGTACGACCCCGAGGGCGGCCGGCTCCTCACCACGACGAACGTCGACGGCATGGTGAACGTCATCGACGTCAAGACGCGGGCGGTCGTCCAGAAAGTGCCCGTGCCGAAAGCGCACGGGATCGGAGCGGTGCCGCTCATAGGGCCGTGAAGGCCCTATGAGCTCCTTTGCTTGATGCTTTCGCAGGCCGCGATGGCATCCACGTACGCTCTGTGCCTGTGTTCATCCGGGCCCTTGCGGTCGTTTACAACTCC
>DATBKH010000066.1:0-6622 GCA_036555955.1 Candidatus Limnocylindria bacterium | reverse complement strand
TCGCGGTGACCGCGATGCGCTCGCGGATCGCGGTCTTCGCTTCGTCGAAGGCTGGCCTCCCCGAGAGCTCGAGCGCGTCGAAGCCGGCGCGCCTGGCGGCGTCGAACTTCTCGCCGAGCGTCGCGCCCGGGACGAGCCGGTCCTGAACGCCGATCCTCACAGCAGGACTCTGCCGGGCGTTCCGCGCACATCGGCGACCTCGATCCACTCCCGGCGGCGCGCGCTCAGCACGACCGCTTCGGCGAATCCGACGTGGCGAGCGCCGTCCTCGAACGTCGGCAGCGCCACCGGCGGCTCGGTGCCGTCAAGGGCCGCGTAGAACGCAGCGAGCAGATTGCGGCGGCCCTCGTCGGCGCTCGGGCGCGCCGCGAGCTGCTTGCCCGCCCGCGATGTGAGGTCGAAGCGGTTCACGAGCCGCGGTTCGCGATCACGACCACCAAGCCAAAGCTCGTCACGCCGTTCGCTGCGCCAGGTCGCCGACCCCAACGTGCCGTCGAGCGAAAGCTCCACTTCGTTGCGGTGTCCGGCCGATGCCTGCGACAGCGTGCACACGCCCTGCATCCCGCCCGTGAACCGGATGAGCAGGCCGGCATGGTCCTCGGTCTGCCGGCCGTGGAGATAGCCGAGCTGCGCGACCACGGCCTCGACATGCTTCTGCGTCACGGTTTCGACGAGATCGAGCCAGTGCACTCCGATATCGGCGGCGGTCCGCGACATGCCGCCACGCGCGGCGTCGAGACGCCAGTCCTGGTCGGAGACGAGCAGGAGCCAGTCCTGGATGAACCCGCCCCGCGCCAGATGGATCGGTCCGAGCTCGCCGCTCGCCACGCGCGCGCCGAGCTCGGCCGTCAGCGGCAGAAAGCGGTAGTTCTGGCAGAGCGTCGTGCGCATCGGCGATAGACGCGCAAGCTCGGCGAGGGTCTCCGCCGCGACGAGGTCGCCCGCCAGCGGCTTCTCGCACACGACGTGTTTCTCCGCGCGGAGCGCTTCACGGACGAGCGGAAGATGCAGGTCGTTCGTCGTGGTGACGTGCACGACGTCGACGGATGGATCATGCAGCGGCCGTGGATCGGCCAGTGCCGCGGTCCCGCTGATGGGACCGACCACGCCGACGCCGATGCTCGTGAGCGCGTCGGCGTGCGCCTTTCCCGCGTTCCCTGCTCCGACGACGAGGCCGCGGTGTGTCATGCGCGGAATTGTCGCCGCTCCGGTGCCGCAGAATCGAGGCGTGGCGGACATCGCGCCCTTCCGCGCCCTCCGCTACGGGGACCAGCCGGAAGGGCTCGGCGGCCTGCTCTGTCCTCCGTACGACGTGATCAGCGATGCCGAGCGCGATCGCCTCTACGAGCAGAGTCCACACAACTTCGTACGCATCGAGTACCCCAAACCCGAAAGCGATCCGTACGCGCGGGCCGGCGCGGATCTTTCCTCGTGGCGCCTGCGCGGCGTACTGAAGCAGGACGCCGCTCCGGCGATCTACGTGCACGACCACGAGTTCTCGATCGGAAGAGTCCGGGTCCGACGGCGTGGCATCCACTGCGCGCTTCGGCTGCATCAGCCGGAGGAAGGCGTGGTCATGCCGCACGAGCTCACCTTCCCGAAGGCGAAGGCCGATCGCCTCTCGCTCCTTCGCGCCACCCGCGCGAACACGAGCGCGATCTTCTGTCTCTTCGCGGATCTTCGTGGTGCCGTCGCGGGCGCGATCGCGAAGCGCGTCGAGAGCACGAAGCCTCTCGCCGAGGCGACCGTTGGCGACGACCGGCACCGGGTCTGGGCGGTCGGCGAGCGTATGGCCGTCGCGGACATTCGGGCGGCACTCAGCGAGCGGCGGGTGTACATCGCGGACGGCCACCATCGCTACGAGACCGCGCTCGCCTATCTCGCGGAGCGCGGGACTCTTCCCGACGATTCGCCGGTCCGGTACGTCCTCGCGTATCTCTGCGCCGCGGACGATCCCGGCCTCCGCATATTCGCCACTCATCGCCTCGTTCGTGGGGACGGCGTCTTGGACCGCGCGATCGACCGATACTTCGTGCGCGTTCCCACGAACGCGCGGGCGATCGCGGACCTCGTTCCGGGAATCGTCGTGGCGCGGGACGGGCGGTACGAGCAGCTGACCCTGCGGCCCGACGCGGACCTGTCGGCGGTTCGGCCGGCGTGGCGCGAGCTTCCGGTCGCGCAAGCGGAAGAGCTCCTGTTACGCGAGGTCCGCGAGAGCGGGGCGGACGTTGCATACGAGCACGACACCGACGCGGCGCTCGCGGCGTCAGAGCAGGGCGCGACCGCCGTGCTGCTCCAGGCAGTGGATCCTGAGACGCTCCGCCGCGTCGCCGACGCCGGCGAGCGGCTGCCTCAGAAGACGACCTACTTCTATCCGAAGGTTCCCGCCGGGCTGGTCATCCGCGCGCTCGACTAGCGTGTCGGCGGCCGCACGAGATCGGCCACCACGGCGAGCAGCGCGAACAGCGCCGCGAGGACGAGTGCGCTCGCCGTCAGTCCGGCCGCGTCGCGGCTCGCGATCGACTGGAGCGCGATGAAGCCGATCCCGTTCCACACGAAGAGGTATTCGACGATCGGCAGGCTCGCGACGCTGAGGCGCAGGCCATTGCCGACGCCCTCCAGGATGACGGGAAGCGCGTGCGGTAACACATGGACCCGGATGATCCAGCTTCCGAGAAGTCCCTTCGCGCGCGCCGTCGTGACGAACTCCTCGTCGAGGAGCTCCGCGAAGCGTGCCGACGCGAGCTGCGCCGTCGTCATCACCGCCGGCACCGCGACGGCGAGCAGCGGCAGCACGATGTGATCGTCGTAGCCGAACCCGAAGATCGGAAGGATCCGTCGGCCGGTCGCGCCGCCGAGGATGATCACCAGGATCTGAAGGAAGTACGCGATGAAGAAAGCCGGGATCGCGGCGAAAAGGCTCGTCGCGCCGAGGAGCGCGCCGCCGCGGAGCGCGTGACGGCGCCAGCTCGCGGCGATCGCGCCGACGATCGTCCCGACGACGAATGCGAGGAGCGCTGCGCCGGCGAGGAGAACGAGGCTACGCGCCGTCGCGTCGACGATCACGTTCGCGAGCGGCGTCGCGTAGACCTCCTCGAGCGGCCGTCCGCACTGGCCCGTGACGCGGATCGCCCCGGCCGCGCCGACCTGCGGCGCGCAGCCGAAGCCGGCCCCGGTCGAGATCGACCACGGACCGTAGCGGTCCATCGCCGAAGGCAGCGTCAACGTGAGCGCCGCCCAGAGCGCGAGGAGCACCGCCGCCGCGCGCCCGGCGCGGAGCGCGATCGCCGAGGTCATCGCCGAAGCTCCGGCGCGCCGAGCGCCCACCGGCCGAGCACGTACGCCGCATACGCCGCCGCGTCGGCACGGAGATCCCCCGCGGGCTCGCCTGTTCCGCGGATCCAGAGCGCGCGCGCATCGGCGAAAGAGCTCACGCCCGGCCACGTCCACTGCGCGTCGCTGGCCGCCGAACGAGGCGCGACCGCGTCGGCGACCGTCTCCGTGTAGCTGTCCGCCGCGAGCACCAGATCGGGAGACGCCGTGAGCACCTCGATGTGATCGCCGCGCAGCGCTTGCACCACGAGGACGAGCGACACGGTGCGGTCGCCGAGACGGTCGCGCACCAGCTTCGCGTTCGCGCGCGGATCGCCGCTCGGGTCGAACAGCACGACGACGACGTCCCCGAGCGCTCGTTCGTTGACGAGCCGCGCGAGCGACGCCAGTACATCGGCCGAGGCGCGATCCGCGTCTCCGGGATCCGGGTCGACCGCCCAGACGAGAACGCGCGCCGTCCCGGCAGTCGGTGCGTGCTCGCCGAGGAGGCTCCGCGAGGCGAGCGTGACGCGCTCGACCGGGAGCACGATGTGCGCGCTGAACGGAAGGGCCGACGCGAGGGAGGTCTGCCGCATCGTCTCGTCGGACTCGTACAGGAGACGGCCGGTGCGCGCGACCATCGCTGCGTAGATCTCCGAGGGCTTCACGCCGCTCGAGGCGAGGAGTCGGTCCGCAGCCGCCACGCTGAGCACGAACACCGGCGTCCCCTCGGTGCGCTCCGGTGGATCGTTATCCGCGAGGCGACGATACGGATCGATCGCAAAGCCGCCCGCGCGCACGATCTGCGCGTACGTGCCCTTCTGCGGATCGACGTACAGGACAGCGCGCGCCCCGCGTCTCGTCGCATTGGTGACCGTCGTCGCGAGGTCAGGACCGGCGAGAAGGCTGTTGCCCGCGCGCAGGGCGGGCAGGCGCAGGATGACGGCGACCTTTCCGCGGACGTCGACCGCCGCGTAGTCGTCCGCCCAGTCGACGAGGGCGCGATCCAATCCGAAGCCGAACGGACTCGTCGATTGGAGGGCGAAGTCGTCCGGCGAAACACCCCAGCCGGCGAACACGAGCGGCGCGTCGACCGTTGCGCCGCCCGAGCCGCTGTAGAGCACCGTCTGCAGATCGCTGGCTGGATCCGCGCCCTCGCGAAGCGCGATGGTCTCCGCACCGTCACGGAGCTCGACCGTCGCCGCGCCCGTCTGCCGTGGCGCGGTGAAGCTGTTCTCCACCGCGTATCCCGGCCCGATCGGTCTCATGCCGCTCGCGCGCATGGCCGCCTCGTCGTCGGCGACCGTCGCGAGCGCCGACCGCGCGTCGGTGGCCCATGTGCGCGCCTCGGCGTAGCGCGGCGGAACGACGGCGCTCACCGCCACCAGCGTGAGGACCAACACCGCACCACCGGCGGCGAACGGCGAGCGCAGGCTGTCGATGAGGTTCCGCCGCCGGAACTGGCGGGAGACGCCGATGCCGACCATTCCGAAGGCCATCGCGGCGAGGGCGATCGTCGCGCCGGGGACGAGGAAGACCCACCGCGTCGTGTAGAGCGCTTCTACCGTGCGGCCGCGCGCAAGGAGTCCACCCCACTCCGGCGGATCGCTCACGACGGCGTTCGCGGTGATGTAGAGGCGGCCGACGAAGACCGCGAGCACCCCGAGCTCAGCGAGGGCGACGAGCGCGGCCGCGACCTGCTGGCTCGCGGTGAAGAAGGTCAGCGGAAGCAGATGCGGAAGGTGATGCCGGAAGATGAGGGCTCGCCGGCGGATGCCGATCGAGAGCGCCGACTCGGTGAACGGCGCGCGCGCGAGCCGGCGCAGCTCGGAAGAGAGGACGCGGTAGGGCCCGGCCCAGCCTGTCAGGAGCAGCGCGGCGATGAACGTGAGGGCGAGCGTGTCCGTCCCGGCGAACACGAGCACTGCGAGCACCGCCACGAGCGTCGCCGGGATCGATGAGAAGAGATCGGCGAGACCGTCCAGCAGCTCTCGCACGGGCCGCGACACGGACGCGAACATCGCGAGCGCCATCGCGAGGACCACGCGAGCGACGCCGGCCGTCGCCGCGATGCCGAGGGTCGCGCGGGCTCCGGCCAGCATCAGGCTCAGGAGATCGCGGCCGAGCAGGTCCGAGCCGAGCGGGAAGCGCGGCCCGGGGGCGAACGGCGGCGGCTCGCGATCGATGTTGAGCACGACCTCGATCGGTTCGTGCGGCGCGAGGCGCTCGCCGAAGAGAGCTGCGACGAGAAGGACGAACAGCAGGATGAGTCCGAACGCTAGCCACGGATCGATGCGTCTCACTAGCTAAGTACAGCGTGTCGCGTGGATCAGGTTCCTGGCGGGGCGCGCCACTGGCGGGGAGGGAGGGATTCGAACCCTCGAAGGCGCCTTACGGCATCCTTACGGGTTTAGCAAACCCGCGCACTAGGCCAACTATGCGACCTCCCCGTGAGGTCACCAAACCCAGAGGCAGTCTACCTGCGCCTCGCGCGTCAGGCGAGAGGCGATCCGTTTCGTCCGCGGCGGACCGCGACGATGTGCGCGAGCGCGGCGAGCGCGATCTCCTCGGGCGTTTGCGCACCGAGGTCCAGTCCCACGGGTGTGTGGATCTTCGCGATCGCGGTGTCATCGTGGCCTTCCGCGCGCAGCTCGTCGCGCAACCCGCCGGTGTGGCGGCGGCTTCCCATCATCCCGACGTACGGCGCCTCCGTCGCAACGAACCGGCGGAGCGCCTGTTGCGAGAACTCGCGGTCATGCCCTGCGATCACGACGAACGTTTCGGGCCCGGCCTCGATCCCGGAGAGCTCCGCCGCACTCGTCAGCTCGCGGCGCTCGTCGGCGTCAACGGCATCGGAGGCACCAAGCGAGATCACGCGCAGCTGGAACCCAAGCACATGCCCGAGCGCCGATAACGCACGCGCGACCGGCCCCGCACCCACGACGACGAGCTCTGGCCGGGCGGTCGATCCGGGAACGCGTTCGCCGGGTTCGAACGGGCGCACGTCGACGCGAATGCGAGAGGACTCGTCCCAGTCGTACGTGCGCTCGAGCCGTATCCGCTCGCGGAGTGCCCGGAGCGCATCGTGCTCGGCGGACTCGTCGAATCCGTCGCAGCCCAGGCTGCCGAAGCGCGCGCCTCCCTCCAGCACCGCGAGCGCCATGTCGTCCTTCGAGGGAGGGCTGCCCTCGAGCGCGGTGATCGTGACGAGCGCGGCGCGTTCTCCTCGAGCCAACGCCTCGCGCACGGCCGCACGCGCATCCATGTACTGAGCATAGAAAGAGGCCCCGTCCTGCGACGGGGCCTCTCC
>DATBKH010000065.1:0-3951 GCA_036555955.1 Candidatus Limnocylindria bacterium | reverse complement strand
CCGGTGTTCGGCTTCATGATCGCCGGCAGTCCCGTGTAGCCGATGAGCGAGTCCCAATCGAGCGGGTACTGGAGGTTCCGCAGCGACTGCTCGGAGATGTCGGGGATGTACGACTTGTTCGGGAGGACGACAGTACGCGGGACGGCGACGCCGAGCTCGCGCGCGAGCGTGCACTCGAAGAACTTCTCGTCCGATTCCCACCAGAACGGATCGTTCACGACGACCGTGCCCTGGAGGACCGCGCTCTTGAGATGCGCGCGGTAGTACGGGACCTCGTGGCTGATCCGGTCGACGAGCACGGCGTAGCGCTGCGGTTCGATCTCGCGCGCGCCGCCGAGCGTGGCCATCTCGGCACGGACGCCGCGTGACGCGCCCTTGCGGTTCACCGTCTCGATGAACGGGCCCGGGAACGTGTTCTCGCGACCGACGAGCAGACCGACGACCTTCTCGCCGCTCCCGCGCGCGCTCAACACGCCTCGCCCCTAGATGTAGTCATCGACCATCTCCTTCCAGAACGGCCAGTCGTGCGCCCAGCCCTCCCACAGATGGAGCTGCGCCGGGACGCCCTTTGCCTGGAGCACGCCCGCCAGCCGCTTCGACTCCTCGACGTTCGGGTCGTCGCGGCCCGTCGCGATGACGATCTCGGTATCGCGGAGCGGAGCGAGGTAGCGCTCGTCGTGCAGGTTCGGCAGGAACGCGAGCGGGTTCACGAAGTAGGCCTCCCCATCGCGCTCACCGTCGAGCCACCGTGCCGCATCGTACGCACCGGACATCCCGATCGCTTTGCGCGCGATCCCCGGCCTCCGGGTCACGAAGGCGAGCGCGTGGAAAGCCCCGAACGAGCTGCCCGCGACCAGCAGGTGATCGACGGTGTTCGCGGAACGGATCGCGGGGAGCACCTCTTCGATGAGATAGCGCTCGTACGCCAGATGACGGCGGGCGCGCTGCTGAGGCGCGATCGTCTTGTTGTAGAAGGACTCGCCGTCCACCGAGTCGACGCACCAGAGCTGCAGCCAGCCCGCGTCGATGCGTGGCGCCATGTGACCGATGAGCCCGAAGTCCTCCCACTGGTAGAACCGGCCCATCGACGTCGGGAACACGAGCACCGGCGTGCCGCGGTCCCCGAACACGAGCAGCTCCATGTCGCGTCCGAGCGCCGGACTCCACCACTTGCGGTACTCGCGTTTCACGAGGTTGTCCGCCGCGCGCGTGCGTCGGCGATGAGCTTCCACGCGACATCCGAGTCGTGCCAGCCCTTGACCTCGGAGGTCTTGCCGCGCTCGAGCTCCTTGTACGTCGCGAAGAACGTCTCGATCTCGCGCAGCCAGTGGCTGCCGAGGTCTCCGAGGCGCCGGACCTCGGCGAACCGCGGGTCGCCCACGGGGACGGCGAGGATCTTCTCGTCGTCGCCGTGCTCGTCGCGCATGAGAAGGGTCCCGATGGGGCGCGCCGGAACGACGCAGCCGGGGAAGGTTGGCTCCTCTACGACCACCAGCGCGTCGAGCGGATCGCCGTCGCCGCCGACGGTTTCCATGACGAAGCCGTAGTCCGCCGGGTAGTGCACCGACGAGAACAGCACGCGGTCCAGGCGGATGCGGCCCGATATCGGGTCCAGCTCGTACTTCGTGCGGGAGCCGCGCGGGATCTCGATGAGGACGTCGACGCTCTGATCCTGGCTCCCGCTCACGATCGCTCCCCCGCGCTCATCGCCGGTGCCACGACCACCGTGATCTCGCCCTTCGGGCGGACGGAAGCATAGTGCTCGGCCAGCGCCGCCGCCGACCCGCGAACGATCTCCTCGTGCACTTTCGTCATCTCACGCGCGACCGCGACGCGCGCATCCGGCGCGACGGCGGCGAGGTCGGCGAGGAGATCGCCGACGCGGAACGGACTCTCGTAGATGACGATCGTCCGTCCCGCCTCCATGAGCGATGCGAGCTCACGCCGCCGCGCGCCGCTCTTCTTCTCGGGGAAGCCGACGAACGTGAATTCGCGCGTGGGGAGACCGGACGCCACCAGAGCCGCGATGGCCGCGGCCGGACCGGGGATCGGCACCACGTCGTGACCGGCGGCGATGGCCGCAGCGACGAGCTTTTCGCCGGGGTCGGAGAGACCCGGCGTGCCCGCGTCGGTCACGAGCGCGACGTCCCACCCCCGATCCATCTGTCCCACGAGCTCGGCCGACTTCGCTCGGTGATTGAACTCGGTGTAGCTCGTCAGGTGTTTGGCGCGGATCTCGTGCTTGCGCAGCAGGATCTGCGTGTGCCGCGTGTCCTCGCAGGCCACCATGTGCACGTCCTGCAGGACGCGCAGCGCGCGTTGCGAGATGTCCTCGAGGTTCCCGATCGGGGTCGCGACGAGGTAGAGCTTCCCCACTTGCGCCTCCGCTGACTGGGACGATTCTTGCAGGGCCCTCGTCCGATGCGGATCTTGCGTGGTGCGGTCGCCGGAGCCCTCGCCGGTCTCGTCGGCGCGTACGCGATGGAGCGGTTCCAAGCTTGGTGGGACGAAGCCGATCGGCGCGCGAAGCCGACACGCGTCGCGCACGCGGCGAAGGACGAGCCCGCGACCGTGAAGGCGGCCCATCGCATCGCCGAGCGCGTCCTCCACGCCGAGCTCCCCGACGAGGCGAAGCCCATCGCCGGTGAGGCGGTCCACTACGGGATGGGCATGGCCTCGGGCGCGCTCTACGGTGCGCTCGCGGAGGTCGTCGCGCCGGTCCGCGCCGGAAACGGTCTGCTCTTCGGCGCCGCACTCTGGTGGCTGGCCGACGAGACCGCGGTGCCGGCCCTTCGGCTGTCTCGGCGGGCATCGGCGTACCCGCCGTCGAAGCACGCGAGCGCGCTCGCGGCGCACCTGGTCTATGGGTTCGTCGCGGAGGCCGTTCGCCGCGTGATCCGACTCGTCCCCTAGGCGCTACCGCTCCACCGCTCGCTCGCTCCATCATCGCGCGCGTGAGCGCGCGCAGGCGCATCCTCGTTGTGGACGACGACGCTCGTCTGGCGGCGTCGCTGCAGCGCGCGCTGGCATACGAGGGCCACACCGTCGACGTGGCGTCGGACGGCACCGCCGCGCTCACCGCGGCGCGCGATCGGCCACCGGACCTCGTCGTGCTCGACGTCATGCTCCCCGGCATGGACGGCATCGCGGTCTGCCGGCGCCTGCGGGAAGGCTCGGACGTCGCGATCCTCATGCTCACCGCGCGCGATGCGGTGTCGGACCGCGTCACCGGCCTCGACGCCGGCGCTGACGACTATCTGGCGAAGCCGTTCGCGTATGAGGAGCTGCTCGCACGCGTTCGCGCGCTTCTGCGCCGGCGGGAACCCGGCGAGCGAGAGATCCTGCGCTGCGCCGACCTCGTCATGGACGTCGCGCGGCACGAGGTCCGTCGCGCAGATCGCGCGGTCGAGCTCACCGCGCTGCAGTTCGACGTGCTCGAGCACTTCCTCCGTCATCAGGATCAGGTGCTCGAGCGCGACCGCCTCCTCGCGTCGGTGTGGGGCATCGCGAGCGACGCCGTGTCGAACGTCGTCGACGTGACCGTGGCCGGACTCCGTGCGCGGATCGAGACGGATGGCAAGCCGCGCCTGCTCCACACGATCCGCGGCGTCGGCTACGTCCTCCGCGAGACGTAGATGCCCCTGC
The DNA here is from genome assembly GCA_036555955.1 of Candidatus Limnocylindria bacterium. GTDB lineage: Bacteria > Chloroflexota > Limnocylindria > P2-11E > P2-11E > 3-1-20CM-2-70-9. The sequence goes on along the minus strand of DATBKH010000065.1, from coordinate 306 downwards.
GTCGGCGGCTCGCGCTGTACGGGACCAGCGTCGCGGCGGCGGGCATGTTCGTCTTCATCGTGCTGCTTTCCGGTCTCGGCGCGAACGGGATCCGTGAGGATCAGGACCGCGCGCTGTCCGCGATGGTCGACGCGACAGCGTCGGTCCTGCAGACGGGCCTCGATCCGAGCGCGACCCGGCCGCTCGTCGTGACAGATCTTTCTACGAGCGCGGAGCCGTTCCTGCTCGTCCTCGCCGCCGACGGCACCGTCCGCTACTCATCGGGTCGCGTCGGCGGAGGGCCGCCGAGGATCCCGGCGGCCGTCG
>DATBKH010000064.1:0-5033 GCA_036555955.1 Candidatus Limnocylindria bacterium | reverse complement strand
TGGCCGACAGCTCGAGGACTCCATGCGCGGTGATGAACGTGAGGAGCGTCCACGACAGGCCGAGGCCCTGGAGGACCGCGAAGACGGTGCCGAGGAGAGCGCCGTTCGCGACGAGAACGTAGATCGTGAGAAGACCCGCGGTGAGGCCGCCGGCGAACGCGACGATCGCGATGCGCACGTTGTTCACGATGATCGTCGGGCCTTCGTTCAGGCGGAGCTCTTCGGGAAGCTCCGTGCCGGGGCGGCGCCGCGCGAGGTCGTCGCGCCACGACGCCGGGAGCGCTCCCACCGCGACGTCGGGCGCGACGAGTCCGGCGACGAACGCGACGAGCGCCGGTCCGAACAGGAGGATCGCCGACACGACGATGAACGGCAGGTTCGCGCGGACGGTCGCCGGGACCTCGGAGAGGATGAATCGCCGGATCCGGCGGCCACTCGTGGGTGCCTCGCTGTACACGAGCGCATGGGCACCGGCGACGAGATCGTTCAGCTCGAGCGTGACGATGTCGCGCGGGAAATCGCGCTGCGCGATCGCGAGGTCGCCCGTCGCCGCCCGGTAGAGCCGCCCGAGCTCGAGCACCTCGTCCGCGCTCAGACGATCGACGCGGCCCGCCGCGCGCGACACGAGGTCGGCAAGCCTCGACCAGCGACCGAGATGATCCTCGACGAACCGATCGATGGCGCCGGGAGCGGCGATCCGCGGCACGACCGGAACGTAACATCTGTCGATGACGATCGCGATGGGCCGGCTCGAGATTGAGACGCCCGATCACGTCGTTCTACGCTTTCAGCTCGCCGGCGCCGGCAACCGTGGCTTCGCCGCGATCGTCGATTTCCTCGTCGCGTTCATCCTCACGTTCGCGCTCGGCTATGCGTTCCAGCTGCTCGCCGAGCAGGACCCCTCGTTCGTGAGTTGGGAGGGGTGGGCCGTCTTCGCGGAGCTCTTGATCGCGTGGCTCTACTTCGTGCTCCTCGAGTGGCTCTGGAATGGGCAGACGCTCGGCAAGCGCATCTTCGGCCTGCGCGTGATCAGCGAGGACGGAGAGCCGGCGCGATTCGTCGCGGTGATCGTGCGCAACCTCGTCCGTGTCGTCGATTTCCTTCCCTTGTTTTACGGGCTCGGTCTCGTGACCCTCATCGCTTCTCCGCGCTCGCAGCGCCTCGGCGACTACGCGGGAGGCACGTTCGTGGTGCGCGCGCCGCGGCCGCGCCGCGACTGGTCAGCGCTGCGCACGCGGAGCACGCGGACCGCCGCCGCGCGACCGGTCGCCGCGGCGAAGGACGCGCCGGCCCTTCGTGTCCTGCCCGGCGAGGCGCAGCGCCTCGTGCGCGAATTCGTGCTGCGCGAGGAGAAGCTCACGCCCTCGGCCCGCGCCGCGCTTGCCAAGCAGCTCGCCGAGCGGATCAGGCCGCTCCTGCCGGAATTCCGTGTCGCGGACGATGTTGAATTCATACACACGGTCGCGCGCTCGCTGCGCGCGCAGGGGGACGAGGGCCGCTAGTGGATCTTCTGGCATTTCTCTTCATCCTCGTCGGCGTCGCCGGCTTCGGCCTGCTCGCCGGGACGGGCCGCAATCGCGACGACGTTCGCGCGCGTCGGCGCTGGGAGTCCTCGTTCTATGCGGAGTCGCACAAGCAAGTCCAGACCGACGCGACGGGCGTCCTCATGTGCCGCCGCTGCGGCGCTTCGGCCTCCGAGCGCGCCGGTCGCTGCCCCTCCTGCGGTGCCGGTCTCTAGTCCCGCCGACGACAACGCGCTCGCGCAGCGCGACCTCGTCGTGACCGGGATGACCTGCGCGTCGTGCGTGGCGAGCGTCGAGGACGCCCTGCGGAGCGTCGCCGGCGTTCGCGCAGCTGACGTGAATCTCGCGACCGAGCGCGCACGCGTGGAGGTCGATGCTCGCGCCGACGACGCCACGCTCGTACGCGCGATCGAGCGCGCGGGGTACGGCGCGCTCGTCCTCGCGGCCGACCGCGCGGAGCGCGCGGCGATGGAGCAGCGGGAGCGCGCGCTCCGCACGCGATACGTGGGTGAGCTGCGCCGGCGGCTCGTGATCGCCGCGGCGCTCGCCGTTCCGACGATGCTCCTTTCCACCGCCGAGCTCGTCCTTCCCGAGCTCATGCAAGCGGCGTGGCGGCCCTTCGTGCTTTTCGCCCTCGCGACGCCGGTGCAGCTCTGGTCCGCGCTGCCGTTCTATCGCGGGGCGATCTCGGCCGCGCGTCACGGCCGCACCGACATGAACACCCTCGTGGTGGTCGGAACGACGACGGCGTACGCGGTCTCCGTCGTGGCGACGTTCGCGCCGACGGTGCTCGTCGACCTCGGGCTCGAGCCGGCGCGGTTCCTCTATTACGACACGGCGAGCGTGATCGTGACGCTGGTGCTGGCCGGCCGCTTTCTCGAAGCGCGCGCACGTGCACGCACTTCCGACGAGGTTCGCGCGCTCGCGGCGCTCGGCGCGAAGACCGCGCGCGTCCGCCGCGCCGGCGGCGCGGAGGAGGACGTCGCGATCGAAAGCCTCGCGGTCGGTGACGTCGTGATCGTCCGGCCCGGCGAGGTCATCGCCGCGGACGGGCTCGTGCTCGCGGGCTCGTCCTCCGTGAACGAAGCGATGATCACCGGCGAGGCCATCCCGGTCGAGAAGCAGGCCGGCTCGGAGGTCACCGGCGGGACGCTGAACGGCAGCGGCGCGTTCCGTTTCCGCGTCACGCGGGTCGGTGGGGACACGCTCGTCGCGCAGATCGTTCGTCTCGTCGAGGAAGCGCAGGGATCGAAAGCGCCGATCCAGCGGCTCGTCGATCGCATCGCGTCGATCTTCGTGCCGATCGTGTTCGCGATCGCGATCGCAAGCGCCCTCGTGTGGCTCGCCTTCGGCCCCGAGCCGCGGTTCGGGTACGCGCTCAGCGCGTTCGTCGCCGTACTGATCATCGCGTGCCCCTGCGCCCTCGGACTGGCCACCCCGACCGCGATCATCGTGGGCACCGGCCGCGGCGCCGCGCGCGGCATCCTCCTGAAGAGCGCGCAGGCGATGGAGAACGCACGCGCCGTGGATACCGTCGCGTTCGACAAGACCGGCACCCTGACCGTCGGGCGGCCGGAGGTCGTCGATTACATGAACTGCGCGGGGATCGGCGAGTCCGAGGTGATCCGCCTGCTCGCGAGCGCGGAGTCGCGCTCGGAGCATCCGCTCGCGTCCGCGGTCGTGGAGTTCGCGAGCCGCCAGGCGATCGCGCTCGCCGAACCGTCGAGCTTCGAGGCGCTCCCTGGCCGCGGCGTGCACGCGACCGTCGAGGGTCACGACATCTGGATCGGCGGACCCGAGCTTGCGCGGGCGCACGGCTTCGCCGATCTGAGCGACGACGCCACGGCGCGCCACCACGCGATGGGTCGCACCGTTCTCGCCGGGACCATCGACGGCAAGCCGGCGGGGATCCTCGCGCTCGCGGACACACCCAAGGCCGCGTCGCGCGACGCGATTGCCGACCTGAAGCGCATGGGCCTCGGCACGCTCCTGGTCTCCGGAGACGCACGCCGGGTCGCCGAGGCGATCGCGCGCGAGCTCGGCATCGACGACGTCCGGGCGGAGGTCCGGCCGGACCAGAAGGCGTCGCTCTTGGACGAGCTGCAGAGCGCCGGTCGCCGCGTCGCGATGGTCGGCGACGGCGTGAACGACGCTCCGGCGCTCGCGCGCGCGGATGTCGGCATCGCCATCGGGAGCGGCGCGGATCTCGCCGTCGCCACGGCCGACGTCGTCCTCGTCGGCGGCGACCCGCGTGGCGTTCCGCGGGCGATCCGTCTCGCACGAGCGACGGCGCGGACGATCCGGCAGAACCTCTTCTGGGCGTTCGTGTACAACGTCGCGCTCATCCCGGTCGCGGCGGGCGCGCTGTACCCCTTCACCGGGTGGCTGCTGTCGCCGGTCCTCGCCGCGGCGGCGATGGCGCTCTCCTCGGTGACCGTCGTCACGAACGCTTTGCGGCTTCGCTCCGTATCACTGGAGTGATGGGGCCCGCGAGACCCTTCCTGCTCGCGGCTCTGGTCATCGGTGCGTGCCGGCCGATCGACGGTGGGGTCGTGGTGCGGAGCGATCAGCCCGCGAGCACGCCGGCGGGATCGGTCAGTCAGAGCGCGGCGCCGCTCAGCCCCGCTCCGAGCGGCTTCACGCCGTTCGTCCTTCAGGAGTATCCGGTCACGAGCGGACAGGGCCCGCACGACGTCGCGCCCGCCCGGGACGGCGGCGTCTGGTACACGGCTCAGCGGACCGGTGAGCTCGGCTGGCTCGACCCGAAAACCGGCGTCAGCAGAGCGATCAAGCTCGGTTCCGGTTCCGCCCCTCACGGGGTGATCGTCGGCCCGGACGGCGCTCCGTGGGTCACCGACGGCGGGTTGAACGCGATCGTGCGCGTCGACCCGACGACGAACGAGGTGAAGCGCTATCCGCTCCCCGCCGGACGGCCCAACGCGAATCTCAACACCGCGGTCTTCGACAAGGACGGTCGGACGCTCTGGTTCACCGGGCAAAGCGGCGTTTTCGGACGCCTCGACACGCAAAGCGGAGCGATGTCGGTATTCGACGCGCCGCGGGGCAGCGGGCCGTACGGCATCGCGAGCTGTCCCGATGGCGCGATCTACTACGCGTCCCTCGCCGGAAGCTACGTCGGAAGGATCGCCAAAGAGACCGGTGACGTGACCGTGCTCAGCCCTCCCACCGCGGGACAGGGCTCGCGACGCGTGTGGTGCGACTCGAAGAGCCGGGTGTGGGTCACCGAATGGAACGCCGGACAGCTCGCTCGATACGACGGGACGTGGCGAGAGTGGAAGCTGCCGGGCGACCGGCCGATGGCCTATGCGGTATTCGTCGACGACGCCGACGTGGTGTGGCTCAGCGAATGGGGCGCCAACGCGATCGTGCGCTTCGACCCCGTGAAGGAGACCTTCAGCGTGCTCGGGCATCCCTCACCGAACGCGAACGTGCGCCAGCTGCTGGGGCGACACGGCGAGGTGTGGGGCGCCATGTCGGGGCAGGACAAGC
>DATBKH010000063.1:0-8617 GCA_036555955.1 Candidatus Limnocylindria bacterium | reverse complement strand
CGACGATCTCGGCGGTCGTCGGCAGGCGAGGCAGGGTCGCGGCGCGCGCGAGGAAGCCCCGCAGCTCGGGCTCCTGCCAGAGCCGCCGGAGAAAGTCCGGCGGCGCGAAGCCGGCCGCGTACGCGAGCCCCCACACCAGGGCGAGGAGCTGCACGACGACGCTGACGGCGCCGTTGATGTCCGGTGCCGCGGCGCCGACCCCGGCGAGCAGGATCAGCAGGCCGAGCACGTAGGTCCCGAAGCTGATGGACCGTAGCCGCCGGCGATTCACGCCGGTCGCGCGCGCCGCAACGCGCGCGAAGGCGACCGCGCAGTAGATCGAAAGAATCGCGAAGTACGCGACGAGCACGAGCGTGTCGACTCGCGTGAGCGGCGTGACGACAAACAGCACGACCACGATGGCGAGCAGCGTCGCGAGCGCGAACATCATGACGACGCGCGGAACGCCGGCGAAGTCGTCGACGAGCCGCAGCAGCCAGTAGGGGAGCGACATCACGAGGGCGGCCGACGTCGACATCCACAGCTGATTCCCCGCGAACCCGAGCGCCTGGCTCAGCACCTGTTCGATCACGACGAACGAAACGACGCCGAAGAAGAGGACGGTGTCGATCGCCGCGCGGCTCGGATGACGGATCGCTCGTGCCGCTACGAAAACGAAGATCGCGACGAAGACCGCGTCGCTGATGTAACGGACAAAATCGGATGCCGTCACCGCGGGTCAGGATACGGGCGAGGTTTGGGCATGACGAGGCCCCGGCGAGACGGCCGGGGCCTCATGTTTTCGCGTCGGATGAATCAGCGACCGATGCCGAGCAGGAACAGCAGGATGATGAGCAACAGCGGGGCTCCGAGAAGCCACAAGAGGATCAGGATCATCGCTCTACCTCCGCACTAGATTCGCGTTCGCTCGGTCGTCGCCGAGTACGAGCGGTCGCGCGTCAACGTCATCGGCTCGCCGGACCCGAACCAACCGCCGATGACCGCGCCCATCAGTCCGATGAGGATTCCGAGGGCGCTCCCGAGCGCGCTGTTCCGGATCGCGATCGCGGTGTTCGGATCGGGTGCCGCGCCGGTGGGCGTCGGCGCACCCGGGGGCGTCAAGCCGCCGAGGTAACCGCCCTGAAGCGTGTTCGCGCCGGCGAGGGCAGCGAGCACCAGGACGAGGCCCATCGCGACCAGCCATGCGCCCACGCCATGAAGGATCGCGGGCTCGGCACGCCGCGCGCCGGACATCTTCGCGGCGACCCAGGCGCCGATGACGGTGGCGAAGAAAGCGCCCAGGACGCTGAAGATGATGGTCGCCGGGCCGAGGTCGGCCCACTTGAGGATGCGGTCGTCGACGGCCTTGTGGGCGCCGACAGCGAGCGCGATGAGAGAGAAGAGCACGGCTGCGACGAGCGATGCGAGCGCTCCGAGGAAGACGGCGCCCCAGTCGAGGTGCCATCCGATCCAGCTGGAGTCCCACCCGTAGCCGTCGCGGGTCCGAACGCGTTCGACCCGTTCCATAGACGAGGCCTCCACTTCTTGCCAGGACCGACGACGGCCGTCTCCGCGCGTGTCCGTGGCTATCAAGCCTGGATGCAGCCGTCGTGCCATTGGGCGCGCGTGTAACGGAGCTAGCCGCGCGCCGGCTGCGTCTCCCGCTCGGCCGTTCCATTCGGCGAGCGCCGAGTCTCGCGATGGAGATCGCGCAGCACGCCGATCTCGCCGCCGTGATGCAGATCGTGACTCGTCATCGTCCAGAAGATCCGCCGCGCCGGCCAGACCTCTCCCCAGTTCGTCTTCACTTCGCGGTCGAGATCGTCGTCGCGTAGAGCGTCGAGATCGCGGAGCAGCTGCGCCTGTCCCCCTTCGAGCGAGGCGATCGCGTCGGCGGCGGTGTGCGCGGAGTCGATCTCGGGCCAGGTCAGCTTCGCCGCGCCGAACGCGTACTCGTGATACATGAGCTTGCACTCGCCGAGATGCACCAGACGCCAACCGATCGTCGTGAATGGCGGCGGCTCGGGATGGGGCGGCTCGGGATAGTCCGCTGCCCACAGGCCGGTCGCTCGTTTGCGGACGGTCCAGCAGTTCGGGACGGGCTCCCAGAAGAACTCCTCGTCGGTGAGGCCGTCGAGCCGTCCGCGGAGCTCCGCGTAGGCATCCTCGAGCTCCGCCCGAAGCACCGCGACCGCAGACGTGGACATGGCGCGACGATAGCCGCTCGCTTCTTAGCGAAGTGTTAGCCGTACCTCCCCACGACGGCGGGCTCGTCTCCTAGAGTCGAGCGCACCGTGAGCCGCTCCTCCTTCATCGCTCCTGCGCTCGTTCTGGTCGCCGTCGTCACCGCGGCCTGCGGCGGCGCGGCGGACGTCGTTACGACGTCTCCCTCGCCGTCACCAGCGCCGCCGTCGACCGCCGGCGCCACGCCGGCCACCACGGCGGCCGCGTCGGGCTCCAGCTGGGCGGTCAGCGATCGATCCAAAGCGACGGTCCGAGTTCGCGAGCAGCTGGTCGGCGTGAGCTTGCCGTCCGACGCCGTGCTGACCGCGACGGGAGCGAAGGGAGCCTTCGCGCTCAACGCCGACGGGACCTTCGACCCCGGCTCGAAGATCACGTTCGACCTCAGCACGCTCTCGAGCGATCAGCGCGATAGGGACAACTTCGTGAAGCAGGACACGCTCGCGGTCCGCCAGTTTCCGACCGCCGATTTCGTTCCGACGAAGACGACCGGACTCACGATGCCTCTGCCGGCGAGCGGCAGCTTCACGTTCACGCTCGTGGGGAACATGACGGTCAAGGGCACGACGAAGGAGGTGAGCTTCGACGTCACCGCCAGGCGCGACGGCGCGGATCTCACCGCGACCGCGACCGCGAATCCATCGTGGAAGTTCGGCGACTTCGGGATGCGCGCCCCGTCGGTCCCGTTCCGTGTGCTGAGCGTGACCGACGAGATCCGTGTGGCGATCGATCTCGTCGCGACAGGGCCGAAGACTTAGATCGGCCGGCCCTCGCGGCTCCGCACGAGCGTTAGCGCCTGCGCGATGAGGATCAGTGCGACGCTCCAGTACGCGATGAAGATCGCGGGACCGGATGTGACGACGCTCGCGAGATAGATCGCGCACAGGGCCGCGCCGCCGATCAGGGCGACCATGGAGCGCCGCCACGCGAGTACCGCGGAGACGAAGAACGCGATCGCCGCCGGTACGTCGTACGGCTCCACGATCCCTCGCTCGCGGAATGAGATGACCGCGTTCAGCGCGAAAGCGACCGACGGCACGAGAAGCGCCACTGGGGCGACAAGCAGACGAACTCGGTCCACGGGTCAATCGTATGGCGTATCGCGCGGTATCAATGTGGCGTACCCGCGGGTCGTGAAACGTGTCGTTCCCTCGAGCGGCGGTATTGCGCCGAAAGCGGTCTCGTTAGCTTCACAGAGTGGGTTCGCGCGTCCTCTCGTCGATCATCGCCGCCGCGCTCGTCGTGAGCTGGTTCGCGACAGCGCCGGTGACACCTGCGCTCGCCGCGTCACCCGTCGCGGCGCCGGCGGCGGCCATCTGTACCGGCAGCGTCGGACCGGGCATCCCGCATCCGAACGGCCTTCCCTCGGGCGTACCGGGGTTTCACGCGCAGTGGTACGGCCAGAGCGGCTATCCGACGCTCTGCCCCGGCGAGCGATCGACGGCGACGGTCGCGTACTACAACTCCGGCTCGCTCGGCTGGGTGCGCGGACGCATGGGAGAGGTCGCGTACCTCGGCACGTGGGGGCCCGAGCCAGGACAGGATCGCCCGACTCTGCTCGGAGGCGACGGCGCCGCCGGATCTCCCGCAACGGGATGGCCGCGCTACAACCGGATCGCGCTCCAGCCCGCCGAGTACGTCGGTCCCGGCATGGTCGCGTGGTTCCAGTTCACGATCCAGGCTCCGACCACGCCGGGGTACTACAAGCTGTATCTGCGTCCGCTCATCGAGGGCGCCCAATGGCTCGAGGACTTCGGCGTGTTCTGGCTCGTCACGGTCCTGAACGCCGACGGGACGCGTCCCCCGCAGCCGGAGTCGGGCCTCGGCTACTCACTGCAGTCCGTCGCCACGCCTCGCGGGACATTCAGCGCACACGTCATCAAGGAGCGCCTGTCGTCGGTCACCGTGAAGACGCTCACCGCGAACGCGACCCAGTGCTTCAACAACTGCCCGGCGAAGCCGCTCGAGCAGTACGTCGCCGAGAACGGCGCGTACGCCGGCATGAACGGCACGTATCTGTGCCCGCCGGACTACGCGCAGTGCGCCGGCAAGGTGAACTCATACGACTACGCCGTCTACAACAGCAACTTGCGGAATTGGGTCAACTACAACGCGCTGAACGGCCAGAACGGCCTCATCACCTTCAGCGGCGCCACCGCGACCGCTTACCGCCGCGCGTACACCTTCTATCAGAACGCGCGTCCGGTCACGGCGGGCATCGCGATGTTCCCGCTGCTGATGCAGAACGGCGCGGTCATCGACTCCACCGGCGAGCAGAGTGGCTCACAGCTCCTGAAGGGGACCAAGGGCGCGATCGGGGTCGACGGAACGTACATCTACCTCGTGATCGCGACGAACGCGACGGTCATGGACACGGCGTATGTCATGCAGGCGCTCGGCGCCCGCGACGCGCTGAACCTCGATGGTGGCGGGACCGCCGCGATGTACATCGCCGGCTCCTACAAAGTCGGCCCGGGCCGCCTCCTCCCGAACGCGATCGTCCTCACGAAACCCTAGACGCGGCCGCGCCGCTGAGACCGGTTCGCGGCCAGGGTTCAGTTCGCCGCGCGAAGCTCGAAGTTCAGCCGGCGCACGCGATCGTTCTCGATCTGGAAGTTCCAGGTGGTGTAGTTGGCGAAGAGACCCGGGGCGCGGGTGAGCGTCGTGATCTTCACGGTCTGTCCGTCTTCGCTCTCCTCACGCGGCGTTTGCACGAGCTCGCCAGGCGCCATGCGGATCATCTGGCGAACGCCCTCTTTCCCCTCGAATGGCTCGGGCAGTCCGGGGAGATGTACCTCCACGTCGTCGGTGCACAGCTCGGCGGCCGCGTCGGCGTCGCGATCCTTCACCGCCTGGACGAACGATCGCGCGACGTCGAGCGTCGAAGGCATGATGCCTAAGAGCGTAGCCGGACAATAGCGACACTCGATGCGTGCTCTCGGCGTGCTCGCGGCTGCGCTCGTGGTCGCCGCGTCCTGCGCCGCGCCGTCGGCGATGGGCACGCCATCCGTCTCGGCGACGCCGTCGCCTACTGAAAGCCTCGCGATCGCTTCAGCGGCCCCGACCGCGTCAGCGACGCCGACGCCCGCGGTTCCGCACGTGTTCGTCGTCGTCATGGAGAACGCGACGTTGGCGACCGCGATCCGCTTCCCGAGCGTCCAGCGCCTCGCGGCGTCGTATGCGCTCGCGACGAACTACCGGGCAGTCGCCTCACCGAGCCTGCCGAACTATCTCGCGCTCACATCGGGTAGCACCTGGGACATCACCGATGACGGCTATCACGTGCTGCCGCCGGGTGGCATCGGCCTCCAGCTCACCGCGGCCGGCATGGGATGGCGCGCTTACATGGAGGGCCTCACCGACGGCGGCTGTCTCCACAGCCCCTACCCCTACGCGCTCAAACACAACCCGTTCGCGTATTACGGCGGCGCGTGCCCGCCGAACGTCGTGAGCCTCGACGAGCTCGACGCCGACCTCGCTGAGAACACGCCGAGCTTCGTATGGATCACGCCGGGGCTCTGTCACGACGCGCACGACTGTTCGCTCGCGGTCGCCGGCCCGTGGCTCGAGGATCTCGTAGCACGCATCGTCGCCTCCGCGGCGTGGCGAAACGGTGGCGTTCTTTTCATCGTCTGGGACGAGGGCGGCCCGGCCTCGAGTACGGTGCCGCTCCTGGTCGCCGCGCCGGGCCTCGGAAGTCAGGAGATCACCGCCGCGTACGATCATTACTCACTGCTCGCGACGATCGAGGACCTCTTCCGTCTGCCGCGCATCGGTGCCGCTCGGAACGCGCGTGCCCTTACCGATCTGCTACCGCGAAGCACCAGGTAGCGACCCTATCCTCGGACGCCTTGCGTCCCCTGCATCGTCTTCTCTCCGCTGCGGTGCTCGCCGTGGCCTGCGGCGCCCCGTCGGCGCCCGCGTCATCCGATCCGCTCGCCGGCACCTACAGCATCGGCGGCGGCGACGCGGCTGTCGCCAACGTGCAGGCGCTCGCAGACGCATTCGCGGCGCAGCACCCCGGCGTCAAGTTCACGATCGATACGACGCTCGGCTCGGATGGCGGGGTGAATCTCACGGCCGACCGCGTGATCGACGTGGGCATGGCGAGCCGCGAGCTGAGCGCCGCGGAGAGCGACGTCGTCGACCGCATCCTCGTCGGTGTGGCCGGCACCGGCCTCGTCGTCCACCAGAGCAACACCGTGAAAGACCTCACCACGGCACAGGTCCAGCAGATCTTCAGCGGCAAGATCACCGACTGGGCGACGCTCGGTGCGACCAAGCCGGTCCCGGTGATCCCGCTCGTGCGCGAAAAGGGCTCCAGCGCGCGAGCGACGTTCGAGAACTACGTCTTCGGCGGCAAGCCGACGTACGGCGGAGGCGTCCTGGAGATCCAGGGCGGCGACCAGATCCGCCAGGCGGTGGCCGGACAGGCCGGCGCGATCGGCATGGTCGGCGTGACCGGCGACGAGGCCGCTCCGCCCGGCACGCACATCCTGACGATCGACGGCATCGCACCCACGAAACCCGCCCTCCATGACGGTTCGTACAAGCTCCGGCGACCGCTCTACGTCGTGTTCGCCAAGACCGGCCCGCAGAAGGCCGCGATCACCGAGTTCCTCGAATTCATCCGCAGCGCCGAGGGACAGAAGATCCTCGACCGGTTCTAACACGCTGACTCGGCCGCCGTCCGCTTTTTCATCTTCGTCTTAGCGAGCCTCCCTACAGTTCCGGCGTGCGGAGATTTCTCCGCTGGGGCTACGGAGCCTCGGCGGACGCCTCGACCCGCCGCGACATGCGCCTCGACCTCCTTCGCGGCTTCTGCGTGGTCGTCATGGTCGCCGACCACATCGGCGGCGAGCGGTCGTGGGTCTACATCCTGACCGGCGGGAATCGGTTCTTCACCTCCGCCGCCGAAGGATTCGTGCTCATCTCCGGGATCGTCATGGGCACCGTCTATCTGAACGTGATCCGCCGTGAGGGCATGAACGCGATGCTTCGCAAGGTCCTGAAGCGTGCCGGCTTCCTGTACCTGCTCACCGTGTCGCTCACCATCCTCTTCGCGCTCGTGTCCTATCTGATGGACAGCGCGTGGTCGCAAGCGATGACGCCGACGCGGCCGCTGGAATTCCTGTTGAGCGTCGGGACGCTCCACCGGTCATATCCGATCACCGACGTGCTCATGCTCTACACGCTGCTGGTCTTCGCGGCGCCGCCGCTCCTGTACCTCCTCGGCACCGGCCGGACGAAGATCGCGCTGGCCGGCGCATGGGGCCTCTGGCTCTTGTGGCAGGTCTCACCGGCGGATGTCCAGTTCCCGTGGAACGTCGTCGACGGCGGCTTCCCGTTCGCCGCGTGGCAGCTGCCCTTTGCGATGGGCGTGATCGTCGGCTATCACCGCGAGCAGATCGCGCGGGCGCTGACGCCGCGGATGCGCGCGGCGATCGTCGTCGTGGGCGCGGTGATATCGCTCGTGCTCATCGTCGCGTTCCAGCTCACCATCGCCGATCGCGCGAGCGACCAGCCGTCGCTCCTCGCGTGGCTTCTGTCTTCGGATCTCGTTTTCGGAAAGAACGATCTGCGGCCGGGCCGCCTGCTCGCGCTCGTCGGGGTCGCAACCTTCGCCTACGCGCTCGTGACGCTGCTGTGGGCCCCCATCCGGCGCGGACTGGGATGGCTTCTGCTGCCGCTGGGGCAGCGCTCGCTCGGCGCGTACGGGATCCACCTTTTCGTGCTCGCGCTGTCGAACTCCTGGCTCGGCGACATGCTGCGCATCGGGACGGACAACACGATCCTCCAGGTCGTGAGCATCCTGGTCATCTGGGCGCTGCTTCCGGTCATTCCATGGCTCGGCGAGATCGAGCATCTCGCGAGCCGGGTCGCACCGCTCACCCATCCCTTCGTCCAACGTTTCGGCACTCGCATCCCCGTCGCCGAGACCGGCTGAGCGCCGCCGTGTCACGGCGGCCGATCCTTCTCGCGCTCGCGGTGGTCCTGCTCGGCGCCTGCCGCCCGGACCTCTTCGGCGGACCGAGCCCGACAGCGAGCGGCTCGCCGGTGCCCGTGACCACCGCCGCCCCGACATTCCGCTTCAACGCCGACCCCGAGAGCTCGCTGGTCACGATCCGCGTGCGCGAGCAGCTCGCGGGCTTTCCGTCGCCGAGCGACGCCGTTCTCTCCACGAACGCCATCAGCGGCGTCGTCGGGCTCACTCGCGACGGACGGATCACCGCGGACTCCGCTCTACGAGTGGACCTTTCGACCATCGCGAGCGACGAAGCGCGGCGGGACAGCTACGTGAAGCAGGAGACCCTCGACGTCGCGCACTACCCCACCGCCGAGCTCACGGTAGTCGGAACGTACGGCCTCCCGCAGCCGCTCCCCGCGAGCGGCGAGT
>DATBKH010000062.1:0-13695 GCA_036555955.1 Candidatus Limnocylindria bacterium | reverse complement strand
GCGAGCCGCGCGATCGCCGGTGCGTCGTGGACCGCCGCAAGCTGCCACGCGAGGGTGTTGAGGGCCGAGAGCCGGCCGATGCGCCGCTCGCGCTCACGCCGCTCGTTCGCCGCGCGCAGGGCGGTGCCTGCGAGCTCCGCGAACGCGGTGAGCCCCTGGCGATCGATCGCGTCGAAGCCCCGGTACGGATCGGTCGTCCCCACGGCGATCCCCGCGCGCACCTCACCTTCGATCGTGATGGGGGCGACCATCACCGCATGCAGCCCGACCGAGTGCGCGAGGACGTTCATCGGGCGACCCGGCTCCGCGCCGCGCTCGCTCATGTAGTCGCGGAGCGCGACGAGATCGCGCTGCGCGACGACCTCGCGGAGGAGCGCGCCCAAAGGCGACCAGCCCGTCCCGAGCAGCGGTGCGGCGAGGCCGAGCGCGGCGAGCGCGCGACCGTCGGGTCCGCGGATCTCGCTGATGTGCACCCACTCGAGATCGAACGCCGCCTTGGCCTCCTCCGCGATGCGCTGGATGACGTCCTCGGGCATCCCGCCGCTGACCTGTCGCGACAGCGATTCCAGGCGGCGGGCCTGATCGAGGATGCGCGCGTTGCGCAGCGCGACTGCCGCATGGAGCGCGAGCCCCTCGAGCGCCACGCGGTCCTCGAGGCCGAACGTCTTCCGGTCCAGGCGTCCGACGAGGATCGCCGCCGCGAACTCGCCGTGGAGGAAAATCGGCACGCCGATGAGCGCGTGCACGCCCGTCTCCCGCACGGCGGGCACACCCTGGGGGTCGGCGGCGTAATCGGCGACGGTCACGGCAGCACGCGTCCGGAGGACCGCGCCGACGATGCCCACCTCGGCGCGAGCGTGGATGCCGACGACGCGCTCGCCGGTCCCCGCGCCAGCCGCGATGTAGAACTCCTCGCCGCGGCGCAGGTTGATCGTCGCGTGGTGCGCGCCCGTGAGCTGGAGCGCGCTCCGCGCGATCGTGCGATAGAGGGCCATCGGCTCGGTCTCTGACGCGATCTCCGTCGCCAGTCGCTCGAGGCTTCGCCCGAGCCGGAGCGCGTTCTCGGCACGCGTGTGTTCGAGACGGTAGCTGTCGACCGTCGCGGAGACGATGAGCATCGCGAGGTCGACGACGACGACCTCGGCCACGAGCTGCGGGATCGGCGTCGGATCGCCGATCGAGAAGCGGATCGCCTCCATGCCGACGCGGGCCGCGAGGTAGGCCACCATCGTGGCGACGAGGCCAGGCCGGCCCAGGCGGTACATGGCGAACGCGCCGACCGCGAGCACGATGACGAAGGCGATGCTCCGCGGATTCGTCGCGCTCGCGATCATCCAGACGGCCGCCGCGAGGAGATCCCCGAGGACGACCTGCGGCGGCACCTCGCCGAACTTCAGAGGCTCCGGGCTCCTTCGGTCGAGCAACCACACCCAGACCGACGTTGCGACGACGAGGGCAAGCGCGGCGAGGGCGATCGACACGATCCCCTGGCCACCGAGCGCGAGCCACGCGACCGCTCCGAGGCATGCTCCAAGACGCCCGACGAGGAGCGGATCGCGAGGTAAGAACCCTCGCATCCGGCGCCGAACGATAGGTAGGCAGCCTGTTAGCGAGGTGTCAGGGCCGTGGGGAGGATGCCGTCAGCTAGTACGACGCCGCCATTTGGGTGGTGGTCGTTACTGAGACGGGGCCGGGGAGGGCTTCGGTGGCGCCGATCCGGGTGTCTTCGGAAGGTCCGTCCGCGGGGGCGAGAAGACCTCGATGATCTGAGTCGCCTCCTCGAAGACGCGTGCGCCGTGGGCAGTCCCTCCCGGCACGCGAAAGGTGTCGCCGCTGTTCAGGATGCGCTGCTCGCCCGCGACGACCATCGCGAGCGAACCCTTCACGACCACGCCGACCTGTTCGACATCGTGCTTGTGCGTCTCGATGACCGTTCGCGGCGCGTAGTCGTACACGATCATCGTCGCGTTCTGTCCGTGCACGACGCGGCCCTTCACCCCGGGATGCGGCTCGATGAACGGAAGGTCCCGCGGGCTCGCGTAATAAAGCTTAGGCATGAGCGACGAGCGTTACGAGGCGGTCGCCTCGTCGCTGTCGAGTACCTGCTGCTCGTTCTTCGAAAGGAGCAGCGGTTTCATGCGGCCCTCGATCGAGTCGCCGGTGACGACGACCTTCCGCACGTTCGTGCTCGAGGGGATCTCGTACATGACGTCGAGCAGGACCTCCTCGATGATCGTGCGGAGTCCGCGCGCGCCGGTCTTGCGTTTCGCGGCGCCCTTCGCGGCGGCCTGAAGCGCGTCGGGCGTCAGCTGCAGCTCGACCTTGTCGAGCGCGAGGAACTTCTGGTACTGCTTCACGATCGCGTTCTTCGGCTCGGTGAGGATCCGTAGCAGATCGTTCTCGTCGAGCGCCTGGAGCGGAACGACGACCGGGAGACGCCCGACGAACTCCGGGATGAGCCCGTACTTCAGGAGGTCGTCGGGCATGACCTGCTCGAGGATCGCCGAGGTCTCCTTCGTGTTGTCGCGGAGCGTCGCGCCGAAGCCCATCGTCTTCTTGCCGACACGCGCCTCCACGATCTTCTCGAGGCCCTCGAAGGCGCCGCCGCAGATGAAGAGGATGTTCGTCGTGTCGATCTGAATGAAGTCCTGGTGCGGATGCTTCCGTCCGCCCTGCGGCGGGACGTTCGCGACCGTGCCCTCGAGGATCTTCAGGAGCGCCTGCTGGACGCCCTCGCCGGAGACGTCACGGGTGATCGAGGGGTTGTCGCCCTTGCGCGCGATCTTGTCGATCTCGTCGATGTAGATGATGCCGCGCTGCGCGCGGTTCAGGTCGAAGTCGGCGGCCTGGATGAGTCGGAGAAGGATGTTCTCGACGTCCTCGCCGACGTAACCGGCCTCCGTGAGGCTCGTCGCGTCGGCGATGGAGAACGGCACGTCCAGGATGCGCGCGAGCGTCTGCGCGAGGAGGGTCTTGCCGCAACCGGTGGGACCGATGAGCAGGACGTTCGACTTGCCGAGCTCGACGTCGTCCACGCGGTGCCCCGCGCCGACGCGCTTGTAGTGGTTGTACACGGCCACCGACAGGACCCGTTTCGAGCGGTCCTGACCGATGACGTACTGGTCGAGGATCTCGTTGATCCGCCGAGGGCTCGGAACCTTCGCGCCGAGCGTCCGCGCTTTCGGCGTCTCCATGAACTCTTCGTCGACGATCTCGCGGCAGAGGGTGATGCACTCGTCGCAGATGTACACGCCCTGGCCTGCGATGAGCTTCCGCACCTGGTCCTGGCTCTTGCCGCAGAAGGAGCAGCGGTAGGGCTTGCCGCCTTTCGCGGTCGTCGTCATGACCTAACGGGTACCCACCGGCTCTCGAGTCGACTCGCGAGCGGGCTCGCGAGTCTCGTCGTCGGCCTTCGCGATCGAGATGAGGGACTCCTTGCCGACGAAGATCTCGTCGATGAGACCGTAGGCGCGCGCCTCCTCGGCGCTCATGAAGCGGTCGCGCTCGGCGTCGCGCTTCACCTTGTCGGCGGGCTGGCCGGTGTGGTGCGCGAGGATCCTCATGAGCTTTTCGACGAGCGTCTCGAGCTCCTTGACCTGGATGAGCACGTCCGGCGTGTTGCCGCGGAATCCGCCGGACCCCTGGTGGATCATCACGCGCGAGTTCGGCAGGGCGTAGCGCTTGCCCTTGGCGCCCGCCGCGAGGAGCACGGCGCCCATCGATGCCGCCTGGCCGATGCAGATCGTGTTCACCGGAGCCTTCAGGTACTGCATGGTGTCGTAGATCGCGAGCCCGGCCGTGACCACGCCGCCGGGGGAGTTGATGTAGAGGTAGATGTCACGCTCGGGGTCCTCTGACTCGAGGAAGAGGAGCTGGGCGATGATCAGGTTGGCCATCGTGTCCTCGACGGCGTCCCCGATGAAGATGATCCGCTCCTTCAGGAGGCGCGAGAAGATGTCGTAGGCGCGCTCGCCGCGGCCGGACTGCTCGATGACCATCGGCACGTAGTTCCGCGTCGTCAAGAGCCACCCTCCTCGCGCGTGATGCCCTGTTCCAAGAGTGTACGGCAGCCAATTGACGCGGACGCGCGAATTTCCGGAACCGCGTTGTTGCCAATCGGGATCAGGCGCGCAGGCGATGTCCAGCGGACGAGATGCGGCCGGTACGATGCGCGCCGACTGAGAAAAATGGGCAAGCTCCCGCGCTCGCTGCGCTTCTACGTCGTCGCATCGACCCTGTACGCCGCCCTGGTGTTCTTCGCCGTTCAGTTCATTTACACGATCGAGCTCGCGCAGAGCGGCATCTTCATCGCGCGGCAGGACTCGGGCGACGTTCTGGCGTCGATCGAGCTCGTCTCGTTCGTCGTCTGGCTCGGCATCAGCCTCATCGCCGCCGTGGTCATGCACCGCCTCGCGATCGCGACCGTGCGCGCCAAGAACGCCGAGGTCGAAGCGAAGAGCGCCGAGCTACAGAAAGAGCAGGAGCTCGGCTCGATCTTCGGCCTCTCGTCGGCGCTCGCCGGACCACTCGACCTCGAGGAGATCGGCGTGTACTTCGTGGCCGCGGTGCGCGGCGAGCTCTCCCTCGGCGTGACGCTCGCCCTCATCGTCTACGACGACGTGCTCGAGGCGTTCCGCACCGTCGCTGCCGACGGCCCACGCTGCGAAGCGCTGAAGCGCGCGACCTACTCGGCGGTCGCCCTGCCCTCGATCGTTCGCGTGCGGGTGATCGACCACCGGCAGTCGCTCGTGCTCTCGGACACCGGCGCCGACGCGACGGTGTGGAGCAAGGTCGCCGAAGAGCTTCCGGCGGTCGCGGCCGCCGGATCGTTCGCGGCGCTCCCGCTCGTCTCGCGCGAGCGTCTCGTCGGCGCGCTGCTCCTCATCGGCGAGCGCGCCGGAGACCTCACGCCGGACAAGGTGCAGCTCCCGATGATCATGGGCCAGTACGTGGCCGGCTCGATCCACAGCGCCCTGTCCGTGAAGGAGGCCGAGGCGCGCGCCGAGCGCGAGGCGCTCGTGAACCGGATCGCGCACCGTGCGCGCGCGAGCCTCGACCCCGACGAGATCCTGCGCGGAACCGTGGACGAGCTCGCGCGCGTGCTGAAGGTGTCGCGCGCCCTGGTGTGCTCGGGTGCGACCGAAGACGAGCTCGCGGTCACCTACGAGTGGGACGCCCCGGGCGTTGCCCCGGTCGGGCTCGGGGTCAAACATGTGCCCATCGCCCGGCTCGCGGCGCGCCTCGGCCGCACCGTCGTCGCGACCGACATCCGAAGGGACGGGCGGTTCGCCGGCGCGCGCGACCCCAGGGATCAGATAACCCACGATGTCGTCGCGGCGGCGGCGACGCCGATCCGCGTCGGGGGACAGCTCGCGGGGGCGCTGTCGTTCTCGCAGATCGATCGCGCTCGCGAGTGGACCGCCGACGACGTTCGGCTCGTCGAGGCGGTGGCGCAGGAGCTGCGCGTCGCGATCGCGGCCGCGGAGGCGTTCGAGCGGCAGCGCGCCGCGGTCTCTGAGCTCGAGCGGCTGAACCGCGCGAAGAGCGACTTCGTGTCCATCGTGAGCCACGAATTCCGCACCCCGCTCACGGGAATTCAGGGGTTCTCCGAGATGATGCAGAGCGAGGATCTGACCACGGAAGAGATGCGCGAGTACGCCGGTGACATCAACAAGGACGCGCACCGGCTGAACCGGATGATCAACGAGATGCTCGACCTCGACAAGATGGAGTCGGGCCGGATGCAGCTCCATCGCGATCCGGTGGACCTCAACACGATCGTGTCGGAGGCGGTCGACCGAGTGCGGCCGAACGCTCCGCAGCATCCGATCGCGCTTCGCCTCGACCCGCTGCTGGGCGAGATGACCGGGGATCGTGACAAGCTGACGCAGGTGATCGCGAACCTTCTCAACAACGCAGTGAAGTACTCGCCGAAGGGCGGCGAGATCGTCGTGAGCACACGCGTCGAGGGTGGCACCGCGCACCTCGTCGTTCGCGACCATGGTCTGGGGATCCCGAAGGAGTCACTCGAGGCGATCTTCGAGCGATACGGCCGTGTGGAGTCGCGCGCGACGCGTCACATCCAGGGGACGGGGCTGGGTCTGCCGATCGTCCGGCAGATCGTGCAGCTGCACGGCGGAATGGTGTGGGCCGAGAGCACCATCGGCGAGGGATCGATCTTCCACGTGACCCTTCCGCGCGGCGCGGCCGCGCGCCCCGTCCTGGCGGAGGCGGCGTCGTGAGCCGCATCGTTTTCTGCGAGGACGACCCGATGATCCGGAAGCTCGTGCAGACGGCTCTTCGCTCGACAAGCCACGACGTCCATATCGCGGCGAACGGCAGGGACGGGCTGGCGCTCATCGGCAGCGTGCGGCCTGACGTAGTCTTCACCGACGTGGCGATGCCGGAGATGGATGGGTTCGAGATGGCCGACGCCATGCGTTCGGCGCCGGACCTCGCGCACATCCCGGTCGTGTTCATGACCGCATCGGTGCAGCGCGACCAGATCGACGAGTGCTTCCGTCACGGCGCCGCGGGCCATCTCGCGAAGCCGTTCACGATGGCCGAGCTGCGAGCGCGCGTCGCCCAGTTCTCGAAGAGCTAGTGGCGGGCGAGCGCGTCCTCTTCGTCGACGACGAAGAGCAGATCCGCAAGCTGCTCTCGACGTGGCTCACGCGCCACGGCTACGAGGTGACCGTCGCGAACGACGGGTGGGAAGCGCTGAAAGCGATCCGCGCGAAGCCCCCCGACCTCGTCATCACCGACGTGAACATGCCGAACATGAATGGGTTCGAGCTGACCCGGCGAATGCGTGCGGACCATCGGACCGCGCGGATCCCCGTGGTCATGCTCTCCGCGCGCAAGCAGGCCGACGACGTCCTCACCGGATACGCCGAAGGCGCCGACGAGTACATCCCGAAGCCAGTCGAGATGGCCGTCCTCGCGGCGAAGGTGGAGGTGCTCATCCGGCGCTTCCGCGCGACGCAGGGACAGACGGCGGCGAAGCGCGGCGGCAACGTGATCCTCTTCCTGCATGGGAAGGGCGGCGTCGGCTGCACGACGCTCGCCGTGAACGCGGCCGTCGCGCTCGCCGCGACGACGATCTACCGCGTGACCCTTCTCGACCTGAACCTGGAGTTCGGCAACGCGCCGATGCTCATGAACCTGAACCCCGCGCGCACGCTCGCGGATCTCGCGGAAGAGGCGCACGAGAGCCTCGACGAAGCGACCTTCTCGAAGTATCTCGAGCAGGACCGAAGCGGCGTTCGCATTCTCGCCGGGTGTGACGCCCCCGAGCGCGCGGAGCTCGTCACCGTACCGGCGGTGCAACAGGCGATCGATCATCTGCAGATGCAGTCGGACTACGTGATCGTCGACGCGCCCGCGACCTTCTCGCAGCAGGTCCTCGCCGCGCTCGACGTGGCCGATGGGGTCGTCGTCGTCACGGCGGCGCATCTGCCTTCGCTGAAGGCGACGAAGGAAGCGCTCGACGTCCTCGAGAAGCTCTCCTATCCGCGCGAGCGCACCGTCTTGGTGGTGAACCGCACGAGCGGCTCCGGAGTGGAGATGGACCACGTCTCCCGCTTCTTCAACCGGAAGGCCGACATCGTCGTCCCGTACACGCCCGCATGCGATGACGCCGCCGACCGCGGCCGCCCCCTCACCGTGTTGCATCCGGACAGCGCGACGGCGAAGGTGATGCGCGACCTCGCCGCGCAGATCGCGGTCGCCGCGCCGGCAGGCAGGTAGCCATTCCGCACGCCTCGGTCTGAACCGCGCCCCCCGCTCGCGCGTAGACAGAACGACGAAGCTCCGGGGAGGTGCACCGTGGAAGGTCTGAACGACACCCAGCGCTACTTCGTCGAAGAGCACATCGAGGACTTCCGCGACGGGCTGATCGGCAGACGAGAGCTCATCCGCAAGGTGGCCATCGTGGTCGGGAGCACGGCGGCGGCAACGACGATCCTCGCGGCGTGCGACCTCAGTCCCCGCGCGGCGAGCCCCTCGCCCTCGGCGGCGGCATCCGGATCCGCCACCGCCTCACCGGGATTCGTCGCGCAGCCCTTCGCGACACCCCCGCCGGCCGCGACGACGGACGGCGTGACCGTGAAGGAGAACGATCCACGCATCACGGTGTCGAAACCGGCGATCTCGGGGGCCGACGGCGCCCCGCTCATCGCATACCTCGCGAAGCCGAACGTGAGCGGTCGCGTCCCGGGTGTCATCGTCATCCATGAGAACCGCGGACAGACCGAGCACATCCGCGACGTCGTACGGCGTGTCGCCACGGCCGGGTTCGTCGGACTGAACATCGATCTCACGTCGCGTCAGGGCGGCGCCGACAAGCTCGGCGACGCCGCGACCGGCGCGATCGGCGGCCTCTCCGGGCAGCAGAAGCTCTCGGACCACAACGCCTCGATCGCGTACCTGAAGGCGAACAGCTCGGGGACCGTCGGCGTGGTCGGATTCTGTTTCGGAGGCGGGGAGGTCTGGTCGCTCGTCGCGGCGGGCTCGGACGTGAAGGCGGCCGTCCCGTACTACGGACCGCAGCCGAGCAACTTCACGGAGATCGCGAAGACGAAGACTGCCGTGTTCGCCGTGTATGCCGAGCAGGACACGCGCATCAGCGACACGGCGAAGGCCATGACCGAGCAGCTGCAAAAGGCCGGGGTCCCGAATCAGGTCACGATCTATCCCGGCGTGAACCACGCGTTCCACAACGACACCGGCGCGCGATACGCGCCGGAGACCGCGCAGCGCGCGTGGGTGTCGACCATCGAGTGGTTCAGGAAGTACCTCGCGTAGCGGCAGGTCCGTTCCGCGCTGAGGCGGTTACTTCTTCTCGAGCATCGCCCGCAGGGCCTCACGTCCCTCCGCGGTCGCGTCGGACTTCTGGGGGACGATGATCTTCGGCTCTTCGGGTGCCGGCTGGTCGGCATGGAAGTCGAAGTCCTCGCCGCCCGCCTTCTTGATCGCCTCGCGTTCGGCGTCCGGCGAATCGAGGCCGACAAGCTTGTCGACCGTCTTCCGGTTGCGGATCGACCGCGCCAGCGACGCGAGCACCGCGGGCGAGCGCAGGGCCTGCGGGTCGACTTGAGCGAGCGGCGACATCGCGGCCTGCGCCGCGAGCTCGTCGCCGGTCACGCTGATGCCTTCCTTGCGGGCGATCGCGTCGAGGACGAGGAGGGACTTCGCGCGTCTCTCCGCGACCGGGCGCCATTCGGTGCGGATCTCCTCCTCCGACTTTCGGGCCTGCAAGAGGAAGCGCTCCCATGTGAGGCCCTCCTGCTTCACGCGCGCCTTGAGATCGGTGACGAGGTGGTCGAGCTCGTCGGCGACGAGCACGTCCGGCACGTCGACGGTCGCTGTCTGCATCGCGTGCTCGACCGCCTTGTCGGCCGCGTCGTCGCGCGCCTCGTGGAAAGACGCGTGGGCGAGCTCGTTGCGTACGGCCTTCCGGAGCGCCGCGAGATCGCCAACCCCCACGGTCTTCGCAAATTCGTCGTCGAGCGCCGGCAGCACCTTCTCGGCGACCTGCGACGGACGCAGGCTGAACGTCGCGGCCTTTCCGGCGAGGTCGCTCTCGCTCGCGTCGTTCGGGAATGACAGCTCGACCTTCTTCTCCTCGCCGGCCTTCATTCCGACGAGCGCTTCGCCGAGCCCCGCGATCCCGAGATCCTTCCCCGCCTCGATGTGCGCGTTCCGCGCGAACGGCGGAAGCTTGCGGTCGGGGATCGTCGCATCGATGTCGATGGTCACGATGTCACCGGCCACGGCGGCACGGTCGACCGGCCGGAGCTGCGCGTGACTCTCGCGCATCGAGGCGATCGTGCGGTCGATGTCGTCGTCGGTCGGGGCTTTCGCCTCCACCGTCGCGCCGTGCGCCGTGTAGTCGCCGAGCTCGACGTCGGGACGGATCACGACGCTCGCCGTGTAGCGAAGAGGCTGACCGGCCTGGAGCTGCGTCACCTTCGCCTCCGGCCGATCGATCGGCTCGATCCCTTCGGCCTCGATGATCTCGCGGTACGTCTGATCCATGAGGTCGTCGGCGGCGTCTTCCCAGAGGTGCTCCTTCCCGTAGGTGCGCTCGTACATCGCGCGTGGCGCCTTCCCAGGCCGGAAACCGGGGATGCGCGCGCGCTGCACGTGTCGCTCGAACGCCGCGTCGGCGGCGCGCGTCAGCCGGTCTGCCGCGACCTCGACATCGAGCGTGACCTTCGATCCGCCCTCGCGACGGAGGGTGTGCTTGACGGATGGCGGCAGGGTCTTCGGCGAGTCCTGCATGGAGATGACGCAATGGTAATCGGGCGGTAGGCTCGACGACCGCAGTGTTCTTCTATGAGATCCATGAAGGCGACGAGGACCTCGGGACCGCGGTGCTCCTCGCGCACGAGCGGCGCTTCGAGCCGCTCGAGTTCTTCGCGCTCGTGAAGAAGGCGCGGACTCTTCTCGTCGACTCGTTCGAGGAGGACTCGCTGTCGGAGGCGATCGCGAACGAGCTCGCCCGGACCGCGGGGTTCATCCACGTGACCGACGACCTCCTGGTCGCGTCGGTGAACGTCGACGAGACCGAGGAGGGCACGTTCCTCGTCTCGGAGGAGGCTGGGGACCGCAGCGTGTTCCTCTCGCGCGACGACGACATCGAGAACTAGCGCATGAGTCGGGAGCGCGTCGGCTTCGTCGGACTCGGGATCATGGGCAGCCCCATGGCACGGAACGCGCTTCGCGCCGGATTCCCCGTCACGGTCACGAACCGCACGCTCGAGCGGGCCAGGCCTCTCGCCGAAGCGGGTGCCGAGGTCGTCCGCACCCCGCGCGAGGTCGCGGAGCGCTCCGACATGGTCGTCACGATGGTCACGAGCTCACCGGACGTGGAGAAGGTGACGTTCGGTCCCGACGGCATCGCGTTCGGTGCGCACGAGCGGCTCCTGGCGATCGACATGAGCACGATCAGCCCCGCTGCGTCGCGCGATTTCGCGCAGCGGGCCGGGACGAACGAGCCTTCCTTCCAAACCCTCGACGCACCCGTTTCCGGCGGCGAGGTCGGCGCGGTCGAGGCGCGTCTTGCGATCATGGTCGGCGGCGAGGCCGATGACGTCGCGCGCGCGATGCCGCTCTTCGAAGCGCTCGGGAAGACGATCGTGCACATCGGGGGGCACGGGGCAGGTCAGGCGTGCAAGCTCGCGAATCAGATCGCCGTCGCGATGAACAACCTCGGGGTCGCCGAAGCGCTCGTCTTCGCGAAGGCGCAGGGCATCGATCTCGAGCGCACTCGCCAGGTCATCGCCGGCGGCGCCGGATCGTCCTGGGCGATGCAGAACTACGCGCCGAAGATGCTGGCGGGCGACTTCCGTCCCGGGTTCATGGTCGACCTCCAGCAAAAGGACCTGCGCCTGGTCTTGGACAACGCGTACGCAGATCACGTGTCGCTTCCCGGTACAGCGCTCGTCCATGCGCTGTACACGGCGCTGCAGAAGGACGGCGGCGGCCGCGAAGGAAATCACGCGCTGCTGCGAGTGATCGAGCGGCTCTCAGGAATCGAAGCGCGAATGGGGCATTGACCGGCCGTTGACCCAGTGGACGGCGAAGCAACCGCAAAAGGTACGGCTGTCCTATTGAGGGTGACTGCGCGAGCCGCCGACTCTTGAATCGTGAGCGGTCGGATCCTGGCGGTGGAGGACGACGAGGCCACCCGGCAGGCGCTGCGTGCCCTGCTCGAGGACGCGGGCTACCTGTGCGCGGAAGCGCCGGACGGCGAGAGCGCGCTCAGCAAGCTGAGCGGAGGGCGGTTCGATCTCGTGCTGCTCGATCTCGGTCTTCCCGGGATCTCCGGGGCGGAGGTCTATCGGCGACTGCAGGACGACCCGCGGACGCGCTTCCTTCCGATCATCTTCCTCACCGCGCGTTCCCAGCGCCAGGAGAAGCTCAAGCTCTTGGAGGCGGGCGCGGAAGACTTCATGAGCAAGCCCTACGACGCCGACGAGCTCCTCGCGCGGGTGCACGCCTCGGTTCGGCGGTGGACGGGTCTGCGCGCGGCGAATCCGCTCTCGGGCCTCCCGGGGAATACCGCGATCACCGAGGAGATCGAGACCCGTCTCGCGCGCGGCGACAACTTCGCGCTCCTCTATGTCGACATCGACCGCTTCAAGGAGTTCAACGACCACTACGGATTCACGCGCGGCGATCGGGTCATCTCCATGCTGTCCGAGCTGCTCGTGCAGACCGCGATCACGTCCGATCGCTTCGTCGGTCACGTGGGTGGCGACGACTTCGTCGTACTCGCGAAGGCCACTGACGCCGAATCGCTCGCGGAGTGCATTACGCGCCGCTTCGACGAAAGCATCTCGCGTCACTACGACGCGGACGACAGCGCTCGTGGCTGGATCGAAGCGCACGACCGCCGCGGCCGGCTTCGCCGTATTCCCCTCGCCACCGTCTCCATCGGCATCGTGAGCGTGCCGCCCGGCAGATTCGACGGCGCGACGTCCGCCGCCCGCGCCGCGGCCGAGGTGAAGGAAGTCGCGAAACGACGGCGCGGTTCGGCGTGGGCGGTGGACCGCCGCCGCGCCTGACGCCGCGTAGGCTTATGCGCGGGCGAGTGGTGGAACGGTAGACACGCGAGTTTTAGGAGCTCGTGCTCGAAAGAGCGTGAGGGTTCGAGTCCCTCCTCGCCCACCGCATCTCGCCCAACACGCGGGGCGCTAAACGAACCGCCGCACGGCGTCGACGAGAACATCGGGCTCGAACGGCTTCCGCAAGTACGCGTCGGCGCCGGCCCGCAACGAGTACGCGCCCGTCGAGGTCCCGCTTATGGCGATAACCGGGAGCTTCGCGGTACGAGGCGAGCCACGGATCTCGGCGAGCACGTCGTACCCATTCGCCCCGCCCGGCAGCATGAGGTCAAGAAGAACGAGCGCCGGGCGTTTGCGTCGGACCTCGTGGAGCGCTTCCGTCGCCGTCGGCGCCTCCGCGACGTCATGGCCCAGCTCAGTGAGAACTTCGACGTAGAGCTGGCGGATCGCGGCATCGTCTTCCACGACGAGGACTCGAGCCATTGCCGCGGACGATACGAATGGCCCGCGGCGAGATAGGTATCGGTAGGGACGCACCAGCATTCGCGCTCCACAGCCCAAGCGCCCCCAAAGAGTCTTCGCGTGCCGTGACTCGCGCGCCGCGGCCTGATTGGACGACGAGCTCTGCATATGCGTTGGGCGCCGCAATCCGAATCCTGCGTGAGAGATTGGCCTTCCTTGGCCTCCCCAGACGTATAGGCCCTGGTCCGTTGGCCATGTATCCCAGTCAATTGAGACGCAACGTCTGTTGAGTGCGCTTCGGGCCGGGACTAGTACCGCCTGATCCAAGGAGCGCGAGAGCCTCACAGCCGAGTACGCCCGAGGCGCCGATGAGGGCGCTGCGGGCGCTATCGCCCGTCGCCTTCGCCCTGATCGGCGCCCTCCTGGCCATCCCGATCTACGTCTTCTTCCGCGGCGAGCCTGCGAATGCATCCGCGTACGCGTGCGTCGGAGCCGGTGGCGAAGTGCGGATCGTCGCGGATGTCGTCAATTGCGGCCGCGGCGACAGGGCATTGCCCGTCGAGCTCATCGGCGCGACGGGCGCGACCGGCGCGACGGGCGCGACCGGCGCGACTGGAGCGCGGGGCGACACGGGTGCGACAGGCGCTGTCGGGCCGCGGGG
>DATBKH010000061.1:0-7961 GCA_036555955.1 Candidatus Limnocylindria bacterium | reverse complement strand
CCGTCGACGGACACGACGCCGCTGCGGACGTCCTCGAGCACGCGGGAGGGTTCGCGGTCGAGCGGATCGCCGTAGCCGCCGCCGGACTGGGTGCGCACCTGATACACGTCGTCGTGGTCGAGGTAGGACCACGCGATGACCTTCTGGATGTCCCAGTCGCCCGACAGCTCAGCGAGCTCCTGCGGGATCTCGCCGTTCGCCATGCGCGACCGCACGTCGGTCTTGCGCTTGATGATGAATTGGTTCGTCTGGCTCGGACCGCCGCCGGCGATGCCCGCGGACTCGGGCCACTCCGAGCCTGACGTGTGCATGATCTTCGTCGGGATCCGCTCGGTGTCGTGCACGACGTAGCAGAGCGTGCAGCCGGCGCCGCCGCGGAACATCCCGCCACCGCCCGAGTCCGCCTGATGCCGGCGGAAGAGATAGAGGATCGGGTACTGGAACTCGTAGGCCTCGGCGTTCGGCGCGACCTCGTAGATGCTCCCGACGTAGCCGCCCGTGTCCACGCCGTCCTTCCGCGCGCGCGCGCCGCCGCCGCCGAAGTACGTGTCGAGCACGGTCGCGCCGAACGGCTGTCCGCGCTGGTCCGTGCCGAAGAGCTCCTCGGTCGTGAGGCTGCCGACCCAGTTCGCCATCGCGCGCTCGCGGTGCAGATCCGACGCGGCGAGCAGCTTCCCGAGCGAGTTGTCAGCGAGGTTGATGACCGCCTGCGTCGCGCTCGTCGTCGCCTTCGACAGTCCGCCGGGCCACGCGACGTGCACGATCGTTCCCGGGTCCGACACGATCTTGACGGCGCGCGCGACGCCGGCCGGGACCCACGGCATGTCCCAGCAGAGGTACGTCATCACGCAGCAGATGACGTCGGACACGGTCGCGTGGATCGGGTTGTTGATCACCGCGGGCGCCTGCGGGGACGAGCCGCGGAAGTCGAACGTGAGCGTGTCGTCCTTCTTCGTCATGGCGCAGACCGCGGTGTAGATCTTGTCGTCGTACTCGAGATAGGAGCGATGCCGCCACGTCCCGTCGGGCAGTTCCTCGAGCCGCGCGCGCATGCGCCGCTCGCTGAAGTCGAGCATGTCCTCCATGACGCGCTTCACCGCGTCGACGCCGTACTGCCGGCAGAGCTCCTGGACGCGCTGGTTCGCGACGTTGTTCGCGGCGATCATCGCGGTGAGGTCGAGCCGCACGATCTCCGCGACTCGCGACATGCGCAGGTACAGGCGGACGAGGTCGCTGCGGAGCACGCCGCCTTCCACGATCTTGAAGGGCGGGAACAGCGGCTGCTCGCCGTAGATGTCCTTCGCGCCGACCTGCACCTGTCCCGGCACGGGTCCGCCGATGTCGATCTGATGGATGGTCGAGCCGACCCAGCCGATGAGCTCGCCCTCGAAGTGGATCGCGCCGAGCACGACGACGTCCATCTGATGCTGCGCGCCGGCGAACGGGTCGTTGCACAGGAACATGTCGCCGGGAGCGATGCCCGGATTCTCGGCACACGTCTTCACGACGTCCTTCGCGAGCGTCTCCATCGAGATCGCGTGCACCAGCATGTACGGGGCGATGACGAGCGAGTCGCCGGCGGCCGTCATGATCGACGTGTTCATGTCGTGAACTTCGCTCGCGATGAGCGAACCGGAGACGCGCTCGAGGGTGTTCGCGGCCTCCTCGTTGATGCTCCAGAGCCGGTGCCGCAGGATCTCGAACGTGATCGGGTCGATGCGCGTCGCCCGCCGCTCGGTCTCGGGCGCGGGCTTCGTCCGGATCACCATGTCACGCCCAGCCGCTTGAGCGCGCGCCGGTACTCGACCGCGGCGGCGTCCGTGCCGCGCAGGTGCAGCTCGGCGGAGAGGTCGAGCGGAAGCTCCTCGGGGCGTTGCGCCTCGACGATGACGCGGTCCTGCTCGGTGACGGCGGTGTTGCGGTCAGCCCACACCTGGTCCGGCTGATCGAGCCCGAAGTTGCGCGCCAGCCCGAAGTAGAAGTGCGTCTCCCGGTCGGCGATCGGGCGCGCCATGAAGAAGAGCGACGTGACGTTCTCCGCGCCCTCGCCGGGCGTGCGCCGGGCGACGTGCATGTGCAGCGTGAGCGGCAAGCTCACGGTGTACGTGCGGATCGCGTTCGTCGCCTCGTCGTCGACGACGTACTTGATGAGGTTGCCGTCGGTCTCGACCTTGATCTCCGGATACACCGGCTTCGAGCGATCCCCGAGCACGCCGGGGTGCACCCACGGGAAGTGCGCGAAGTCCATCACGTTCTCGATCGCGCGCGCGGCGTTCGCCTTCCAACGGTATTGCGTCCAGATCGTGCGGAACGCCGGATTCTCGGAGTCGTCCCACGACGGGATCGGCTGCTTCGGCCGCTCCAGCGCGATCCAGATCAGACCGAATCGTTCGGCGGCCTCGTAACCGTCGACCTTCGCCTTCGGCGGTACGTCGCGTCCCGGCGGAAGCGACGGGATGCGGACGCACGCGCCGCTGCCCGCGTAACCCCATCCGTGGTACGCGCACACCAGGGTCTCGCCGTCGATCCACCCGAGCGAGAGCGGCGTCCCGCGGTGGATGCATAGGTCCTTCAGGGCGTGTAGCCCGTCGGACGCGCGATAGACCACGACGCGCTCGCCGAGGAGCGTCGCGGCCACGGGCTTGTCCCGGACCTCGTCCGAGAGCGCCACCGGATACCAGTACGGCCTCAGCGCGTCGAACACGTGATCCTCCCCTGACCTCGCCCGACGACCAAATTTAGTCGAACACGACCACGCCGCGCCCGATGCCGCGCTCGAGGCCGGCGATCGCGTCGTTGATCCGCGGCAGCGGGTACGTCCGGGTCACCAAGCGGTCGAGCGGCAAGCGCCCGCGCGCGTAGAGCTCGACGTAGCGCGGGATGTCGACGGTCGCCCGCACGTTCCCCTGCATCACGCCGTGCAGGTGCTTGTTGCGGATGAAGCCGTCGGTCGCGAACGGAAAGCGCGTCCCCGGCGGTGCCGCGCCGACGACGTACCCGCTCCCGCCGGGCCGCACGATCTCGACCAGCTGCTCGAGCGTCTTCGCGTTCCCCACGCACTCGAAGGTGTGGTCCGGTCCGCCGCCGGTCAGCTCGCGGACCCGCTGGATCGGATCCTCGCGCGCGGCGTTCACCACGTGCGTCGCGCCGAAGCCGCGGGCGAACTCGAGCTTGTCGTCGGCGACGTCGACGGCGACGATCGGCGAGGCGTGCGCGAGGTCGGCGCCGATGATCGCGCTGATCCCCACGCCGCCGCAGCCGATGACGGCCACGCTCTCACCGACCGCGACGCGGGCCGCGTTGAAGACCGCGCCGAGCCCGGTGCTCACGCCACACGCGAGGAGCGCGACCTTGTCGAGCGCGACATCCTTCCGGATCTTGACGACGGCGCCCTCCGGCACGACGGCGCGCTCCGCGAACGACGACTGCGAGAACCAGTGGTAGACGGGATGGCCGCGAAGACGAAGCCGCGTCGTGCCGTCGGGCAGCGTGCCGCTGAAGATGTTCGCGCCGGCGACCGTGCACATCCACGGACGGCCGCCGATGCACTCGGCGCATTTCCCGCACCGGCCGATCGCGGAGAGGATGACGTGGTCCCCGGGAGCCGCGGCGGTGACGCCCGGGCCGACCGCTTCGACGACCCCCGCCCCCTCGTGCCCGAGCACCATCGGGGTCGGGAGGTCGCGGGTGCCGCGCAGCCCGTTCAGATCGCTGTGACAGACGCCGGTGGCGACGAGACGGACGGCGACCTCGCCCGCGCGCGGCGCCTCGATCTCGAGGTCCTCGACGACGAGATCGGCGCCGCGTGCGTGCATGACCGCCGCTTTCACGTCACACGGCGCCTCTCATCGCGTCCTACGGGTACTTCACCTTCTTGTCGGTCCCCAGGATCTCGGTCATGAGGCTCGTGTCCACGATGTCGTCGATCTTCGGCGGGCTCTGGATGAGGTTGAGCTGGACGAGGATGTCGAGGTTCTTCTGCCACTTGTCCTTGTCGAGCCAGCCGACGCCGTTCGGGTGTTGCATGTCCTTCTGCGAGATGTCGTAGATGAACTCGTGCTGCGCTCGCGTCGTCGCCGTGCCACCGTACTGCACGGCCATCTGCACGGTCTCGGCCTTGTGGTCGATGAAGTACTCCTGCGCCTTCATCGTCGCCTTCAGGAAGCGGAGCATCGCGTCGCGGTTGCTCTTGATGTAATCCTTGTTCGCGACCATCGTCGTGCCGACGAGCGGCGCTCCGAAGTCCTTCGGGTAGATGAGATCGACCGGCGTGTTGAGCGTGTTCTTCAGGACGAACGGCTCGTTGCCGATGAAGACCGGAAGGACGTCGACGAGACCGTCCTTCAGCTCGACCGAGCTGAAGCCGACCGGGACCTCGGTGATCTTCGTGCGGTCGACCTTGTCGAACGCGAGCATCGCGAGGTACTCCGTCCACGGCGCGCCTGGCTTCACGCCGACCTTCTTGCCCTCGAAGTCCTTCGGCCGCTTGATCGGCGAGCCCTGCTTCACCGCGAACGCGCGCGCGCTGTCCTGACCCTGCTGCACGATGGCGACGAGCGGGATCCCCTGCTTCACGAAGTTCGCCACGGTGAGGACGTCGCTGACGCTGCCGGCCTGGTACTGGTTCGTCCCGATCAGCCGGATGCTCGTCGAGTCCGTCGTGAAGTCCCAGCTGATGTTGATGTTCTCGGTGTTGTAGTAGCCGAGCTCCTTCGCGACGATCACGGGCATGGACGGGTTCGCCTGCACCGTGAATCCGAAGAGCCAGCGGAACGGCGCCGCGGCGGCCTGCGACTGGCCCGCCGACGGCGACGCACCGGTGCCTCCGCCGGGTGTGCATGCGGCGATGGCCGCGGCGGCCGCGCCCATCAAAGCCTGGCGACGCGTGAGTCGAAGCTCGCTCATCTGAGTCTTATCCCTCCCGGCGGAAATGGCCGTCTCGGCCTGCGAGGCGCCATTGCCCTATGCGAGACAGTGCCAGCCGTCCGATGGGCCGTCAACAGCGATTCCCCGCGCGACGCGAGTACAGGGTCGCTTGACGCGCCAGCCCTCCCGCCCGATGGTGCTCCGCTATGCGCGCCAACGAAGCGATCGCGAAGATCCTGAGGACCGAAGGGGTCCAGTTCCTCTTCTGCTTCCCCGCCCACGGCCTCATCGACGCCTGCGCGGCCGAGGGCATCCGGCCGATCATCACCCGCACCGAGCGGACCCTCGTGAACATGGCCGACGGCTACACGCGGGTCCACAACGCGCGGCGGATCGGCGTTTGCGCGGTGCAGGCGGGACCGGGCGCCGAGAACGCGTTCGCCGGCATCGCTCAGGCGGCGTCCGACAGCATCCCGATCCTCGTCCTTCCCGGGGGCGCGCGGCGGGACCGGCGCGGCGTGCCGTACGCGTTCTCGTCGGCGGAGACGTACCGCGGGATCGCGAAGTGGAGCGACGAGATCAACCTGCCCGAGCGCGTCCCGTCCCTCATGCGCCGCGCGTTCCACGCGCTCCGGAACGGACGACGCGGTCCCGTCGTGCTGGAGGTGCCGAACGACATCGGGCCCGCGAACGTCGACGACGCCGAGGTCGTCGCGTACGCGCCACCGCGCGCGTACCGGTCGGCGCCGGACCCGGGCGATGTCGCGGCCCTTGCCGAAGCGCTCGCCGCCGCGCGGGCTCCGGTCATCGTTGCCGGACAGGGCGTGCTGTTCGCGGAGGCGAGCGAAGAGCTGCGCCTGCTCGCCGAGCTCTGCACGCTGCCGGTGATGACGACGATGAACGGGAAGAGCGCGTTCCCCGAGGATCATCCGCTCTCGCTCGGCGCCGCCGGAGCGTCCGGGACGGCAATGGTCGCGGAGGCGCTGGCGCACGCCGATCTCATCCTCGGTGTGGGGACGTCCTTCTCCATCACGCCGTTCACCCATCCGCTGCCGCCGCGGATCCCGCTCTATCAGATGACGCACGACGAGCGCGACGTGGACAAGGATTACCCCGCGCGCGGCGCGTTGATCGGCGACGTGAAGCTGTCCCTCGCGCTCCTGCATTCGGCAGTCGCCGGGCGCGCGCGGAAGCGCGACGAGGTCGCACGCGAGATCGCGATCGCGAAGCGCGCCTTCCTCGAGAAATGGCGACCGCGCCTCGAGTCGGATGAGGCGCCGCTCAGTCCCTATCGGGTGATCGCCGAGCTGGGGCGAAGCATCGATCGCGCGAACGCGATCGTCACGCACGACTCCGGCAACCCGCGCGATCAGGTCCTCCCGTTCTACGAGGCTGTGACGCCCCGCGGCTATCTCGGTTGGGGCAAGTCGACGCAGCTCGGGTACGGCTACGGGCTCGCGCTCGGCGCCAAGCTCGCGCGCCCGGACCGGCTCGTGGTCAACGTGATGGGCGACGCCGCGTTCGGCATGGTCGGCATGGACGTCGAGACGGCGGCCCGAGAGCGCATCGGGGTGCTCACGATCCTTCTCAACAACTCGGTCATGGGCGGCTACGACCGCGCGATGCCGCTCGCGTCGCAGAAGTACGGGACGAATCGGCTCTCCGGCGACTACACGAAGGTGGCCGCCGGACTCGGGGCGCATGCCGAGCGCATCACCGCGCCCGAGGACATCGCCGCCGCGATCAAGCGCGCCGCCGGCATCACGATGCAGGGACGGCCGGCGGTCCTCGAGTTCATCACGCGACCCGATCCCGAGGTGCCGCGCTTCTTCACGCCGACGTACTAGAGGCGGCGCCGGACGCGAACGGGCCCGGGTCGTCGGTGGACGCCCGGGCCCGTGCGAACGAGGGCTTCTGGCTAGCGCGTGCCCATCGGGCCGGGCCACACCACCTTGCCGTCCTTGTGCACCGCGTCGAAGTACTGGTTATCGAAGAGCGTGTTCACGTCCATGATCGGGATGAGCCCCAGCTGGACGTACACGGCGATCTCTTTCGCGACGTTGTCGCGGATGACGCGACCCGCGGGCTGCCCCGCCGGCGTCGACTTGACCGCGAGGTCCGACTCCGTCTTCCAGCGGAACTCCTCGTGCGCGCGATCGAAGTTGCCCTGCGTCAGCTTCTGCGACATGTCGAGGGCTTCCTTC
The DNA here is from genome assembly GCA_036555955.1 of Candidatus Limnocylindria bacterium. Classification (GTDB taxonomy): domain Bacteria; phylum Chloroflexota; class Limnocylindria; order P2-11E; family P2-11E; genus 3-1-20CM-2-70-9. The sequence goes on along the minus strand of DATBKH010000061.1, from coordinate 891 downwards.
GAGTGCGCGAGCGCCCAGTCCCAACCCATCTTGTCGGCGCGGATGAAGTCCTCGACCGCGGCCGGGTGCTTCGCGGCGAACTCGTTGCTGACGATGATCGATCCGAACGTGGAGACGACGCCCGCGTCCTCCGGCAGGAACTGCCGGATCTTGAGGCCGGCGCGCTCGAGCAGGTCGGGCTGGTTCGAGCGGAACCCCTCGATGGCGTCGATGCCCGGCCGCGTGATGAGCGTCGAGTCGAAGCCGATCGCGATCTGCTTGTAGTCCTTCTCGACCGTGAGACCGGCCGTCCGCAGCTGCGCCTGGTTCGGTCCGCCGGTGGTGCCTCCGGTCGAGCCGATCGTCTTGCCGCGGAAGTCGGCGAGCTTCTGGATGGGCGAGTCCGCCAGCACGATGAGCGTGTGGATCGGCAGGTTGCCGTAGTTCACGACGGCCTTCACCGTCGCGCCCTGCGCGACGCCGCGCGCGATCGAGCCGAACGAGTTCGCGGCGAACTGCACGGTGTTCGAGCTCACCAGGACCATGCTCTCGCCGGGGATGCTGGGCTGAATGTCGACGTCGAGGCACATCGCGTCGAAGTAGCCCTGCTGCTTGGCGGCGATGACGTCGAGCACGGACACCGACGGGAAGAAGCCAAACCCGGTGAGGAACGTGATCTTCCCCGCGGCCTTGTTCGCGTCGCAGCGGGCCTGTCCGCTGAGTACCCCAGCGACCTGACCCGTGCTGGCGCTCGGTGCGGCCTGAGGTCCGGTGCACGCGGCCGTGACCATGATCGCGAGAAGCACTGCGACGAACGCGCGCGTATGAACGAGGTCGCGGGATCCCATCTTCCCCCTCCAATTACGCCTTGGCTAGTTCTTCGCGTGAGAGCTGTGCCACCGCAGGAGCTGT
>DATBKH010000060.1:0-6988 GCA_036555955.1 Candidatus Limnocylindria bacterium | reverse complement strand
CCCGCGTACTGTCGTCCTCCCGAACAAGTCGTACATCCCCGACATCTCCGAGCAGTCGCTGCGGAACCTCCAGTACCCGCTCGATTGGGACTCGCTCATCGGCTACACGGGACTGCCGGCGATCATGAAGCCGAACACCGGTGGCGGCTGGAAGGACGTCTACCGTGTCGACAGCAAGGAAGAGCTCATCTGGGCCTATGACCAGTCCGGCGGCCTCCAGGCGGGGTACCGGCCGAAGACGATGATCCTCCAGGAGTTCATCAAGTGGGAGGACTACATCCGCTGCATCGCGATCGGCCGCAAGGACGTGCTCCCGATCCGCTATGACCCGACCGCACCGTTCCACGAGCGCTATGTCATCGACCGTCCGGTCGAGGGCGATCTGCGGACGCGCGCGATCCTCAACGCCATCCGCCTCACCGACGCGCTGGGCTACGACATGGACACGGTCGAGTTCGCGGTCCGCGACGGCGAGCTCTACGCGATCGACTGGCTGAACCCGGCGCCGGACTTCGACAGCTTCTCGATCAAAGAGGCGAACTTCACGTGGGTCCTCGAGAAGATGAGCGATCTCGTCATCGCATATGCGTTGGGCGAGGCGCAGCCGCCGTGGAAGGGGGAGCATCGGTGGTGGCGGCACGTGCGCTGACGCGCCGTCGCGCGCCATCCGCTCGCGATCCGCTCGTCGCTTACCACGAGCTGCTGGAGGACCCACGCCTCGCCGAGGAGAGCGCCGAGGCGCTTTCGCGGGGCCAGAAGGAGCGCCGTCTGGTCTTCGGTGACCGCCCGCTCTGTGTGTCGCTCCGGCCGAATCTCATCAGCGACTGGCAGTACGCCGCCGTCAACGAGGCGTCGGAGCAGATCTACGCGGCGCTCGGGCGTCTCGAACGTGCGCTGCTCGCGGATGAGGACCTGCGCCGTCAGCTCGACCTCGATCCGCACGAGGAAGCGCTCGCGCTGCGCGATCCGGGCTTCCGCGCCGCCTCGCCCTCCGCGCGGCTCGACGGCTTCATCGGCGAGGACGGGGTGATCCGATTCGTCGAGTACAACGCCGAGTCGCCGGCCGGGATGGCGTACAACGACGAGCTCGCACAGGTGTTCGCCTCCCTTCCGGTCATGAAGCGATTCCGGAAGTCCTTCGCGTGCAACGTCGTGCCCACTCGCGGGCGTCAGCTCACGGCGATGCTCCGCGCGCACCGCTCACGCTCGGATCGCGCGCCGGCCATAGCGATCGTGGACTGGCGTGGCCTTCCGACGCTCACGGAGTTCGAGATGTTCCAGCGCTACTTCGAGGAACGCGGCGTCCCGACGATCATCTGCGCGCCGGACGACCTCACCTACTCGCGCGGCGCGCTGCGCGCGCAGGGGCGGCCGGTGAACATCGTGTACCGCCGAGTCCTCACGAGCGAGCTCCTCGCCAAGGGCGACGTCTCGCGGCCGCTTGTGCGCGCATACCTCGAGGGCGCCGTCACCGTCGTGAACAGCTTCCGCGCGAAGCTCCTTCACAAGAAGATGAGCCTCGCCCTGCTCTCCGACGACCGCTACGCCACGCTGTACACCGGGCCGCAGCGCGCCGCCATCGCGAAGCACATCCCGTGGACCCGAAAGGTCCGCGAGGGCCATACGACGTATCGCGGCAAGGTCGTCGACCTCGGGGACTTCATCATCGCGAACCGCGAGCGCCTCGTGCTGAAACCGAACGACGAGTACGGCGGAAAGGGCGTCGTCCTGGGGTGGACGATCGATCAGCACGAGTGGGAGCAGTCGTTCCTCGCCGCGCTCGCGTCGTCCTACGTCGTGCAAGAGCGGGTGCCGGTACCGCGCTACCCCTTCCCCGTCGTGCTCGAGCGCATGCACTTCCTCGACCTTGCGATCGACCACGATCCGTACCTCTTCTGGGGGCGCGTGTCGGGAACGCTCGCGCGCGTGTCCTCGAGCGCGCTGCTCAACGTCACCGCCGGCGCGGGGAGCGTCGTGCCCACCTACGTCGTCGCGGGCGGTCGCGCTCGTGCGCGGGCCGACGCATGAGCCCGCGCTCCGTGGACGTACCGCGGCTCACGATCGGCATCGAGGAGGAGTTCCAGATCGTCGACTCCGAGGGGCAGCTGCGCAGCCACAGCGAGACCCTGCTCGCGGCGGCGCGGCCGCGGCTCGGGGAGCAGATCAAGCCCGAGATGATGCAATCGGTCATCGAAGCCGGGACGAAGATCTGCGCCGACATCAGCGAGGCGCGCGCGGAGGTCGCGACGCTCCGCGGCACGCTCGCCGCGCTCCTGCAGCCGGCCGGACTGCGCATCGCGTCGGCCGGAACGCATCCCTTCTCGCACTGGCAGGAGCAGCAGGTCACCGAGCACGAGCGGTACAAGGTGCTCGAGGAGGAGCTCCAGGACGTCATCCGCGAGCTCCTCATCTTCGGGCTGCACGTCCACGTGGGCATCGAGGACAAGGAGCGCCGCGTCGAGGTGATGAACGAGGCGCGTTACTTCCTGCCCCACCTCCTCGCCATCTCGACGTCCTCGCCGTTCTGGCTCACGCGCAACACGGGACTCAAGTCGTACCGGCAGGTCGTCTGGGGCCGCTTCCCGCGCACCGGCATCCCGCCGGAGTTTGGGAGCTACGACGAGTTCGAGAACTTCGTGGAGCTCCTCGTCAAGACTCGTTCGATCGACAACGGGCGGAAGATCTGGTGGGACCTGCGCCCGCACGCGTTCTATCCGACGATCGAGTTCCGCGTCTGCGACGCGGCGACACGCATCGAGGAGACGCTCTGCATCGCCGCGCTCGTCCAGGCGATCTGCGCGAAGCTACTCGTGCTGCGCGAGAGGAATCAGGGATTCCGCCGGTACACGCCCAACCTCATTCAGGAGAACAAGTGGCGTGCGATGCGCGGCGGAATGGACGCGAAGCTCATCGATTTCGGCAAGCAGACCGAGGTCCCGATGCGCGAGCTCGCCGTGGAGCTCCTCGAGTTCGTCGACGACGTCGTCGACGCGCTCGGCTCGCGCAAGGAGGTCGAGTACCTCGAGACGATCGCGCGCGAGGGGACGAGCGCCGACCGCCAGCTCCGGGTGTGGAAAGAGACCGGCCACCTTCACGCCGTCGTCGACCTCGTCGCGCGGGAGACGGTGGCCGGAATCCCCGCAGTCGCGCTCTGATGCCGACGGTCACGCAGGCCGTCGAGGCGCTCGTGCGCGCGACGGTCGACCTTTCCGACGCGGACATGGGTCGCGAGTGGGTATGGAGGGAGTACGACGACGAAGGTCTGCGCTTCGCGCTGCTGCTCGCACAGCACGAGCTGCGCGACCTCGCGGTACGGCTCGCGGCGATGCGGCCCACGCCACCGACGCAGGCGCAACGGATCCTCGGCCAGTACCACCACGCGTATCGCGATCTGACGGGCGCGCTCGCGGGCATCCGCGACGAGGATCTGGACCGCGTGCCGAAGGAAGGGGAGTGGACGCTCCGCCAAGCCATCGCCCACATGCACGGCGCCGAGCACGGCTTCCTCGGTGTGATCCGCTACGCGATCGCGCCGGACCGGCCGAACGACGAGAAGGCGGCCGAGGATCGCTGGGACTCCTGGCGCACGGAGCACGGCTACCGCGCGCCGAAGACGATCGACGGCGGCATCGGCGAAGTGCGCAACGCGCTTTTCGAGATCCATCGGCGCGTCCTGCGCGAGCTCGGGCCGCTCACGGACCACGAGATCGAGCGGCTCGCAATGTTCTGGGATGGCGACAAGCCCATCCGCTTCCGGCTGCATCGCTTCGAGGCGCATCTCATCCAGCACACCGTCCAGGTGGACAAGACGCTCGAATGGCTCGATCGCGGTCCGACGGAGGCCCGCCGTCTCGTGCGCGTGCTGTACCGCGACCTCGCCGCCGTCGAGATGCTGAGCTCGCCGCGGTTCGGCGAGAGCGAGCGCGCTCTGGTGGCGGAGGGGATCGCCGAGCGCGCGAGGGGAGTCGCCGCCTGAGCTAGGGCGCGCTCGCGAGCTGCTTCGCCACCGCCACGACGACCGCACCGGCCTTCTCCAGGCGTGAAGCCTCCACGACCGAGGGCTTGTCGTCGTACACGTGCAGGATGTAGTCGGCGAGGCCGATGAAGACGGCCGGCACCCGCCGTCGCGCGAAGCTCGTCTGATCGCTTCCGCCGCCGCCGACGCCTTCGCTCGTCACTCCGAGGCTCGTGGCCGCGTCGCGCACGCGTCGCTGGAGGGCGGGATCCTCGTTCGAGACGATGAGCGTGTCGCTGCAACAGCCGATCACGTCGAGGTTCAGCACCGCGACGAGGCTCTCGACGCGCCCCGGGATCGCGGCCATCTGCGCGGCATATGCCTCGGAGCCGAAGAAGCCCTCTTCCTCGCCGGCGAACGCGACGAAGACGATCGAGTGGCTGAGCGACGAGCGAGCCGCGGCGAGCGCCCGCGCCACCTCGATGGTGACGGCGGGACCCGACGCGTTGTCGTTCGCGGCCTGGAACACGGCCCCGTTGGGATCGGTCCCGACGCCGTCGAGATGCCCTCCGATCAGAACCGCGCGCTGGCCATTGCTCGGGTCCGGCGACCTCAGAAGGCCGACGACGTTCATCGCGTCGACGTCGTGGACCGGAGTGAGCGAGACGCTCATGCTGACGGTGGTCGCGACGTCGAACCCCGAGGGCGCGACGTTCGGATTCGCGCGGTGATTCCGCACCTTCGCCTGCGCGCTGGACACGTTCTGCCCTGCGGGGGCGAGGAGCTCGTTGGCGACGGCCTCGGTGATGACGAGGACCGGAATGGTCTGCTGCTGCAGGCGTGGTGGATAGGAGTACCGCAGCGACGCGTTGCCGACGATGAGCGCGCCGATCGCTCCAGCCTGGTACGCGTTCTCGACCGAGCTGCCGCCGTTCGGCGAAGCCGGGCCGGTGATGAGCGCGATCTTTCCCCTCACGCTCGCCCCGGCGAAGTCCTCGGCGGCCGCGCCGCCGATCGCCGCGAGCGTCGCCTCGGCCTTCCCGCTGCCCGAGCGGCCGCCGACGTTCTCCGTGAAGTCGGCCCGCGCGACGTAGCTCTTCCCGCCGGGGATGGTCAGCGTCGACATCTCAGTGAGGTCGACGAGCGGCATCGTGAAGTGTTGGAAGTACGTGCCGTTATCCCCGAGCGGCTCGAGCCCGATCTCGCGAAAGCGGTCGGCGACGTACGTGGCGGCGTCGCGATATCCCGCGGATCCGGAATACCGCCCACCGCGTTCGGGAGCCGCAAGATAATCGACGTGCGCTTTCGCCTTCGCCGCGTCGAACTCGGTCGAGGCCGGCGCGATCGCGATGCTCGACGAAGGCGTCGGCGTGAGCTGCGCGGGCGCGGGGAGGGTGCACGAGACCGCGATCGCTGCGATGAGCAGAAGCGGTCGCAGCGCATGCACTCGACCTACCATAGTCGCCGAGGTGCCATGAAGTTCTATCTCACGACGGCGATCGACTATGTCAATGCGGAACCAGGTCTTCACCACGCGTACGAGAAGACCGGGACCGACGCGCTCGCGCGGTTTCACCGGCAGCGCGGCAACGAGGTGTTCTTCCTTACCGGCACCGACGACAACGCGACGAAGAACGAACAGGCCGCGAAGGCCGCCGGGGTCGACACGCGCACGTTCGTCGACCGTAACGCCGCCGCTTTCAAGCGGCTCTGCGACACGTGGAACATCAGCTACGACCGCTTCATCCGCACCGTCGACCCCGATCACATCGCCGGCGTGCAGGAGTTCGTCCGTCGCTGGATCGCGAACGACGACGTGTACCTCTCGACCTACGAGGGCCTGTATTGCACGCGCTGCGAGGCGTTCTACGAGGAGAGCGAGCTCGTCAACGGTCGCTGCCAGTTCCACCCGGACAATCCCGACGCGATCCAGCGCGTCAAGGAGGAGAACTTCTTCTTTCGCCTGAGCAAGTACGAGGGCGCGCTCCGCGATCTGTACCAGAGCAACCCTGCTTTCACCGTTCCCGAGTACCGGCGCAACGAGGTCATCGCATGGTTCGACCGCGGCCTCCGCGATGTGAGCGTGTCGCGTGGGCGCAGTCTCGGGTGGGGTATCCCCTGGCCGGGGCGGCCGGACCACACCGTCTATGTCTGGTTCGATGCGCTCATCAACTACGTGACCGGTATCGGGTTCGGCACGGACGAGAAGAAGTTCGAGAAGTGGTGGCCGGCCGATGTGCACGTGATCGGCAAGGACATCACTCGGTTCCATTGCATCTACTGGCCGGCGATGCTGCTCTCCGCCGGTGTCGCGCTGCCGCGCAAGATCTTCGTCCACGGATTCCTCGAGTACCGCGGCCAGCGGCTATCGAAGTCGAGCGGCAACATGATCGATCCCTTCGCCTCCGCTCAGGAGTGGGGCGTCGATGCGGCGCGCTATCTCGTGCTGCGCGAGGCGCCCTTCGAGAAGGACTCGCCGATCTCACCCGAGCTCCTGAACGCGCGGTTCAACGCCGATCTTGCAAACGGTCTCGGCAACCTGGTATCCCGGACGCTCGCGATGGTCGGTCAGTACTGCTCGTCGCGCGTGCCGGACCCCGGGACACCCGGTGAGTCGGAGCGGACGGTACAGGACGTCGCCGAGCGTGCTCTGCACGACCACGATGCCGCGGCCAGCGAGCTTCGCTTCGCCGACGCGCTCGCGGCGATCTTCTCGCTCGTCGACGCCGCGAACAAGCACTATCAGCGGACGCAGCCGTGGAAGCTCGCGAAATCGCCCGCTGACCGAGCGTCGCTCGAGGCTTCGCTGTACGCCGGTGTCGAAGCCGTGCGTCTTGTCGCGTACCTCCTCTATCCGTACACGCCTGGCGTCGCCGATCGGATCACCACGCAGCTCGGCCTCCCCGCGGCGAGCACGAGCCGCTGGGCCGACGTCGCGCGATGGGGTCTTCTCCGCCCGGGCACGACGGTGACGGCGGGCGCGCCGCTCTTCCCGCGGCTGGAGCGCACGACGGCCGCATAGCGCGTGATCGA
>DATBKH010000059.1:0-21807 GCA_036555955.1 Candidatus Limnocylindria bacterium | reverse complement strand
CTACGGCTGCGTCGAGTCACTGGCCGCGGGGAGATTCGTCGCCGAGGCGTACGGCACGGACGACGCCGCGCGCGTTTACGCCGCGGCCGCCGGCGGCGAGGCGAAGGCCGTCGCGATCATTCGTCGTGCCGAAGCGGCGCTCGGGAATCTCGCGGTCATGCTCGCGAACGGGCTGAATCCGGAGCTCATCGTCGTCGGCGGCTCGATCGCGGAGCACGAGCCGTCGCACACGCTCGATCCGATGCGAAAGGCCATCGCCGAGCGCGCCTTCCGTGTCGCCGCGCAAGCCGTACGCGTCGTGCCGCCAGGCCTTGGCCGCGACGTCGGCATGCTGGGTGCGGTGATCAGCGCGCGCGAGCGGCTCGCCGGCCGCGCCGACTGGTTCCTCTAGTCTTCAGACCTTCGGGGAGGGCACAAATGAAAGCGCGCGTCGCCATCAACGGATTTGGCCGGATCGGCCGGCAGTTCCTCAAGGCCTCGCTGGAGAGGCATCCCGAGGTCGAGGTCGTGGCGCTGAACGATCTCGCCGACCCCAAGATGAACGCGCACCTCTTCAAGCACGACTCGAGCTACGGCCGGTACCCCGGCGAGGTCACCGCGACCGCCGACTCGCTCGTCGTCGACGGCCGGACCATTCGTGTGCTCCAGGAGCGCGATCCCGCGAAGCTGCCCTGGAAGGATCTTCGTGTCGACATCGTCGTCGAATCCACCGGTTTCTTCACCGATGCGACGAAGGCGAAGGCGCACCTCGAAGCCGGCGCGAAGTACGTGATCATCTCGGCGCCCGCGAAGAACGAGGACAAGACGATCGTGCTCGGCGTGAACGAGAAGGAGTTCGACCCGGACAAGCACCACATCATCTCGAACGCGTCCTGCACCACGAACGGCCTCGCGCCCGTCGCGAAGGTGCTGAACGACGAGTTCGGGATCGAGAAAGGCTTCCTCACGACGATCCACTCCAAGACGCTCAGCCAGCGTCTCCTCGACACGGTGGCGCCCGACCCTCGCGATGCGCGCGCGGCCTCCGAGAACATCGTGCCGTCAGAGACCGGCGCGGCGCGCGCCGTCGCGCTCGTCATCCCCGAGCTGAAGGGCCGCTTCACGGGCATGGCGTTCCGCGTTCCGACGCCGACCGTCTCGGTCGTCGATTTCACCGCGACCCTGAAACGCGAGGTCACGAAGGACGAGGTGAACGCCGCGTTCAAGCGAGCGTCCGAGGGTCCGCTCAAAGGGATCATGGATTACACCGAGGAGCCGCTCGTCTCGAGCGACCTGAAGGGCGACGCGCACTCCACGATCGTGAGCGCGCTCGACACCGTCGTGCTCGGGAACATGGTGAAGATCATCTCCTGGTACGACAACGAGTGGGGTTACGCCTGCCGCCTCGCAGACATCACCGCCTTCGTCGCGTCGAGGCTCCGGGAGCCGGTCGCCGCTGGCCGCTAGCACTCGCGTGACCTTCAACAAGCGGACCATCCGGGACGCCGACGTCCGCGGCAAGCGCGTCCTCGTCCGCGTGGACTTCAACGTGCCGCTCGAAAGGGGCGACGTCGCCGACGACACCCGCATCCGAGCGGCCGTCCCAACGTTGCGGCTGCTGCTCGACGGCGGCGCGGCGCTCGGACTCGTGTCGCACCTCGGCCGTCCGAAAGGCGCCGACGCGAAGCTGTCGCTCGCGCCGGTGGCGAAGCGCCTCGCGAAGTTTCTGGATCGCCCGGTGAAGGTGCTGCCCGATTGCGTCGGCGACGAGGTCGCGAACGCGGTCAGGGCCCTCCGGCCTGGCGACGTCGTCATGCTGGAGAACGTCCGCTTCCACGGCGAAGAGGAGCGCAACGACGCGACGTTCGCGAAGCGGCTCGCCGAAGGGTTCGACCTCTACGTGAACGACGCGTTCGGGACGGCGCATCGCGCGCACGCGTCGACGGAAGGCGTCGCGCACATCCTTCCCGCCTACGCCGGGCTGCTCCTCGAGAAGGAGCTCACCGCGCTCGGAGGCATCCTCGACCAGCCGAGGCATCCGTTCGTCGCGATCATCGGCGGCGCGAAGGTGAGCACGAAGATGGACGTGCTCCGCTCGCTCGTGCCGCGGGTCGACACGCTCGCGATCGGCGGGGGCATGGCGAACACGTTCCTGCTCGCGATGGGCCGCCCGGTCGGGCGTTCGCTCGCGGAACCCGAGAAAGAGACCGAGGCGCGTCTCGTCACCGACGAGGTGGAAGGGAACGGTAAGGAGCTGCTCCTGCCCGTCGACGTCCTGTGCGCCCCGTCCGCCGACGCGGACGGCGCCGCGGCGGCTGCCGTCTACGACGTCGACGAGGTGCCGAGCCATCTCGCGATCGTCGACGTCGGTCCGCGCACGATCGAGCGCTATGCCCGCGTGATCAAGGGCGCCAAGACGATCTTCTGGAACGGTCCGCTCGGCGTGTTCGAGGTGCCCGCGTTTGCCACGGGAACGCGGCGGGTCGCTGAGCTCATGGCGGAAAGCGGCGCGACGACGGTCGTCGGGGGCGGCGAGTCCGTGCAGGCCGTCGAGGAGGCCGGGCTCGCCGCCAAGATGACGCATGTTTCGACCGGCGGCGGCGCGTCGCTCGAGCTCATCGAAGGCAAGACCCTTCCCGGCGTCGCGGCGATCCCGGACCGTTGAGCGCCACGCGCATCGCCACCGTCGTCGCGCGCGAGGTGCTGGACTCGCGCGGCGATCCGACGGTGGCGGTCACGGTGTCGCTCGAGGGCGGCGCCCGCGCGACGGCCATGGTCCCCTCCGGCGCGTCGACCGGCGCGCACGAGGCGGTCGAGCTCCGCGACGGCGACAAGAAGCGCTACCGCGGCAAGGGCGTGCGCAAAGCCGTCGCCAACGTCAACGACGCGATCGCCGGTGCGGTGAAGGGGCGCGACGCCGCCGACCAGCGCTCGCTCGACACGTTCCTCATCGAGCTCGACGGCACGCCGAACAAGGCGAAGCTCGGCGCCAACGCGATCCTCGGCGTGTCGCTCGCGGCCGCGCGCGTGTCGGCGGTCGCGACGCGCACTCCGCTTTACCGCACCTTCGGGAAAGGCACGACGCTTCCGGTCCCGCTCATGAACGTGCTGAACGGAGGACAGCACGCGACCGACTCCGCCGACATGCAGGAGTACATGCTCGTCCCGCTCGGCGCGCCGAGCTTCGCCGAAGCCATGCGCTACGGATCGGAAGTCTTCCACGCGCTGAAGGACATCCTCCACGACAGGGGCATGGGTACCGGGGTCGGAGACGAGGGCGGGTTCGCGCCGTCCGGACTGCGCACGAATGAGGAGCCCATCGAGCTCATCCTCGCCGCGATCTCTCGCGCCGGCTATCGCGCGGGCGACGACGTCGCGCTCGCCCTCGACCCGGCGTCGACGGAGCTGTACGAGAACGGCAGGTACACCCTCGCTCGAGAGAAGCGCGTGCTCGACGCTCGCGGCATGACCGAGCTCTACGCCGACTGGGCCAAGCGCTATCCGATCGTCTCGATCGAGGACGGCCTCGCCGAAGACGATTGGGACGGCTGGAAGGCGCTCACGGCGAAGCTCGGCGACCGCGTTCAGCTCGTCGGCGACGATCTTTTCGTGACGAACGTGACGCGTATCGAGCGCGGCATCCGCGAGAAGGCGGCGAACTCGATCCTCATCAAGCTCAATCAGATCGGAACGGTGAGCGAGTCGATCGACGCGATCGAGCTCGGCCGCCGGGCCGGCTACACGTCCGTGGTCTCGCACCGCTCGGGCGAGACCGAGGACACCACGATCGCGGACTTCGTCGTCGGCCTCGACACCGGCCAGATCAAGACGGGCTCGCTCTCGCGGAGCGAGCGGATCGCGAAGTACAACCGCCTCATGGAGATCGAGCGCGAGCTTGGCTCGGCGGGGCACTACGCCGGCCGTGGCGCGTTCGCGCGTCGCGCCTAGCATCGCAGGGGTGCTCGTTCGCCCGCTCGATGAGCTGACCGCCGCTGACGTCGCGGTCGCGGGCGGAAAGGGCGCCAACCTCGGCGAGCTCCGGCGAGCGGGGTTTCCGGTTCCGGACGGGTTCGTACTGACGACCGCGGCGTACGACGCCGCGGTGAGGCACCTCGACCTGTCTGGGGAAGACACCGCCCGCGATCGCATCGCGCGCGCCGAGGTCCCTCGCGAGATCGCGGCGGCCGCTCGAGAGGCGTATCGCGCGCTCGGATCGCCTGCGGCCGCGGTCCGGTCCTCCGCGACCGCCGAAGATCTTGCCGACGCGAGCTTCGCCGGTCAGCAGGACACGATCCTCGGAGTCGTTGGCGAGGACGCGCTCGTCGATGCGGTCCGCCGATGCTGGGCCTCGCTCTGGAACGAGCGCGCCGTCGCCTACCGGCGCACGCACGCCGTCTCCTCGGACGGCCTCAGCCTCGCCGTGGTGGTCCAGCGCATGGTCGACGCCACGACGGCGGGCGTGCTCTTCACCGCCGATCCGGTCACCGGCCGGCGGCGCCGCGCCGCGGTCGAGGCGGTCCGCGGCCTGGGCGAGCAGCTCGTGTCCGGTGCGGTCAATCCGGACCGCTATCTCGTCGACACGACGACGGGCGCGGTGCTGACGCGAAACGGCGACGCTCTGAGCGACGAGCTCCTTCGCGCTGTCGCGAAGATCGGCGCCGAGATCGAAGAGCATTTCGGGCGCCCGCAGGACATCGAGTGGGCGATCGATGACGCGGGCAAGATCTGGATCGTCCAGTCGCGCGACATCACGACGCTGTATCCGCTTCCCGCAACTGCGCCCGTCGACGCCGGCGACCTGCGGGTCTACTTCTCAGCGAACGTGGCGCAGGGCGTGTTCGAGCCGTTCACGCCGATCGGGCTGCAGACGTTCCGCCTGATCAGCTCGGGGCTCGCCGCGGCGATCGGCAAGCCGGTGGCGACGCCCGTCGACGGCGCGCCCCTCTACGCGGACGCGGCGCTGCGCGTGTTCATCGACATCACGCCCGTGCTGCGCGATCCGTTCGGCAGGAAGATCCCGCCGCGTCTCATGTCCGCCATGGAGTACCGGAGCAAGGCCATCATCGAGAAGCTCCTGGACGATCCGCGCCTGCGTCCGCGTGGATCGGCGTCGCGCTCGCGGCTCGCGACCATCCGCGCGGCGTTCCGCACCGGCGCGCCGCAGACGGCGATCCGCGCGTTGCTGCGGCCCGAAGCGACGCGCGAACGCGTCCTCGCCGATCTCGACCGCATCGTCACCGAGCTCGAGGTACCGCAGGATCCCGCCGCGCGTCTCGATGCCTTCGAACGGCTCATCCTCACCTTCCCGCCGCGACTCTTCCCGCGGATCGTCGGCCTGGTCGCCCCGGGCTTCCTCGCGTACGCGCTCGCCGGCCGGATCCTCGGGAACCGGGCGAGGCCCGGCGACCTGCAGACGGTCCTGCGCGGCCTCGCACACAACCCCACGACGGAGATGGATCTCGCCCTCTGGCACATCGCGAAGAGTGCCCGCGACGACGCCGCGTCGCGCGATCTCCTCACCTCGCGCAGCGCAGCCGAGCTGTCGGCCCTGTACCGCGCCGGGAAGCTGCCGCCGCTCCTGCAGCGCGCGATGACCGCGTTCCTGGAGCAATACGGGCATCGCGCGATCGCCGAGATCGACCTCGGCGTGAAGCGCTGGTCGGAGGATCCCGCGCATCTTCTCGGCGCGATCGCGAACTACCTGCGGCTCAAGGACGACGCCGTCGCGCCGGATGTCCAATTCGAGCGCGGCGCGCGTGAGGCCGAGGCGATGATCCGGACGCTCGCGTCACGCGTGCACGGGCCGCAGCGTCTGGTGCTGCGGTTCCTTCTGGACCGGGTACGGCGCCTCGGCGGCCTTCGTGAGCAGCCGAAGTTCCAGATCATCCGCGTGTTCGCGGTCGGGCATGACCTCATCGCCGGGGTGGGTGAGCACCTCGCCGGCCACGGACGCATCGAGACGGCGGACGATGCGTTCTTTCTGAATCTTCCGGAGCTGCGGCGCGCCGTGGCCGGTGAGGATCTGCGCGAGACCGTTCGCCTGGCGCGGGCGAGCTATGACCGCGAGCTTGGCCGGCGCCACATCCCGCGCGTCTTGCTGTCGGATGGCACGGACGCCGAGACCGAGATCCCCGCGAGCGCGGACGGCGCGATCCGCGGGACGCCGGCATCGCCGGGCGTCGCGAGCGGTGTGGCCCGGGTGATCCGTTCGCCGGTCGGCGCGCGGCTCGAACCCGGTGAGGTGCTCGTCGCTCCATCGACAGATCCGGGCTGGACGCCGCTCTTCCTGACGGCCGGCGCGCTCGTGATGGAGATGGGCGGGATGATGTCGCACGGTGCGGTCGTCGCGCGCGAATACGGAATTCCGGCGGTCGTCGGCGTACCCGATGCGACCGGCCGCATCGCCACCGGCATGCACGTCACCGTCGATGGCTCGGGCGGCACGGTCGCCGTCGATGAAGCCGTGGCCGCGGTGTAGCTAGGCGGCCTTCGCGCCCCAGCCGGGGTGGCGGTGCTCGCCACGTGCGCACTCGAGGCACTGGTACGCGCCATCGGTGTACGCCGCGAATGGAACGGTGCGGTGGCAGCACGAGCACGTGTAGAAGAAGAATCGTTCGAGGATCTTGCCGAACATGTCTCGACCTCTTTGAGTGGTCACGCGGAGCCTGCGAGGTCAGCTGTCGGGCTCGGGCGGCGTGCTTGGCGCCCGTCCTGCTTTCGCAGATTCGCCCCTGAAATGGGTCCCCCGCTCCTTGCGGATTCGGCCTGGCCAAATGGTAGCGGTCCCCATCACGGTTACCGCAAAGCCCGTTACTGATTGAGACGATTTCCCCCACAGAGGGGACAGCCGCCGCCCGTATGCTCACGCGACCTGGGTACAGCCCGGCGGGAGTGAGGAAAAGATGACATTACTCGAGCGGATGCCAATCGCCGCCACACCGGCGGCGACATCGTCGGCCGAAGCCCCTGCTCCGATCGCGCCCGTCGCGATCGAGGAGACCGGGCTCACCTCCGCTTTCATCTCCGATCTGGTCCTGAAGATCCTCTACCAGAAGGGTCAGACCACGGCCGCGGACCTGGCCGATGTCATCTGCCTGCCGCTGCCGAAGATCCTCCAGCAGATCCTCGACTTCCTGAAGAACGAGCACCTCGTCGAGGTGAAGGGCGGCTCCGGCATGGCCGCCGCGACGTACGTCTACGTGCTCTCGACGAAGGGGCAGGAGCGCGCGCGCGAGGCGTTTGCGAAGAACGGCTACGTCGGCGCCGCGCCGGTGCCGCTCGGTGCGTACGTGAACCGCGTTCGCGCGCAGTCGATCGGATCGATGCAGGTGACGTTCGACGAGATCCGCAAGGCGCTCCAGCACCTCGTGCTGCCGGAGAAGACGCTGCGCCAGCTCGGCCCGGCGATCAACAGCGGGAAGTCGATCTTCCTCTTCGGGCCTCCTGGCACCGGCAAGTCGTCCATCGCCGAGACGCTCGCAACGATGCTGCGCGGGAGCATCGTCCTGCCGTACGCGATCCTCGTCGGCCAGCAGCTCATCCGCGTCTTCGACCCATCGCGTCACCGTCCGCTCGTCGCGCTCGACGCGCGCTTCGACCGCCGGTGGGTACCCGTGTCGCGTCCGTTCGTGGAGGTCGGCGGCGAGCTCACGCTCGAGGACCTCGACCTCACGTTCGACGAGAACTCGAAAGTGCACGAGGCGCCCTTTCAGATGAAGGCGAGCGGCGGCGTGCTGCTCATCGACGACTTCGGCCGCCAGCGCGCCTCGCCGGAGATGCTCCTCAACCGCTGGATCGTCCCGCTCGATCGCGACGTCGACTTCCTCACGCTGTCCGACGGCCGCAAGATCGAAGTGCCCTTCGACGTCCTGCTCGTCTTCGCGACGAACCGGACCCCGTCGTCGCTCGTCGACGAGGCGTTCCTGCGCCGCATCCAGTACAAGATCGAGGTGAAGCCCCCGACGGAGCCGGAGTTCTCGGAGATCCTTCGCCGCGTGTGCGAGCAGCAGAAGATCACGTTCTACCCGAAGGCCGCAGAGTGGATCGCGGCCTACGCGCGCGAGCGCAACATCCCGCTCCGCTCGTGCCACCCGCGGGACCTGATGCAGCACCTCGGCGCCGCGTCGCGGTTCCTGCTGAAGCCGGCTGAGCTCACGCCGGAGCTCGTCGAGCTCGCGTGCGAGACGTATTTCGTCCCGATCTGATCTCGCGCGCTCGAGCCGGCCCCAGCGGTCGCGTCTCGCCGCGCGCGCCTAGGCCTTCTTGCGCGCCTTTCCGGCCGCCCTGGCGATGCGGCTGCGGCGCCGTCGTGCGCTGTTCTTGTGGATCGCGCCGCGCTTGGCGGCCTTGTCGAGCGCGCTCGCCGCGGCCGAGATCACGTCCGCCGCGGCTTCGCCGCCCTTGCTGATCGCTTCGCGCGCCGCCCGCACGGCGGTACGGGCCGCGGAGCGGCCGATCGTGCGCACGTCGGTGCGGCGCTGCGTCTGGCGGATGCGCTTCAGCGCGGACCGCTTGCGCTTCTTGGCAGGCATCGGATGCGAACGATAACCGATGCCTCAATATCAACGCGGTGCCGATGTCGGTCGCGCGGGCCTCCGTCATCATGATCGTCACTCTCATCGCGAGTCGGGTCCTCGGCTGGCTGCGCCTGTCCGTGATCGGTGCCCGGTTCGGTGAGACCCGCGAGCTCGACGCGTTCTGGGCCGCGTTCAAGATCCCCGACGCGATCTTCGGCCTCGTCGTCGCCGGCGCGCTCGCGTCCGCGTTCATCCCGGTGTTCACCAGCTACCTCGCGCGCGAGCGCGAGGACGAGGCCTGGCATGTCGCGTCGAGCGTCCTGAACGCGGTCCTCGTCCTCCTCGTCGCGTTCTCCGTCGTCATGTGGATCGCCGCGCCCTACGTCGTGCCGACGTTCGTCGCTCCGTTCCCCGATCCGGACCAGGTCGCGCTCACGGTCGATCTCACCCGCCTCATGCTGCTGTCGCCGATCTTCATGGGCCTGTCGTCGCTCACGACCGGCATCCTGAACTCGTATCGCCAGTTCCTCTCCGGCGCCACCGCGCCCATCGTCTACAACCTCGTGATCATCCTGTTCACGATCTTCGGCGAGCCGTTCTTCGGCATCCACGCCGTCGCGATCGGCGTCGTCGCGGGCGCGCTCGTCATGTGGCTCGTCCAGCTCCCGGAGCTGACCTTCCGCCGCACGCGCTACTCGTTCTCGCTCGACCTTCGCCACCCCGGCGTGCGCGACGTCATCCGTCTCGCCGGGCCGCGGACCTTCGCCCTCGGCGCGGTCCAGCTGGTGTTCTTCGTGGACACGTACCTCGCGTCACAGATGCCCGAGGGCTCGCTGACCGCCCTCGTGTACGCAAATCAGCTCCTGCTGCTTCCGCTCGGCGTCTTCTCGATCGCGATCAGCGCGGCGGTGTTCCCGACGCTCTCGCACTTCGCGTCGCTCGGCCAGGTCGGAAGGCTTCGCGACACGGTGCAGCAGGCCATCCGCTGGATCCTCTTCCTCACGCTGCCGACGGCGATCGTCATGATCGTCCTGCGCCGGCCGATCGTGAACCTGCTCTTCCAGTACGGAAGCTTCGGTCCCGAGGCCCGCGAGCTGACCCAGGCCGCGTTCCTCTTCTACTCACTCGGCCTCGCGGGGCACGCGCTCGTGCAGATCCTCGCGCGCGTGTACTTCGCCTCACGGGACACGACGACCCCCCTCGCGCTCACGCTGATCTCGATCGGCGCGAACATCGTCCTGAGCGTCACGCTCGCCCCGATCCTCTTCATCAACGGCCTCGCCCTCGCGAACTCGATCGCCACGCTGCTCGAGGCGGCGCTCCTCTTCGTGCTCCTCGCGTCGCGCGCGCGCCTGCGCCTCGTGGGGATCGGCGTGTCGACACTGAAGCAGGTCTGCGCGAGCCTGCTCATGGGGGTGGCGATGTTCGCGTTCATCCGTGTCACGAACCTGCCGTTCGACCTCTTCGTCGATCCGCCGAAGCTCACCCTGGCGTTGCAGACCATCCTCGCGGGCGCCGTCGGCGGCGCCGTCTATCTGGCCGCGGCCTACGCGCTACGCGTGACGGAGCTGCAGGAGATCGTCACGGTCGTGCGAGCGCGCCTGCGCCCGAGGCCCGCCCCGGTCCCGGGCTGAGACCGGGGGCCCTAGCAGACGTTGATGACGACCTTGGCCCGAGCTTGCCCGCTCCCCGCATAGCGGAACGCTTCACGCGCCTCGCTGAAGGAGAACTCCCGATCGATGGCCGGCCGCAGCTTGCCCGATTCGACGAGGCTTTTCAGGAACGCGAGGTCGTCGTGCCGTGTCTTCGCGACGAAAAAGACGAGCCGCTGGCCGAGGACTCGCGCGCGGAAGAGGCCGGAAATGATGCGGCCAAAGAGCGCCGCCCCGCCGCGCTTGTCCGCGCCCACGAGCACGACTACGCCTCCAGGCACGAGCGCTCGGCGGAGCTGGCCGATCGAGCGGATCGCCGCGATGTCGATGATCGCGTCGTAGCGGTGAGCCTGTTTGGTGACGTCGTCCTTGGTGTAGTCGACGACCTCGTCCGCGCCGAGCTTTCGCACGATGTCGATGTTCCGTGGTCCCGTCACCGCGGTCACCCGAGCGCCGAGGGCCTTGGCGATCTGGACGGCGAACGTCCCGACACCACCGCCGGCGCCGAACACGAGGACGCGCGAGCCCGCATGCACGCCGCCGTGATCCCGAAGTGCCTGAAGCGCGGTCAGGCCGGCGACGCCCATGGCGCCGGCTTCCGCGAAGGAGAGCTGGGCTGGCTTCGTCAGCAGACCGCGCGGCGTTCCCGTCGCGTATTCGGCGAGGGTCCCGCTGGCGCAGCCGAAGACCTCGTCGCCGGCGCGCAGTTCAGTGACGTCGTCAGCGACCGCCTCGACCACGCCTGACACGTCGACGCCGCGTACCGGAGCGGACCTCATCCGCATGACCCGTCCGACCATCGACACGATCCGGCCGCCATGCACGGTGTGGTAGTCGACGGCATTCACCGAGGCGGCGCGAACGCGCACGAGGACCTGACCCGCGCTCAGGGTCGGTCTCTCGACGTCGCGTATGTGGAGAACGTCGGCCGTCCCATCGCCTTCCTGAACGAGAGCCCTCATGGGTCGATCCCTCCCTCGCCGTGCGAGGGGAGCATCCATCCTCGTTGTGAACGGGGTGTGAACGAGCCGCGGAGGCTCGTCCGCCGATACGCTGGTCGCCGTGAACACGCCCCAGGACAGGATCCGCAACTTCTGCGTGATCGCGCACGTCGACCACGGCAAGACCACGCTCTCCGATCGCCTCCTCGAGGCGACGGGGACGGTCCCGCTCCGGCAGATGCGCGACCAGATGCTCGACTCGATGGAGCTCGAGCGCGAGCACGGCATCACGATCAAGGCGCGCGCTGTGCGGATGGCGTGGCGCGACCACGAGCTGAACCTCATCGACACGCCCGGGCACGTCGACTTCACGTACGAGGTGAGCCGGTCGCTCGCCGCCTGCGAGGGCGCGGTCCTGCTCGTCGACGCGTCGCAGGGCATCGAGGCGCAGACGCTCGCGAACGCGTACCTCGCCGTCGAGCAGGGCCTCGAGATCATCCCGGCGATCAACAAGATCGATCTCCCGAACATCGACCTCGAGGTGGTGCGCGAGGAGCTGCGGTCGACGCTCGGCTTCCGCGATGACGAGATCCTGCTCGTCTCCGGCAAGGCCGGCACCGGGGTCGAAGCGCTGCTCGATGCGATCGCGGCGCGCGTCCCGCCGCCGGCGGGCGATCCGAGCGGGCCGCTGCGTGCGCTCATCTTCGACTCGCACTACGACGCCTACAAGGGCGTCGTCGCGCACGTGCGCGTGGTCGATGGCGCTCTCGCCGCGGGCGATCGGATCCACCTCATGGCGACGGACCGCGAGAGCGAGCTCCTCGAGCTCGGTGTGTTCGGACCGGACCCCCGGCCGATCGAGCATCTCGCCACCGGCGAGGTCGGCTACGTCGCCACAGGGCTGAAGGCGGTCGCGGACTGCCGCGTCGGCGACACGCTGACGCTTGCGGCCCGGGCCGCGAGCGCGCCGCTTCCGGGGTACCGGCCCGCGAAGCCGATGGTGTTCGCGGGCTTCTACCCGTCCAACGCGCAGGACTACCCCGTGCTGAAGGACGCCATGGAGAAGCTCCGGCTGAACGACGCGTCGCTCATCTACGAGCCCGAGACGTCGCAGGCGCTCGGGTTCGGGTTCCGTGCCGGCTTCCTCGGCCTGCTCCACCTCGAGATCGTCCAGGAGCGTCTCGAGCGGGAGTACGACGTCGATCTCATCGCGACGTCACCGTCCGTCGAGTACCGCGTGATCACGCAGAAGGGCGACGAGGTCGCGATCGACAACCCGGCGATGCTGCCCGACCCCGGGACGATCACCGAGATCCGCGAGCCGTGGATGCGCGTGACGGTCATCGTCCCGACGACGTTCGTCGGCCCGGTCATGGAGCTCGCCCAAACGAAGCGCGCATCTCTCGCCGACATGAGCTACGTCGACCCGACGCGCGCGATGCTCAAGTACGACATGCCGCTCAGCGAGGTGATCGTCGACTTCTACGACCAGCTGAAGTCGAGCTCGCGCGGGTACGCGTCGCTGGACTACGAGTTCGCCGAGTACCGCGCCGCCGACCTGGTGCGTCTCGACATCCTCGTCTCGGGCACCCTCGTCGATGCGCTCTCGATCATCACGCATCGCGAACGCGCGCAGCAGTCCGGACGCGTCCTCGTGAACAAGCTGCGCGGCCTCATTCCGAAGCAGCTCTTCGACGTGCGGATCCAGGCGGCGATCGGCGGCAAGGTCGTCGCCAGCGAGACCGTGAAGGCGAAGCGCAAGGACGTGCTCGCCAAGTGCTACGGCGGCGACATCACGCGGAAGCGGAAGCTCCTGGAGAAGCAGAAGGAAGGCAAGAAGCGGATGAAGATGGTCGGGCAGGTCGAGATCCCGCAGGAGGCCTTCCTCGCGGTGCTGCGGATCGGCGACGAAGCGTGAGATCTCCGAAGATCCAATTCGAGCATCCGACCCAGCTCGCCGCCTCCACCTTCCTGCGCGCGGCGGCCGAGAACGACGCGGCCGCGCTGTGGGAGAAGCTGTCGCGCGAGACACGTGGACTGCTCGAGGGCCTGTACGCGGCGCGCGCCGCGCTCGCGCTCCAGCACGCGGCCGGCGTGGAGCCGCTGGACGACGCGCGGCTCGCCGAGGTCGTGGAACCGCTCCGCCGCTCGATCGTCGACGCGCTCGGCGGCGTGGACCGCCTCGGCGGGTTCGGCGTGTCCGGCGCACGCCTGGTGGACCGCCTCACGGCGTATGTCCTTCTTTTGCCGGACTTCGGCGAGGAGCGGATCGTCGCGGAGAGCGAGTGGAAGCCGAGCCATCTGCTCGCGTTCGTCCACGAGTCGCGAGAGTGGCTCGTCGACCTCGGTCGCACCGCCGAGCTCTCGGCCGACGCCGAGCTGCCGGACCCGCTTGGGGCGATCCGGAGATGACGCGGGGGATCGGCCTCTACGTGCACGTCCCGTTCTGCGCCTCGCGCTGCCCCTACTGCGACTTCGCGACGGCACCGGCCACGAGCGCGCTCCGCGGCCGCTACCTCGCGGCCCTCTCGCGCGAGATCGCCGTGGAGGGAGCGCTGCTCGGCCGGCCGCGGGTGCGCACGCTGTTCTTCGGCGGTGGCACGCCGAGCCTTCTCGACCCGTCCGAGATCGACGCGCTCGGCCGCGGGCTGCGTGACGCCTTCGCGATGCGGCCGCGCGAGGCCACGCTCGAGGCGAACCCCGCGACGCTCGATCGTGCACGGCTCGACGCCTGGCTCGCGCTCGGGATCACCCGGCTCTCGCTCGGCGCGCAGAGCTTCGCCGCTCGTGGCCTGCGCGCGCTCGGCCGTACCCATCAGCCCTCGGACACGCGCGCCGCGGTCGCCGCGGCCCGCGACGCACGGCTGGACGTCAGCCTCGACCTCATCTTTGGCTGGCCGGGCCAGACCGCGGACGATTGGGAGCGCGATCTTCTGACCGCGGTCGGCCTGGGGCCCGATCACATCTCCTGCTATCCCCTGGAGCTGCGGCTCGACCCCGAGGCCGCGAACGCGAACTGGCCGGGCGGCGGCTGGCCGGTGATCGAGCGGTGGCGCCGCGCCGCGGCCGCCGCGCAGCCCGACGATGCGGCCGTCGCCGAGCTGTACGGCATCGCGGAGCGGATGCTCGGCCGCTCCGGCTACCGCCACTACGAGATCGCGAACTGGGCGCGGCCTGGAAAACGCTCGCTGCACAACCTCGGGTACTGGCGCGATCGCGAGTGGCTGGGGGTCGGGGCGGGAGCGCACAGTCACCTCGCCGGCAAACGGTCGGCGAATCCGGTCGATCTGCGCGCCTACCTCGAGCGGGTCGAAGCCGGCGGGGCCCGAGCGGTGGACGACGAGGCCGACGCTCCAAGCGAGGCCGCCATGCTCGCCCTGCGTCTGGACTCCGGGCTCGATCTGGGTCGTTACGCGGCGCGATTCGGCGCGGCGGCGGCGGCGCGGGTCCGCGAGGGCCTCGCCGACGTGGCGCGGGCGCGTCTCATCAAGATCGAACACGGGCGAGTGACGCTGACGCCGCGGGGCCGCTTGCTCGCGAGCGAGGTCTTCGTGCGCTTACTGCCTTAGGGGCAGAAGGTCCAGACGTAGCTCGCGCCGCCGACCTGCGTGATCGCCGTGGGTACGCACGGGGAGGGGCTCGGCGACGGCGCATTCAGCAGTCGCGGATCGGCGACGAGACCGGATTGCACGAGACCGACGAGGAGCGCGGCGAACAGTCCGGCGGCGACGAGCCAGAGCGGCGGCTCCCAGGGACGCCACTGGCCTGGGTCCTGCTCGACGATCTCCATGTCAGCCATACGACGCGAGGCACCAGCGGTTCCGGCGCTTGCTATGCCCCGCCGAATTCGATATGCATCACCGGAGCGTTCCACCGATTTTCTGGGGAGGAACAATAGAGTTGGAAGACCAAGGAACCGATTGGTCCGCGCAGAAGGAGCCCGGCTCGGTCTGGCCCACGCCGATGCCATCGAGTCCGACGCCTCCGCCGCCCTCACCGATGAGCGGTTCGATGTCCAGCAGCAGCGGTGGCGGCCGCAAGACGGCGCGCCGTCGCGCGAGCACGAGCCGGAGCGGGGGCCGGAAGACCACCGCGAAGCGAACCACGGCGCGTCGCAAGACCACCGCGAAGCGAAAGACCACCGCAAAGCGGAGCACCGCGAAGCGCGCGACGGCGAAGCGCTCCACCGCGAAACGGGGCGGCCGCAAGACGACGGCCCGCCGTCGCACATCGGGACGCTCGACGGCGAAGCGCACGACACGGCGCAGCTCGACGCGCCGCGGCTCGGCACGAAAGAAGCGCCGCTAGCAAGACCGGATCGCCGAAGGGCACGCCGCAAGGCGTGCCCTTCCTGTTAGTTGCGCTTGCCCCGGCCCATCCCCGGCTTTCTACCGTGATTGGCTTTCTTGCTGCGCCATCCGAGCTTTCCGCTCGTCTTTTGCTTCTTTTGGCCTTTGCCCATCTCGTCGCGGGGACTGAATCCCCGCACCCCCGCTCTCGCTAATTTCGGTGTGACACACCAAAGAGGTGCAGCTGAAGCGCCCGCGTCGGCGGCGCGATCAGCTCGGTCACGAGCCATTGTGCGACCGATTCAGCTGAGGCGTCCGCGCCGAGGCCGACGCCGGTTCGCGCGAGGGCGAGGTGGCGTCGCGCGGCTCGCGCGTCGATGCCCAACACGCGTCCGGTCTCGGCGAGCGTGCGCTCGGCGATGTCGTGAACGACGAACGCTCCGAGGTCCGCGCCGCGGAGCGCATGACGTCCGACGAGGTCGCGCAGTCCCGCGCCGAACAGCCGTCCACTGCCGACGGCGTTCGTGATGGCCTCGGCGGTCGCGCCGTCGACTTCGCCCACGCGAAGCAGCGCGACGATCTCCTGCGGCGGGAGGCGGCGCGCGTCCTCCAGACTGCCGATGAATCGCCGCACGACGATGTCATCGGAGACCGGCGCTCGGCTTCCTCGCTCCCTGGGGCGGATCTTTGTCACGGCCGCACCGAGCTTCTGGCGAAGCTCGTTCAGATCCGCAAACCGCACCACTTCGACCACCGCCGGATTGCCCACGAGGAGACGCGAGATGGAGCGGTCTCGCTCGGCGACGACGATGACCGGCACACCGTGTTCGCGTGCGAGCTCGACCTCGATCCCCACGCCGAACGAGGGGATGCCGGCGTAGGCGACGAGGACCTCGGCCGTCGTCACGTGTGACCGATCGATCTCGTACACAGCTCGCGGATCGAGGTGCGCGGCGGCCGCCGGATCGGTCACGCGATGCGGCAGGTAGGCCCGAAGTCCCGCTCCACCCACGATTTCCCCCAGGACCTCGTAGAACAGCCTCGTGCGCGGCGCGTCGTCGACGCCGGTGAGCGCACCCGAGATGTACGCCTCGCCGCCGACCGCGGTCGCGCGCTCGTTGACGTCGTGCATGGGGCGCTCATGATGCTCGGCGCGTCAAGTTCGTTTCGTAGAATCCGCGAGATGCCCGAGCAGCGGGTCGCGGAGCACCTCCGACGACTTCCGCTCTTCTCCAGGCTTCCGGACGCCGAGCTCGTCGAGCTCGCGGATCGCGTGCGAACGAAGAGCTTTCGCCGGGGCGAGATGATCTTCCGCAAGGACGACCCCGGAACGCATCTGTACATGGTCCTCGAGGGCGCGGTGAAGATCGCGCTCCCGGGTGAGTTCGGTCAGGAAGCGCTCGTTGCGATCATGCGACCGGGCGAGTTCTTCGGAGAGCTTGCGCTTTTCGACCGAAGCCCGCGATCCGCGAGCGCAACGGCACTCGAAGACACGCGCGCGGCGCTCCTGGCAGGCGACGACTTCCTCTCGTACCTCGAATCACATCCGGCGTCCTTCCGCGTTGTCCTAGAGACGCTCGCGCGGACCATCCGCAGGCTGTCGGACCGCGTCGAGGACCTCATCTTCCTCGACGTCCCGAGCCGGGTCGCGAAATATCTGTTGGACTTGGTGCGATCCAGTGGGGACGGAAACGAGCTCACGCTCACGCAGGACGAGCTCGCCGCCTTCATCGGCGCGTCACGCGTCTCGGTGAACCGCGTGCTCGGCGATCTCGAGCGCCGGGAGATCATCTCGATCCGTCGACGCCGGATCGAGATCCGCGATGCCGACCGACTCGCGAAAGAGGTCCGCTTCTAGTTGGCCGCGCCACGGAAGCGTCCGCTCGTCCTCGTTGTCGAGGACGACCCCGCGCTCGGCGACGTGATGATGACGGCGCTCAAGGACGACGGCCTCGACGCGAAGCTCGCGCACGACGGCGACGAGGCGATGCGCGACGTGGACGATCTCACGCCTGCGGTGATGGTGCTCGACCTGATGATGCCGAAGCGCGACGGCTTCTCGGTCCTCCGTGAGCTGCGCGCCGACGGGCGCATCTCACGCATTCCCGTCATCGTGGTGACGGCCATCTTCGGCATGTCCGAACGTCTCTACGCGACCGAGCTCGGCGCCGCCGACTACGTCACGAAGCCCTTCGACCTCGACGACCTCGTCTCGCGCGTTCGCGCGTTGCTCTCACCCACGGCCGCCTGAGGACGCGGCGCTCACCGCTAGCGCGGCCGGAGGGGCGCGGGTGCGCCGGATACCTCACCGAGATCAGAGGTGCAGTGTGGACAGCGCGTCGCCGCGAGCGGCAGATCGTCCGCCGCGCAGCGGGGACACACCTTTGTCGGCACGCTCGGGACGAACCGCCGGCCGATGAGGAAGACGACGAGCGCCACCACGACGAAGGTGATCACCTGGTTGATGAAGACGCCGTAGTTGATCGTGGCCGCGCCGGCGTCTTTCGCCGCCTTGAGCGACGGATAGCTCCCGCCTGAGAGGTTGACGTACATGTTCTGGAAATCGACCCTGCCGAGGAGCAGCCCGATCGGCGGCATGATGATGTCGGCGACGAGGCTCGTGACGACCGCGGCCAGCGCCAGACCAAGGATGACCGCGAGCGCCAGCGCCAGAGCGTTCGTCTTCACGAGAAAAGCGCGGAATTCGGTCCACATAGCCAAACCCCCGACCCAGAATGCGTGGTCCCGCGCAGTCCCCGTGCCAGCTACCTCGGCGGGCGGACGACCGGCCGGGAAGCCTTGACTGGCCCCGACGGGCCCTGCTAGGCTCTTTAGCACTCTCGCCAGGAGAGTGCTAATCGTGCCACAGAAGCCTGATTTGTCCGAATTTCCCGAGCTCGACCCCCGGGCGCGCCAGGTGCTCGCCGCGGTCATACGCGAGTACATCGCGACGGCGCAGCCGGTCGCCTCGGCCCAGCTCGTCCGCGGGTACAAGCTCGACGTCTCGGCGGCGACCGTTCGCAACGAGCTGGCCGCGCTCGAGGAGGCGGGACTTTTGACCCATCCGCATACCTCCGCCGGACGCGTGCCCACCGATCTTGGTTACCGCTACTTCATCGAGAGCCTCATGCCGAGCACCACGCTCCGGGCCGACGAGCAGGTCACCGTCTCGCACCAATTCCAGCAGGCGCTCCGCGACACGGCGGCCTGGCTTCGCGTCGCCGCGTCGTCGCTCGCACGTCTCACCGCGGAGGCTTCGATCGTGACGCCGCCCGCGAGCAAGCGCACCGCGCTGCGGCACGTGGAGATCGTCCCGATCCAGGAGCGACGCGTGCTGCTCGTCGCGGTCATCGAGGGCGGTGCGGTGCGCCAGCAGGTCCTCGACCTGAGCGACGCGACCACACCCGAGCAGCTGCGGGCGCTGTCGAGCCGGTTCACCGAGCAGCTCGCCGGCGCATCCGCGGTCAGGATCGCGATGGCGACCGCCGGTGAAGAGGGTGCCGCCGCCGAGGTCGGACGCGCGCTCGTCCGCATCCTCGAAGAGCAGGACTCGTCGCGCGCGCGTGAGGTCTACGTCGACGGGTTCCAGAACATCCTCGCGCAGCCCGAGTTCGCGCAGTCCGATCGGAGCCGCGCGATGCTGAGCCTCTTCGAGGATCACACGCAGCTCGCGGACATCCTTCCGCTGGACCTGGGTGACGGCGAGGTGCACATCACCATCGGGCGCGAGCACCAGCACGAGTCGCTCCGCGACTGCAGTCTCGTCATCGGGCGGTACGGGGCGAGCAAGGACGTCGTCGGCTTCGTCGGAGTCGTCGGGCCGACGCGCATGGATTACGCACGCTCGATCGGAGCGGTGCGCTACGTCGGGTCGCTCATGAGCGACCTGGTTCGAGTCATGGAGGGTCGCTGATGGACGACAAAGTGCGCCGCGCCGAGGAGCTGCTCGAGCAGCGCGCGCGCGAGCGCGGGCCGAATGGCCATACGAGGGTTGAAGCAGAGATCCCGGTATCCGACCCGGCCCCGCCCGCCGACCGGACCGAGGAGCTCACGAACGATCTGAAGCGCATGGCCGCCGATTTCGCCAACTACCGTCGGCGGAATGAGGCCGAGCGCACGGAGTTCGCGAAATTCGCGAAGGTGGATCTCATCAGCAAGCTGCTCGACGTGCTCGACGGGTACGACCGCGCCCTCGCGACCGTTCCCGACGAGCTCAAGGGCCAGGCCTGGGTCGAGGGGATGTGGCTCGTGGAGCGCAAGCTCCGCGCGATCCTCGAAGGGGAGGGTCTCGAGCCGGTCGAGTCGGTCGGCAAGCCGTTCGATCCATACCAGCACGAGGCCGTCGCGCACATCCCGTCGGACGAGCCCGAAGGGACCGTCATCGCGGAGCATCAAAAGGCGTACCGCCTGCACGAGAAGCTCATTCGTCCGGCGCTCGTCACCGTTTCGAGTGGGAGCGAAGGCAAGGAGAAGAACTGAAATGGCAAAAGTCATAGGCATCGACCTCGGCACGACCAACTCGGCCGTCGCGTACATGGAAGGCGGTGAGCCGACGATCATCGCGAACGCAGAAGGCGGACGCATCACGCCGTCCGTCGTCGCGTTCACGAAGAACGGCGAGCGCCTCGTCGGCCAGGTCGCCAAGCGTCAGGCGATCACGAACCCTGAGAACACCATCTACTCGGTGAAGCGCCTCATGGGACGCCG
Organism: Candidatus Limnocylindria bacterium; assembly: GCA_036555955.1. Lineage (GTDB taxonomy): Bacteria > Chloroflexota > Limnocylindria > P2-11E > P2-11E > 3-1-20CM-2-70-9. The sequence continues at coordinate 1,723 of DATBKH010000059.1, read as the reverse complement.
CTTCACGGACCCTGAGGTGCAGCGGACCGTGAAGATGGTCCCGTACAAGATCCAGCAGGCCGGAAACGGCGGCGTCGAGATCGTCCTCGGGAACGGGCAGAAGCTCACGCCGCCCGAGGTCTCCGCGATGATCCTCCAGAAGCTGAAGACCGACTCCGAGGCATATCTCGGCGAGAAGGTCACGCAGGCCGTCATCACCGTGCCCGCGTACTTCGACGACCAGCAGCGTCAGGCCACGAAGGACGCGGGACAGATCGCCGGGCTCGAGGTGCTCCGGATCATCAACGAGCCGACCGCCGCGTCGCTCGCGTACGGGCTCGACAAGAAGAAGGACGAGGTCATCGCGGTCTACGACCTCGGTGGCGGCACGTTCGACATCTCGGTGCTGCAGCTCGGCGAGGGCGTCTTCGAGGTGAAGGCCACGAATGGCGACACGCACCTCGGGGGCGACGACTTCGACCAGCGGATCATCGAGTGGCTCATCGACGAGTTCAAAAAGGACCAGGGCATCGACCTGAAGAACGACCGTATGGCCCTCCAGCGTCTGAAGGAGGCCGCGGAGAAGGCGAAGATCGAGCTCAGCTCGACGCAGCAGACCGAGATCAACCTTCCGTTCGTCACCGCGGACCAGTCCGGTCCGAAGCACCTGGTCATCACCCTCACGCGCTCGAAGCTCGAGCAGCTCGTCGGCGACCTGGTCGAGAAGACCATCGCGCCGGTGAAGCAGGCGCTGAAGGACGCCGACGTCACGTCGGACAAGATCGACGAGGTGGTCCTCGTCGGCGGCCAGACGCGGATGCCGCTCGTCGTCGAGACGGTGAAGAAGCTCTTCAACGGCAAGCAGCCGAACCAGAGCGTCAACCCCGACGCGGTCGTCGCGGTGGGCGCCGCCATCCAGGCCGGCGTGCTGAAGGGCGAGGTGAAGGACGTCCTTCTCCTCGACGTGACGCCGCTATCGCTGGGCATCGAGACGCTCGGTGGAGTCGCGACGAAGCTCATCGAGCGCAACACGACCATTCCCACGTCCAAGTCGCAGGTGTTCACGACCGCGTCGGACGCACAGACGCAGGTCGAGATCCACGTCGTCCAGGGCGAGCGCGAGCTCGCCGGGGACAACAAGAGCCTCGCGCGGTTCCTCCTCGACGGCATCCCGCCGGCCCCGCGCGGCATACCGCAGATCGAAGTGTCGTTCGACATCGACGCGAACGGCATCGTGAACGTGAAGGCGCGCGACAAGGCGACCGGGCGCGAGCAGCACGTGACCATCACCGCGTCGAGCGGTCTGTCCAAGGACGAGGTCCAGCGCCTGGTGAAGGACGCCGAGATGCACGCCGAAGAGGACCGGCGCAACCGCGAGAAGATCGAGGTCCGCAACCAGGGCGACACGATGGCGTACTCCATCGAGAAGACCCTTCAGGACCTCGGCGACAAGGTCCCGGCGGACACGAAGAAGGACGTCGAGGAAAAGCTCGCCGCGTTGCGCGACGCTCTCAAGACCGACGACGTCGAGCGGATCAAGTCGACCATGGAGGCACTACGAGCCGCGTCGACGAAGATCGGCGAGGTCATGTACCAGCAGGAGCAGGCCAAGCAGGCGGAGCAGCAGGGTCAGCCGCAGGGTGAGCCCGAGGGCGAGCCCGCCGGGGCCGGCGCGAAGCGCGACGGCGACACGATCGAAGGCGAGTTCAAAGAGCAGAGCTGAGTCCGACAGGCGAAGACGATG
>DATBKH010000058.1:0-4621 GCA_036555955.1 Candidatus Limnocylindria bacterium | reverse complement strand
GCTTGCTCGCGCACGCGGCCGACGACGGGCCCGCGAGCGAAGCGAGAGGGGCCCGCCTTCCCGCTGAGTATCCGCGAGCTTGCTCGCGAGGGCGCCGACGACGGGTCCGCGAGCGAAGCGAGAGGGGCCCGCCTTCCCGCTAAGTATCTCGCGAGCTTGCTCGCGAGGGCGCCGACGACGGGTCCGCGAGCGAAGCGAGAGGGGCCGCCTTTCCCGCTAAGTATCCGCGAGCGGGCGTGCGAGTGCACCGACGACGAGTCCGTGACCGGGCGCGCGCGAGGGTCGACCGGGCCCGATGACGAAACTGTGCGCCGCAAAGTCGCACAAAGACTTCGCCTTTCCCGCTATAGTCCAGCGCAAGGCTGGGGCGCGTACGTTTCCGCGCGCTGTGGGGAGCACAGCAACTCGAAGCTGATCCAGGGGCGATGGATCGGCGAAGAGGAGAGCGCGGTTGGGCACGATCATCGCGATCGCGAACCAGAAAGGCGGCGTGGGCAAGACCACGTGCGCCATCAATCTCGGTGGCGCACTCGCTTCGTTAGGCCACGACATCCTCTGCATCGACCTCGACCCGCAAGCGAACCTGACCGTCGGCCTCGGCGTCGATCTCAACACCGTCGAGCGCTCCATCGCGGATGTGCTCATCGACTCGAACGTCTCGCTGCCATCGATCGTGCGTCCGACGAAGACGAAAAAGGTGGACGTCGCGCCGGCAACGCTCGAGCTCTCCGCGGCCGAGGTCGAGCTCTTCAACGCGATCGGTCGCGAGATGGCGCTCCGCGACAAGCTGGACCGCGAGATCACGGAGCGCTACGACTACGTGCTCATCGACTGCCCACCCACCCTCGGTCTGCTGACGCTGAACGCGCTCGTCGCGGCGAACGGGGTGATCATCCCGGTCCAGACGCAGTACTACGCGCTGAAGGGTGTCGCCGCTCTTCTCAAGATCATCAAGACCGTTCAGACGCGGCTGAATCCGAACCTCAAGGTCTACGGATTGCTTCCGACCTTCTACGACAGCCGGACGATCCTCGCGCGGGACATGCTCGATTCGCTGAAGGATCTCGGCGACCACCAGGTGTTCGACACGGTCATCCGGCAATCCGTGAAGATCGGCGAGGCGCCCACCGCGGGCGTCCCGATCACCGTGTACGAGCCGCGCAGCGACGCGGCCAAGAGCTTCGTCGATCTCGCCAAGGAGGTGATCGGTGCTAACCACTAATCGTCCGCGCAAGAGCTTCCGCGATGCCGGCGAGCGGATCTTCCAGCAGGAGACCGAATCGCAGCCCGGCATCATCAGCCTGCTCGCGGCACGCACCCCTACGGCGGTGCGCGACATTCCACTCGAGAAGGTCATCCCCAATCCGGGCCAGCCGCGCATGACCTGGCACGAGGAGACGCTGGCCGAGCTTGCCGCTTCGATCCGCGAGCATGGCGTCCTTCAGCCGATCCTCGTCCGCCCCGCCGGTGAGGACTACGAGATCATCGCGGGCGAGCGGCGCTGGCGCGCGTCGAAGCTCGCGGGCAAGGAGACCATTCCCGCGATCGTCGAGCGATTCGACGACTCGACCGCCCTCGAGATCGCGCTCATCGAGAACCTGCAACGCGAGGATCTCTCGCCCCTCGACGAGGCCGTCATCTACAAGAAGATGACCGACGAGCTCGGCTACTCGATCCGCAACCTCGCCAACAAGCTGAGCAAGGACAAGGGGTACGTCGAGAATCGCCTTCGCCTCGCGACGGCCCCCGACGACGTGCGCGAGATGGTCGCGCAGCGCTACGACACGCTGTCCGCGGCCTACGAGCTCATGAAGCTCGAGAACAAGCGCCGCCGCCAGTCACTCGCGAAGCAGATCATCACCGGCAAGCTGACCCTGATCCGGCTTCACGACCAGGTCGAGCGGATCCTCCACCCCGGCGAGAAGGTCCCGCGGGCCGAGCCGACCATCCCGCCGCTCCGTGACGACGCGCTCATCACCGCGACGCGGAAGCTGAACGAGGCGCTCGCGGAGCTCGCCCGGGCGATCGGCGAGGACGGCCACGCCAACATCGGCGAGGCCGACCGCACCAACCTCGCGAAGTTCCTGACGATCTCGCGGGCGCGGCTCGACAATCTGGTGGCACGCCTGCGTAGCGGAGCGCGCGCCTAGCTCGAGCGGACGCGCCGGCCCACTAGAGTGGAGGCGTGCGTGTCGGCTTCCGGAGCAGCGCCGTCGGGTTCGCGCTCATGACCGCGGCCGTCACGCTCGCGGCCATGGGCGTCTTCGTGCTCATGGATCCCCGCGCGCAGGCATTCTGGGGCGCGCGCATCGGCGACGCGGTCAGCTTCGTGCGATCCCTGTTCGGCGGCTAGGCCGCGCGCGGATAGTCGACCGAGACGTCCTCGGTCACGAGTCGGGCCTTCTGCGCCTTGGCGTCACGCACGATGGAGAACGCGGTCGCGACGATGCCTACCGCCGTGAAGATCGCGAGTCCGCCATCGCTGGTCAAAAGGTCCATCACGAGGCCATGCCTAAGCACCTGTCGTGCCAGCGCGGCGGGCAAGCGGGCCGTTACTTCGTCGTCACAATCGTCGCACTCTCGATCGCACGATTGGCGACGTATGTTCGTCAGGCGGCCTTGCGCGGCGGGCGCGCGCGGACCACACGGACCTGAGCGACGCGACGGCCGTCGACCGCGGTGACGACGAAGCGGTACCCCTCGACCTCGATCGTGTCGCCGACGGCCGCGAGTCTGCCGAGCCGCCCGAACACCAGGCCGCCGACGGTGTCGTAGGGCTCGTCGGCGAGCTCGAGGCCGAGCCGCTCCCGCAGGGCGTCGAGCGACGTCAATCCGTCGACCACGAACGTGCCCGGCGCCTCCTCCTTGAACGCCGGCGCCTCGCGGTCGAACTCGTCCTGCACCTCACCGACGAGCTGTTCGATGACGTCCTCGAGGGTCACGAGCCCAGCCGTCCCGCCGAACTCGTCCAGGACGACCGCGAGCTGCACGCGCTGCCGCCGGAACTCTGCTAGCGCCTGATCGAGACGCATCGTCTCGGGCATGACCGGCACCTTTCGCATCACGTCGCGCGCCCGGGTGCGGTTGTCCTTGTCCACGCCGACGAGGTCCTTCACGTGGACGATCCCGATGATGTGGTCGAGGTCCTCCTGGAACACCGGAAAACGCGAGAAGCGGTGCTGCCGCGCGGTCACGAGGATCTCCGAGACGGGCGTGTCGTCCGAGACGGCCACGATCTCCGTTCGCGGGACCATGACCTGCCGCACGATCCGGTCGGCGAACTCCATCGCCCGCCCGACGATGACCCGCTCGCTTTCCTGGAGAACCCCTTTGCGCGTGGACACCGCGACCAACATCTTCAGCTCTTCCTCGCTGTGGACGTTTACCTCGTCGCTCGGTCGGATGCCGACGACCCGAAGGATGGCGTTCGCGCTCCCGTTCACGAGCGCGATGAACGGGTACATAACGCGATAGAACAGGTGCAGCGGATACGCGCACCAGAGCGCGAGGGTGAGCGCCCGCTGGATGGCCACGTACTTGGGTGCCAGCTCCCCGACCACGATGTGGAGATACGTGATTACGCCGAAGGCGAGCGCGAACGAGATGACCTCGATGAGCGGATCGGGAAGGCCGACGAAGATCGGCCGAAGGAGCGCGGCGACCGCGGGCTCTCCGATCCAGCCGATCGCCAGCGAACAGAGGGTGACGCCGAGCTGCGACGCCGAGATGTACTGATCGAGCTTGTCGACGAGGTCGGCCGAGAGGCGCGCACGGGCGCTCCCGTGCTGCACGAGCTCCTCGAGCTGCGTCTTGCGGATCCGCACGAACGCGTACTCGGCGGCGACGAAGAAACCGTTCGCCAGGACGAGCGCGAAGGCGAGCCCGAACGCCACGAGCGCGTTCGTGTCCATGAGCGTGCGATTCTCGCACCTCCGGTACGCTCATACCGTGCGCGTGCTCGTTCGTTTGTTCGCCTCGTATCGCGAAGCGGCGGGCAGAGGCCACTTTGATCTCGAGCTTCCACCAGGCTCGACGGTCCGCGACGCGATCGATCGGATCATGCGGGACCACCGGCTCATCGCCGAGGGTCGCCAGGTCGTCATCGCGAAGAATCGGGAGTACGTCGGGGTCAGCGAGCCGCTCGCCGACGGCGACGAGCTCGCGCTCATCCCGCCGGTCTCCGGCGGCGCGCGGACGCTCGCGCCGATCGCGGTGAGCGATGCGCCGCTCTCGATCGACGACGCACTCGCCGTCGTGCGTGACGATGCGTTCGGCGGCGTCGTCGTGTTCCTCGGCACGGTCCGCAGCGAAAGCCGCGGGAAGCGGATCGAGCATCTCGAGTACGAGGCGTACGCCGAGATGGCCGAAGAGAAGATGCGCGAGATCGCGGAGCGGCTGGCCCGCGAGCACGGGCCCCTGCGGATGGCGCTCCACCACCGCGTCGGCGATCTGCGCATCGGCGAGATCGCGGTGATCGTGGCGGCGGCGGCGCCACATCGCGAGGCCGCCTTCGCCGCCGCGAGAGCGGCGATCGACGAGCTGAAGTCCATCGTGCCCATCTGGAAGAAGGAGCACGCCGAAGACGGCGCGATCTGGATCGACGATCACGCGTAGACGGCTG
>DATBKH010000057.1:0-8434 GCA_036555955.1 Candidatus Limnocylindria bacterium | reverse complement strand
CCTGGAGCTGTACGACCGCTAGTACGCTCCCGTCGTGGCGACCACACCCGCACCCGATCAGCAGGACGCCTACGCCGTCGTCCGTCTCGACTCGTCGCGGAACTTCACCCCGCGGCCCGAGAACGTCAGCGTCCGGCGCGTCGTCCACCACTTCGCGGAGGCTGAGCTCGAGGTCCGGCACCTGAACATGACCGCTCCGACCGGCACCGTCTACTTCATCCAGCGCACCACCCTCTCGCGTCGCGCCGAACCCGTCGCGCCGCTCTCCCCGGCGGCACCGGCAGCCGCTCCGTCACCGCGGTCGCGCAGAGTCCGCGCGGAGAAGACGTCCGGGCGCGACAAGAAGCACCGCTGACCCACGCCGGCTACGCCGGGACCGACGAAAGCTCCTTGCGCACGACCTTCGCCGCTTCGACGACCGCGGTGCACTTCTCGACGCATTCCTCGACGGTGCGCGTCTTCAGGCCGCAGTCCGGATGCGGCCACAGCCGATCCGCCTTCACGTAGCGCAGCCCCTTGCGGATCCCTTCGGCGGCCTCCCCGACGGTCTCGGTCTCATGCGCGTGCACGTCGACGATCCCGATCGCGAGCTCCTTCGTGAACGGGTTGCGGTCGAAGAGGTCGAGCCAGCGATAACCGTAGTTCGCCATCGCGAGGTCGAGCTGATCCACGGGCAGCTCGAGCACCTGCGGGTAGATCGCGGCGAAGTCGCCGTAGCAGATGTGCGAGATCGTCTTCGCGCCGAGGCCGGCGGTGACGATGCCCATCGCCTCGATCGCGATCTCGATCTCCTCGGGTCGCGCGTGGATCGCCGGCTCGTCGATCTGGATGTACTTCGCGCCGGCTCGCTCCAGGTCGCGGGCCTCGTCACGGACGACCTCGGCGAGAGCCAGGACCGCGTCGCGCCGCGTCGGGTACGCCTCGTTGTACGACCAGTCGAGCAGCGTGTAGGGGCCGGTCAGCATCCCCTTCACCGGCCTCGCGGTGAGGGACTGCGCGTATTCGAACCAGCTGACGGTGAGGGGCGCAGGCCGCGCGATCTTTCCCGCGATGACCGGCTTGTGGTAGTAGCGGTTGCCGTACGAACGGACGAGGCCCCCGATCTTGAATCCTTCGAGCCGCTCGGCGAAGTACGCGACCATGTCCCCGCGATACATCTCGCCGTCGACGAGCACGTCGAGGCCGATCTCTTCCTGGCGGCGAATCCATTCGGCGGTCGCCTTGCGCTCGAGCTCCAGAAGCTCGGCCGCCCCGAGCTTCCCGCGCGCGGCCTGAGCGCGTGCCTTCGTGAGGTACTCGGGCTTGCCGAAGGATCCGACGGTGGTCGTGAGCAGCTGCTCGCTCATGCGGCGGCCCCCGCTTTCTCTCCGGCGACCAGACGCGCGCCCGCTGTGAGCACGTCCAGCTTCGCCCGCGCGACGTCGCGGGGCAGGTACTCCAGCGAGGTCGTCGGCGCCAGCACGAGGCGCTCCGATGGCACGAGCTTCAGCGCCCGCTGCGCGTACCGCGCGACCTCGTCGGCGGTCTCGAGACGTGTGTTGCGCGCGTCGACGACGCCGGCGATGACGTATTGGGTGCGAAACACGTCGAGCCGTTCGTACGCGGTCGTGTCGCGACTGCGCAGATCGATCGCGATGGCCGCGACCGGGAACGCGGCGAGGAACTCGAGGACCGGGTCGGGCGGGAAGAAGTACGTGATGAGGCTGAGCGTGAGGTCCGGATCCGCGAGCCGCCCGTACGCTTCGCGCGCGAGCTCGATGTGCTTCGGGGCCGCGACGATCGCCGGGTCCTCGATGTCGATCATCGTCGCGCCCGCCGCCTTCAGGCCGGCGATCTCCCTCGCGCAGGCGTCCGCGACCGCGAGCGTGCGCTCCTCGAACGAGCCGTGCTCGTCGTCGCGCGCGGAGAGCGTGGCGAAGGTGAGCGGGCCGGGGATCGCGGCCTTGAAGCGCTTCGTCGCGATGCCCCGGGCGAAGGTGTAGTCGCGGACCAGCGATCGGCCATCCGTCGTCAACGGGCCGGTGATGACGGGTTGCCGGAAGTACGTGTTGTTGTCGTAGAAGCGCTCGAGCGGGCCCGGCTCGACCCCCGACCACGCGCGCGCGAAGGGCGACAGAAGATCGTCCCAGCGGATCTGCCCGTCGTTGGTCACGTCGATGCCCGCGGCCTCGATCTCGCCGATCGCCGCTCGCGTCGCCTCGTCGTAGACCTTGTCGAGCTCGGAGTCGCCGAGCTCGCCGCGGTCGTGACGGTGCAGCGCGCGCCGCAGCTCCTGCGCGTCGGCTCCGTCGCCGATCTTGGGGTAGGCGCCGATGACCGTCGTGTTCATGCGGGCACCTTCGCTTCCGGACGGGGCAAGAGACCGGCGGCCTCGACGACCGGGCCCACAGCCTCGGGCCACTCGATCGCGTAGATGTGAATGCCGCGGACACCGGGAAGCGAGCGCAGCTCCTTCACCACCTCGACCGCGATCGCGATCCCCTCGCTCTCGGCGTCGCGCTGCTTCAACCGGCCGATCACGTCTGGGGGCACGGAGACGCCGGGCACTTTCGACATGCGCTCGGCCTGTTCCGCCGAGCGGAGCACGAGGACGCCGGCGATGATCGCGATCTGCCGCGATCCGCGGCGCCGCACCTCGACGAGCCAGCGGCTGAACGTCCCGAGATCGAAGACCGGCTGCGTCTGCAGGAACTCGGCACCCGCCGCGATCTTCGCGAGCGTCTTGTCGAGATCGGCCTCCATCGGCTTCGTGAACGGTGACGCCGTCGCGCCGACCACGATCTTCGGCGGCTGCTTGATCTCGTCACCCGAAAGGAACTGCGCCTGGTCGCGCATCCCGACGGCCATCTTCACCAGGCCGATGCCGTCGAGGTCCTTCACGTTGACGGCGTCGGGATGGTTGCCGTCCTTCAGGTCGTCGCCGCTCATGAACACGAAGTTCTCGATGCCGATCGCCGCGGCGCCGAGGAGATCGGCCTGCAGCGCGATCCGGTTCCGGTCGCGGCCCGTCATCTGGACGATGGGCTCGAGACCGGTCGTGCGCACGATCGTCGCCGCCGGGATGGCCGCCATCGCGACCATGGCGCGGTTGCTGTCGGTGACGTTCACCGCGTCGACGACACCGCGCAGCGCCTCGGCGCGCCGCCGCACGACGCCGGCGGCGGCGCTCTTCGGCGGGTTCAGCTCAGCCGTGACGAGGAACTCGCCGGATCGCAACAGGCTCGCGAATGCGCCCAAAGAAAAAGACCTCTCCTTCTACCGTCGACGAGAGGTCTCCCTGTTCGGTCGACCCTCCCATCTTTCCCTTGGGCTCACGCCCGGCGGGACGGAATTGGCACCACAGCGGGTCTCCACCGGTTGCCGAGGCGTCATCGGGCCGTTCCCTCAGCCTCTCTAGATGAAAGGGATCGCGTATGCAGTTTTGGCGATGCTAGCACGTACACTTCGCCCCCGTCCCGATGGCTGATCGACTCATCGAACGCACTCTGCGCGCATTCAGCGACGATCTCTCCGCGGATTCGCCGGTACCGGGTGGCGGAAGCGCGGCGGCGTACGCCGGAGCGATGGGAGCGGGGCTGGCGGCGATGGTCGCGCGCATCTCGCTGAAGAAACAGAGCTCCGCCGAGCTCTCCGCATTCGTCGAAGAGGCCGACAACCTGCGCGCGGATTTTCTGCGGCTTGTCGACGACGACAGCGCGGCGTACGCGCGCGTCGCCGAGGCGATGAAGCTGCCGCGCAAGACCGACGACGAGAAGAAGACCCGCCAGGAGCGCATGCAGGCCGCGCTTCTGGCCGCGTCGCGCGTGCCGCTCGAGGTCGCCGAGACCGCGCGCCGGCTGCTCCACGCGTGCGAGCGCGGCGTCCTGCATGCGAGCCCGATGACCGCGAGCGACATCGGCGTGGGCGCGCTCATGGCGGAGACCGCGCTCCGCGGCGCCGCACTGAACGTGATGATCAACCTCGCGTCGGTGAAGGACGCGGCGCAGGTCAAGGCGCTGTCCGAACATCTCGACCGCGCCGTGGACGGCAGCGACGAGCAGCGCAAGCGGATCACCGACGTCGTCGAATCGCGGATCGCGCGCTAGCGAGAGCGTGCGCCTCCTTCACGGCAAGCCCCTCGCTCAGAAGGTGCACGAGGAGTCACGCGCGCGAAGCGAGGCGCTCCGTGCGCGCGGCATCACCCCACGGCTCGCGGCCGTGTCGGTCGGCGCGGATCCCGCGGCGAACACATACGTCCAGCGGCTCGTCGCGCGGGGGACGCGACTGCACGTCGCGGTGGACGAGGTCGCGCTTCCACGGAGCGCCTCCGCGCACGACCTCGCGGCGACCCTCGACGCGCTCGACGCCGACGCGCGCGTCAATGGGATCCTGCTGCTCACGCCGCTTCCCGGAGCGCTCGACGAGGGCCACGTCGTCGATCGCATCGCGCCACGCAAGGACGTCGAGGGGCTGAGTCCGCAGAACGCCGGTCTTCTCGCGGGAGGCCGGGCGCGCTTTGTCCCATCGACCGCCGACGCGGTCGTGGAGCTCCTGAGGTTCTACGCGGTGCCGCTGCGCGGCGCTCGTGCCGTCGTCGTCGGCAGGAGCACGGTCGTCGGGCGGCCCGCTGCGATGCTCCTCCTCGCCGAGGACGCGACCGTGACGATCGCGCACAGCGAGACCAAGGACCTGCGCGCGATCACGAAGGAGGCCGGCGTCGTCGTGATCGGGATCGGCAGAGCCGGCTTCCTGCGCGGAGACATGGTCGCGCCCGGCGCGACGGTCATCGACGCCGGGATCAACATGACACCGCGCGGCATCGTCGGCGACGTCGACACCGAGAGCGTATCCCTGGTGGCCGGCGCGCTCAGCCCGGTGCCGGGCGGCCTCGGCGCGGTGACGACGGAGCTCCTGCTCCGCAACGTGGTCACCGCCGCCGAGCAGCAGCAGCGCGACTAGCTACATCTCGACGTTCGCACTGAGCGGTTTGCTCGCGGCGTACGCCTGCGCCGCGTAGCGCTCCGCCGCGCGCAGGTCGCCGCGCGCCTTCGCCGATCGTGAGAGACGCATGAGCACGTCGCCCAGCTCCGCCCTCGCGTCGAGCGCCCGATACGTGTTCGCGGCCGTGCGCATCCGGGTCTCGGCCCGCGCGGTATCGCCGCCGCGCGCGTCCAGCTCCGCGAGCACGAGCGTCGCGGTCGCGACGGCGCGATCCGCGTCGGCCCCTCGCTCGTCGACCGCGGCGATGGCGGATTCGGCGCTCGACCGCGCGAGAGCGTCGTCGTCGGCTTTGAGGGCGACCTCCGCCCGCGTCGCGTAGCAGTGCGCGAGATAGGCGGCGGGACCGGTGACGCGCGCGATCTCGATCGCGCGCGCGACGTGCTCGTACGCGGACTCGAGGCGCCCCGCGTCGGCGGCGATCACCGCGAGCGCGTTCCGCATGATCAGCACCCCGACGAGATCTTTACCGAGCTCCGCCGCCGCGAGCGCCCTCTGGTAATGGCCGGCCGCGCCGTCCTGATCGCCCATCGCGCGGTATGCGTTGCCGAGCCCTTGATGGATGAACGCGATCCGCGCGAGATCGCCGATCTCGCCCGACCACTCGAGCGCCTGCTGGTAGTACGTCGCCGCGGCCTGCGGCTCCCCGAGGTCCTGGGCGCAGCCGCCGAGCGTGATCAGGATGCGGAGCCGCAGGAGCTGATCCGGCGGTCTCGCATGCTCCACCCGCCGCCGCAGCGTCTCCAGCATCTCGCGCGCGTCGCGAGGGTTGCCGGCGATCCGCGTCGCGACCGCGAGCTGGTACGCGGCGGCACGCGCGAGCGGCTCGTTATCGAGCTCGCCGGCGAGCCGCTCCGCGACCGTGAGGCTGGCGATCGCCTCGCCTCCGCGATGCAGAAGGTTGAGAGCGGTCCCCGCATGTAGGCGGACGCGACATGTGTCGCGGACCGACAGTCCCCCCGCGTCGAGCAGCTTCTGCGCGCGGCCCAGCGCCTCGGCCGCGGATGCGAACGTCAGAAGGCCGGCGATCGCGCTGATCTCCAGCTCGCGCTCGTCGCGGCTGCGCGAGGCGTCCGCGTCCTCGAGGAAGAAGGACGCGGATCTGCCGAGCTTTTTCGCGATGTGCTCGAGTGACCGCATGCCGGGCCGGATCTTGCCGAGCTCGATCGCGCTCACGTGCGCGCGCGTGAAATACGGCGCTCCGAGCTGCGCCTGGGACAAGCCGGCGGCGATGCGCGCTTCGCGCACGCGCTCCCCGAGCTTGCGGAGCGACGGAGAGAGCGGAGCCGGACGGCGCCGCCGCGTTCGCGCGGGCACGTGTGCGAACGGTAGAAGCGCCCTTGGAGCGTGTCAATCGAAAATCGACAGCGCTCGTCGACCCTAGAATCGCCGAGGTGCTTGGGGGAACGATCCGCGTCCTCGCGGTGGACGACCATCCGTCGGTCCGCGAGAACCTGCGGTATCTCGTCGACGCGGAGCGCGACATGGAGTGCGTCGGGGTAGCGCGCGACGCGGGCCAGGCCGTCCGTCTCTGCCAGGAGCTCGTCCCCGATGTCGTCATCCTCGACGACGAGATGCCGGGAGCGCGCGGGACGCAGGTCCTCGAGTGGATCTCCGGTGAGATGCCCGACACCCGCGTCGTCATGTACACGCTCGACAGCGAGGTCTGCGAATCGGCGCGCCACCTCGGCGCGGCCGGCTGCGTGCTGAAGGACGCGAAGTATGACGTGCTCATCCGCGCGGTCCGCAACGCGGCCGCGTCCATCCCCAGGTCCGCCGAGACGTACTAGGCGCTAGCGCCAGTCGACGGAGGCCACCTCGACCGGCCCGCTGATGTCCTTGAGCTCGACGTCGCGCTTCTCCGTTCGATAGGTGCGGCCGGCGGAGTCGAGCGTCGCGCGGCTCACGAGGATCTCGCCGGCCCCGGCGACCCCGCCGATGCGCGCTGCTTCGTGGATGCCGAAGCCGGCGTAATCGAGACCGCGGCGCTGCGCGGTCGCGGTATGCATGCCGATGCGCACCTCGGGTGCGAAGCCGTTCGCGCGCCGATGCTCGTCGAGGCGGCGCTGGATGGCGATCGCCGAGTCGATGGCCTCCGCGGGCTTCGCGAACGACACGAAGAGTCCATCGCCCTGGTGACGTATCTCTTCCCCGCGGTGCTCCGCGATCAGCGCGCGAAGCGTCTGATCGTGCCAGCGGATGAGATCGGTCCAGGCGCGGTCTCCGATCGCGTCGACGAGCTTCGTCGACCGGACGATGTCGGTGAAGAGGAACGTGCGCGTGACGAGGTCCTCGTCGGGGCCGGCCGTGCTCGGATCGCTCGCGCGGGCGTCCGTGAGCCGCGCGTCGAGACGCGCGCCAAGGCGCTCGAACGCGGAGTGTGCGGCTTGCGTCTCGAGGTCCGCGGCCGCGGGATCGCCCTGCGCGACGAGGATCTTCGCGAGGAGGAGGCGCGTCCTCGCCACCTCGTACGGCATCTCCAGCTGCTGCCACCGCCGGAGCCCCTCGCGCACGGTGGCCTCCGCCGCGGTCGCGTCCCCCTCGGCGAGCTCGACGCTCGCGTGCGCGACTCTCGCGACCGCCTCCATCGCCGTCGTACCGAACTGCTTCGCGAGCTCGTCGAGCTCGCGTGACGCCGCGCTCGCGCGGTCGCGGTCACCGAGCGCCAGCGCCGCCTCCACCTCGACGGGAAGGAGCCGCGCCCTCCCGCCGTGCTCGTGGGCGTTCGCGAGCGCGCGCTTCAGCGATGCCGCCGCGTCCGCCGTTCTGCCCTGGGCGAGCCTGATGAGCGACAGACCCGGTTCGGGGACGGCGCCCAGCTCGTGTGCCTTGAGGAACGCCTCTTCCGCCGCCGGGAGATCCCCCATCCGCCGGCGGATCTCGCCGATCGCGTAGAAGCCCAGCGCCGCGATCTCGCTGATCTGATAGCGCTGCAGCTCTTCGCACGCCTTTCGCGCTTCCTGCTCGGCCTGCGCCCACGCCCCGCGCTGCGCGACCGTCTCGGCGCGATACACGCGACAGACGCCCGGAAAGCCTCCGATCGCCTGCCGCTCGCACCAGCGCGTCGTCGCCTCGGTCCACTCGCTCGCTCGTTGGTAATCGGCGACCTCGCGACAGGCACCGATCGTCCCGCAGTAGACCCAGCCGGCGGACCACAGCGTGAGGTCGCCGGCGACGGCGGCGACGGTCGCCTGATCGAGGCGCGCGAGTCCCTTCGTCACGTCGCCGTACGCGACCTGCGTCAGACCCTGCGCCATCGTCGCGAGCGCCTGAAGGTCCTTGTCGTTGTACTTCTTGCCGAGCTCGGCGGCGCGATCCGCCAGCTCGAGCGTCGCCTCGAGCGGCATCGAGGAGTGGCTGATCGCGGCCTGCGCGAAGAGGACGTAGCCGTACTCGACGCAGTCCTCGTCGCCTTCGAGGAGCTTCTGGGCACGCTCGAACCACGCTCCCGCGACGT
>DATBKH010000056.1:0-4127 GCA_036555955.1 Candidatus Limnocylindria bacterium | reverse complement strand
CATGAGCCGCTCGCTCGGGCTCGCCGACTCCGAGATCGGGATCTGGATAAACGTCGCGACCGCGGTGATCGCGGTCACGACCGCGCTCACGACGTTTCCCGCGGCGCGACTTTCGGACCGGCTCGGCCGCAAGACGCTCGTGTACTTCACCTGCGTGGTGGGATCGCTCGGCATGCTCGGCGTCGCGCTCGCGCCGAACATCGTGCTCGCGATCGCGTTCGTGATCCCGGTCGGCGTCGCCGCCGGCGCGTTCCTCGCCGTGGATTGGGCCCTCATGACGGACATCGTTCCGAAAGCCACGAGCGGTCGCTACATGGGCATCTCGAACGTGGTGACCGGCGCCGCGGGGCCCATCGCGATCGCCATCGGTGGCGTCGCGATGGACCGCGTCGGCGCGATCGATCTCTCGCTGGGCCCGCGAATCGCATTCCTGTTCGCGCTCGCGTACTACGCGCTCGGCGCGCTCCTGCTCCGACCCGTCGACGAGCGCCGGCGCGAGTAACGCCGGGCTACGTGGTGTGCTTCGCGAGGACCTCGTCGAGACGCTCGTACGTCTCGCGGAGACCGGACTCCATGCCGCTCTGCACCATCCCGTCGCGATCCTCCTTCGAGCTGAAGCGGGACCGCGAGGTGAAGAGGGTCCGTCCGCCCGGGAGGTCGGTGAGCGTCCCGGTCTCTTCGGAGATGTGGCCGGCCATCGGCTCCCACTCGAAGGTCTGGACGATCTTCTCGCCGGGAATGAGCTCGCGGTACTCGCCGCGGAACGCGTTCTCCGAGCCGTCCGCCTCGCGGCTGATGAATCGCCAGGACCCGCCGGGACGCACGTCCATCTTGTCGACCACGGTCGTCGAATTGCGCAGACCCCACCACTGCGGGACGAGCTTCGGGTCGGTCATCGCCTGGTAGACGGCATCTCGGGGCGCGTCGAACTCGCGCGTGACCAGGATCTCGAGATCCGATGGAAGGGTCACCTTCGTCGTCTCACTCGTTCTTGTTGCCACGTCTTCTGTCCCCCTTTTCTTTCTGCTCGCGAAGGATGTTCTCGAGACGGTCGAAGCGATCTTCCGCGATCCGCCGGTACCGTTCGAGCCAGGCGTCGAGCTCCTTGAACGGCGCCGCGCGCAGGCTGTAGATCCGCTGCTGCGCGACCGGTCGTACCTCGACGAGCCCCGCCTCGCTCAGCACCCGAAGGTGCTTCGAGACCTGGGGCTGCCGTAGCCCCAGTCGCTCGACGATCTCCCCGACGGCACGGGGCTTGGCGCGCAGCAGCTCGACGATCTGGAGCCTGGTCGGTTCCGCGAGGGCGCTCAACATGTCCTGCACGCCCATGTATATACGCCTAGAGGAATATGTCTGTCAAGGCATAATCTTCAGGCTACGGGACGACGATGAGCCAGAACACCCCTTGGTCTTCCATCCAGACGGTGCCGTCGATGACCGGACGGAGATTCAGCCGATAGGTCCCGCGCGCCGTCGGAGCGCGGACCTGGAACCGGAACTCCCCGACCTCGCCGGGCGCGACCACGGGCACGGTGGTCGTCGCGATGCGATCGTCCCAAAGCCAGTTCGCCGCCATGCCCAGCCGGTACGGCGTCTTGTCGTCGCCGTTCAGCCCGAGGTTCGCCTGGCGGCCCCAGATGCCGCGCACCCAGCTTTCGGTCCCGGTGTTCGTGAACTTGATCCAGAAGTCCGCGACCTGACCCGGCGCCATGACGAGGTAGTCGGACTGCGAGTGCCACCACGAGTGCCACCCCGGGTGGAGCGCCACGCCGCTCGCGCCTCGCGCCAAAGACGAGTTCGGATCGACCATGAGCGACGACGCGTCGACCGCTTCGAACGCGCCGGCGGGGATGCGCTTGAGCTCGCTGATGAGCTGGTCGCTCCAGCGCGGATCCACCTGGCCCTGGAAATACCAGTTCGACCCGTTGTCGGCGAGGATCAGACCGTACCGCTGCATCGCGCGCAGCACGACCTGCGCGTCGCGGCCGTAGCCCGCGAAGCTGAAGTCGCTGCGCAGCCGGAATCGCGCGCCCATCGGCGGCAGCGACGCGTCGCGCGCCGCGCCCGCCTGATGGCGCGCGGGCCACACGAAGCGCTGATCGGTGCGCTGTGCCGTGAAGCGGATCGCGTGATCGACGACGCCGCTCGCGACCTCGTCGTAGCGCAGGACGCCGGGCCAGATCGGCAGACCCGCCGCGTCCGCGCTCGTCCAGCCGGAGGGTCGCAGGTCGTGCCGCTTGAGGTCGAAGACCGCGCCGGATCCGGCCGTCGGCCGGCCGCCGTTCCAGGACGCGGCGAAAAGCTCGTACAGGACGCACGTGTCCCGGTTGAGCATGAACGCGTGCGCGTCGGAGGCGGGCTCGATCGGAGTCGATGAAGTGAACGGGTACGGGACGTCGTCGCTCTCGTCCGCGTAGTCGAATTGCACGCGGGTCGTCGGCGTCACGTTTGTCGTGACCTGGAGCTGATACCCGTAGGGCCCGCCGAAGTCGGGGTGCAGGAGCCGCGACGCACCGCCCATGTTCGCGAGCCACGTCGCGCTCAGGGGATGGACCGGCATGCCATCGATGCTCGAGTGCCAGACGTCGTCACTCGCGTAGATCGGACAGCTCGGCGCCTCCGGCATCGCCGAGGCAGACGCCGGCGCGCTCGAAAGGGCCGCCAGCGCGATGGCCAGAGCGATCGCGACCAAGCGCCCCACGTGCGAATGAACGCACGGACGAACGTCGGTGTGGCGTCATCTTGACGTCAGAACACCCGTTCCATATCGTCCGCTGGTCATGCGAACGGCCGTTCGATTTCCGGCACGAATCAGCCTGGAGCAGATCCTCGACGGGCTCGCGCGCGACCCCGATTTCAAGCAGATGGTGACGCGCTGGGAACGCCTGCCGCCGCGCCGCGCGAGCTACGCCGAGTTCCCGGCATGGCTCGACGGCCGTATCTCGGCAACGCTGCGACGACGCGGGATCCTGTCGCTCTACTCGCATCAGGCGGAGGCGCTCGAGAGCGCGCACGCCGGAAAGCACACCGTCGTCGTCACGCCGACGGCGAGCGGCAAGACGCTCTGCTACGACCTGCCGGTCATCGACGCGATCGCGAAGGACCCGACCGCGCGCGCGCTCTACATCTTTCCGACGAAAGCGCTCGCCCAGGATCAGCTCGCCGAGCTCGAGCGTCTCGCGAAGGACGTCGACGTCGAGCTCAAGACCTACACCTACGACGGCGACACACCGCCGGCGGTCCGCGCGGCGATACGGAGCGCGGGCCATGTCGTCATCACGAACCCCGACATGCTCCACACCGGGATCCTTCCGCACCACACGAAATGGGTGAAGCTCTTCGAGAACCTGCGCTACGTGGTGCTCGACGAGCTGCACACGTACCGGGGGGTCTTCGGATCGAACGTCGCGAACGTCCTGCGCCGGTTGCGCCGCATCTGCGAGTTCTACGGGTCGCATCCGACGTTCATCTGCACGTCGGCGACGATCGCCAATCCCGAGGAGCTGGCGCGCCGTCATGTCGAGGACGACGTGGTCGTCATCGATCGGAACGGAGCGCCGCGCGGCGAGAAGGTGCTCGTGTTCGTGAATCCGCCGGTCGTGAACCAGGCGCTCGGCATCCGCAAGAGCGCGCTGTTCACCGGACGCGACATCGCGGCCACGCTCCTCGCCTCTGGCGTCCAGACGATCGCCTTCGCGCGCTCACGCGTCGAGACGGAGCTCCTGCTCACCTACCTCCGCTCGCGCTTCACACAGCCGCAGTGGCCCGCCGATCTCATCCGCGGCTACCGTGGCGGGTACCTGCCCTCGGAGCGGCGCGCCATCGAGCACGGCCTGCGCGATGGGTCGGTGCGCGGCGTCGTGTCCACGAATGCGCTCGAGCTCGGCATCGACATCGGCGCGCTCCAGGCCGCGGTGCTGCTCGGCTATCCCGGGACGGTCGCGTCGACGTGGCAGCAGATGGGCCGTGCCGGCCGGCGCGAGGATCTGTCGGCCGCCTTCCTCGTCGCGACCTCGTCGCCGATCGACCAGTACGTCATCCAGCATCCCGAGTACGTGCTCGATCGCGCGCCCGAGGCCGGCCTGGTGAATCCGGACAACCTCCACGTGCTCGTGCACCACCTGAAG
>DATBKH010000055.1:0-14937 GCA_036555955.1 Candidatus Limnocylindria bacterium | reverse complement strand
GTCTTCGATGCCGATGCGCTGGTCGCCGAGCTGCCGCCGCGCGCGCTCGCCGACGATGCCCCTGAGTACGACATTTCCGATCTTGCGGCTGCGTACGGGGCGACCGCCTTCAATGGGGGCTCGGGCGAGGGGTCCGTCATGGACGAGGACGAAGTGTCGGGCGCGCGCAGGGGGACCCGAGACCCTGCGTGGTCGAGGGAGGGCCCCCCGAGCACGAGCGACACTTCGTCCGAGGCTCAAAGCAGGACCACCGCGAAGATCGGGCTCGAGCTCTTGGAGCTGCTCGCATCGCCGGCGATCGCGTCGCGTCGCGCGATCTATCGGACGTACGACCAGATGGTCGGCACGGACACGGTCGTCGGTCCGGGCGCCGATGCCGCGGTCATGCGCATCAAGGGGCGGCCCGACGGGATCGCGACCGCGATCGACTCCCAGCCGCGCATCGCGGCGATCGATCCGTTCGTCGGCGCGGCCGCTGCCGTCGCCGAGGCCACCCGCAACCTCGTGTGCATGGGCGCGACGCCGCTCGCCATCACCGACTGCCTCAACCTCGGGAACCCCGAGCGGCCGAAGGGCGCGTGGCAGCTCACCCGCACGATCGCGGGCATCGCCGCGGCGTGCGACGCGCTCGGCGTTCCGGTCGTCTCGGGCAACGTCTCTCTCTACAACGCGACGCACGGCGCCGACATCTGGCCGACCGCGGTCATCGGCGCCGTCGGGCGGTTCGCCGACGTGCGCACGCACATCGCGCCGACGAGCGGCAAGGTGGGCGATCTCGTCCTCCTCGCGGGCAGCGCGAACGTGTCGACCGGCGCGTCCGCGTACGGCGCCTCGCGCGGCATGCACGAGGGGCCGGTCGCGATCGATCTCGCGCTCGAAGCGCGGCTCCAGCGCTTCATCCTGGCCGCGCACACCGCAGGCGCGATCCGCGCAGCGCACGATCGTGACGCCGGTGGTCTGGGGGTCGCGCTGTCCGAGCTCGCGATCCGCGACGGGATCGGGATGAAGGTCACGCTTCCCGCGATCCGCGGCATCGACAAGCGCGTCGCGCTCTTCGGCGAGGCGCCGTCGGGGATCGTGATCGTCATCGATCCGGCACGCGACGCCGAGCTTCGCGCGCTCGCCGCCGAGCACGACGTGCCGCTGTGGACGCTCGGAACGATGGGCGGGGATCTTCTCGAAGTCGCGCCGGTGCTCGGCGTGCCGGTGAGCGCGCTCGCCGAAGCGCACGCGCGCGGTCTCGCGGTCGCGCTCGGGAAGGCCGTCTAGCCGTGTGCGGGATCGTCGGCATCTGGAACCGCGCCACCGCGGATCCGACGGAGGCCGCGCGCCTCTCGTTCTTCGCGCTCTACGCGCTGCAGCACCGCGGGCAAGAGTCGGCGGGCATCGCGGCGACCGACGGACGAGATCTGCGCATCGTCCGCCGGATGGGTCTCGTCGGACAGGTCTTCGGCGAGCCGGACCTCGGCGTGCTCGGCGGGCGCGCGGCCATCGGCCACACGCGCTACTCGACGACGGGCAGCTCGCGGATCCAGAACGCTCAGCCGATGCTCGTGCGCGCCGACGACCTCGGCGAGCTCGCCATCGGACACAACGGGAACTGCATCAACGCCCGCGACCTTCGCGCGGACCTGTCCGCGGACGGCGCGTCGTTCGCCACGTCGAGCGATACGGAGGTCGTCGCGCAGCTCATCGCGCGCGAGGACGGCGCGACGTGGGACGAGCGTCTGATCCGCGCGTTGCCGAAGCTTCGCGGCGCGTGGTCGCTCGTCATCCTCACGCCGGGCGCGCTCTACGCCGTCCGGGACCCCCTCGGCGTGCGGCCGCTCTGCCTCGGAAGAAAGGGCGACACGTGGCTTGTCGCGAGCGAGACCTGCGCCCTCGAGACCGTCGGCGCCGCGTTCGTCCGTGACGTCGCGCCCGGCGAGGTGCTGCGCATCGACGATCGCGGCGCGGCGACCATCGCCGACTTCGCGGGCGAGCGGCGCGGCCTCTGCGTGTTCGAGCACGTCTACCTCGCGTCCGTCGCGAGCGATCTCGGCGGCGTCTCGGTCTACGCGACCCGCGAGCGCATGGGCGAGACGCTCGCCGACGAGCATCCGGCGGCCGCCGACGTCGTCATCCCCGTCCCGGACAGCGCGATCCCCGCTGCCGTCGGTTACGCGCGCCGCAGCGGCATCCCCTTCCGCGAGGGCCTCATCAAGAACCGCTACATCGGGCGCACGTTCATCCAGCCATCGCCGGAGCTGCGCCGGCAGGGCGTCGCGCTGAAGTACAACGCGCTCCGTGACGTGCTGGACGGCAAACGCGTCGTCGTCGTGGACGACTCGATCGTGCGCGGGTCCACGAGCGGCCCGATCGTCGAGCTCCTTCGCGCGCACGGCGCGACCGCGGTGCACATGCGGATCTGCTCGCCGCCGATACGGCATCAGTGCTTCTTCGGCGTCGACATGGCGCGCCGCGACGAGCTCATCGCGTCGCGGCTGGACGAAGAGGCGATCCGGCGGCACATCGGCGCGGATTCGCTCGGCTATCTCTCCCTCCACGGGATGGTCGGCGCGACCGGGGGGACCGAGGGCGAGCTCTGCACCGCGTGCTTCACCGGCGATTACCTCGTTCCGGTGCAGCTCGAGCTCGCGAAGGACTCGCTCGAAAGCGAGCCCGTCAGAGCGTGAGCCTCACGTACCGCGCCGCCGGCGTCGATGTGGGACGCGCCGAGGATGCGCTCCGGCGAGTCCGCGAGCGGATCGCGCGGACGAAGCGAGCGGAGGTCATCGGCGAGATCGGCCAGTTCGGTGGGCTGTTCGCCTCGCCGGGCGCCGGAAAGGTCCTCGTCGCCACGACCGACGGCGTCGGCACGAAGCTCGAGCTCGCGCGGCTCCTGGATCGCCACGAGGTCGTCGGCGCCGATCTGGTGAACCACTGCGTGAACGACGCGCTCGCCATGGGCGCCGAGCCGCTCTTCTTCCTCGACTACTTCGCGACCTCGCGCGTCGAGCCCGACGTCTTCGCGCGCGTCGTCGGCGCGATGGCCGACGCGTGCGCGCGCGCCGGCGCGGCGTTGCTCGGTGGCGAGACCGCCGAGATGCCCGGGATGTACGCGGACGGCGTCTACGACCTCGCGGGATTCCTCGTCGGCGCGGTGGATCGCGAACGGGTGCTCGGCTCGGACAGGGTCCGCGAAGGCGATGCGCTCGTCGGGCTGCCCTCGACGGGGCTGCACACGAACGGCTACTCGCTGGCGCGGACGATCCTCGCGCAGGCGGCGGGGAGCGAGTCGCGCACCCTGGCCGACATGCTCGGTGAGGCCCGGCGCGACCTCCACGACCAGACCATCGGCGAGGCGCTCCTCGCCACCCATCGCTCGTACCTCGCGGAGTTCCGTGCGCTTCGCGAGGTCGCGCGCGTCCACGCCATCGCGCACCTGACCGGCGGAGGCTGGGAGGGAAATCTGCCGAGGGCGCTGCCGGACGGACTGGCCGCGGAGATCGACGGCGGCGCGTGGCCGGTGCCGCGACTCTTCACGCTGCTCGGCGAGCTCGGCCGCGTGACGGCGCAGGAGTGCTTCGACACCTGGAACATGGGCATCGGGCTCGTGCTCGTCGTCGACGGCGACGATCTGGTCCCGGCGCTGGACGCCGTGCCGGACGCCGTTTCGCTCGGCCGGGTCGTGGCGCACAGAGAAGGTCGGAGGGTGAAGTTCGCATGACGTTGCCGGTCGCGGTCCTCGTATCGGGACGCGGGTCGAACCTTCAAGCGATCCTCGACGCCACCGCCGCGGGCGAGGTGGACGCGCACGTCGCCATCGTCATCTCGAACCACGCCGGCGTGCCGGCGTTGCAGCGGGCCGCGATCGCGGGAGTGCCCAGTCGCGTCTTCACCCTGCGCGCGTACGCCGACCGCGCCACCGCGCACGCTGCGATGGCGGAGGCGATCGCCGCGCTCGGCGTGAAGCTCGTCGTGCTGGCCGGTTTCGACCACATCCTCGCGCCGGTCTTCTTCGTGCGGCTACCGGGCGTGCCGGTGATCAACCTGCACCCGGCGCTGCTGCCGCTCTTCGGCGGACGCGGGATGCACGGAGACAAGGTGCACGCCGCCGTGCTCGCGTCGGGGGCGACGGAGTCGGGATGCACCGTCCATCGCGTCCATCCCGAGACGGTCGACCTCGGCGAGGTCGTCGTTCAGCGGCGCGTGGCCGTGCTCCCGGGCGACGACGCGCACTCGCTCGCGGCACGCGTGCTCGAGCAGGAGCACATCGCGATCGTCGACGCTATCCGCAGGTTCGTGCCAGCTGAGGTTCCGAGCTAGCGGCCGAGGACTCCCAGCAGCAGACCGACGAAGTCAGACCACGCCGTCCCAAGCGCACGGCCGATGGCGGTCACGAGGTGCGGATCGCTCGCGATCGCGGCGACCATCACGATCATCAGCGCGATCGTGAGCAGTGAGAACAGGCTCGGGGAGTAGGTCTCGTGGGTCCGTGGGTCGACCGAAACCGGAACACCGTATGCGTACCCTCGTCGTAGGTTTCCGCCCGCGCTCATTGCTGCTTCCCTCCAGCAGCCCCTCGGCTCTGCCGGCCTCCACCCGTCGTCGATTGAGCACCCGTTCGCGTGCCGTGGCAATGGCACTCACCCAGCCGATAAGTCCTGGTACCCGCCCCTACTTCGGGTAGGCCGCCTCGATCCTCGTCGCGATCTCCGCCATGTGCCCCTCGCTGTCGTACTTCTTCCGCTGCCAGACGAGCCGCGTCGAGAACAAGCCGTCGCCTTTGTTCCGCGGTACGACGTGCACGTGGAGATGCGGCACGCTCTGGCTCACCCGGGTGTTCGTCGCGACGAACGAGCCCTCCGACCGCATGCCCTTCTGGACGGCGACGGATGTGCGCCGCACGGACGCGAAGAACGGCGCCACGAGCGGGTCCGGCAGGTCGTCCAGCGTGGGGATGTGCTCGATCGGCGCGACCAGGACGTGACCGAGCAGCAGCGGCGATCGGTCGAGGAACGCGATCGCGTTCTCGTCGCGATGAACGATGTGGGCGGGAAGCTCGCCTTTAGCGATCTGGCAGAACGTGCACGTCACTCGATGGTCGCGGCATGCACCGACGTGACGTAGGGCAGGTACTGCGCGATCCGCGACCAGCTCTCGCCTTCGTTCTTGCTGGCCCAGACGTCGCCGTTCGCGGTCCCAAAGTACAGACCGACCGGGTCGAGCCGATCGTTGTGCATGCCCTCGCGCACCGACTCGAGCGGCGCTCCTTCGGGGAGGCCCTTGTCGAGGCGGTCCCAGGTCTTGCCCTTGTCGCGAGTGCGGTAGACGCCGATGCCGAACGGCGAAGCCCTCCGCTGACGAGCGTCGAGCGGGATGCAGTACGCGGTGTTCGTGTCGCGCGGATGGATCGCGGCGGCGAAGCCGAAGTTCGACGGAAGGCCCGTCGTGCTGAAACGCCACGTGGTCTCGCCCGGGTCTCGCCAGTAGACCTCTTCGTGCACCCGCATGAAGCGCAGCCCGCTCTCCTGCGGATGCGACAGGAGCTTGTGGATGCAGCCGAAGACGTCCGGTCGATCGGTCGGTGCGCCGCTCTGCGTGTTGTCCTGCACCCACGTGGTGCCGCCATCCTCGGTGCGGTACACACCGCCGACGCTGATCCCGACCATCATCTTCTTCGGGTCCTTCGCGTCGATGGCGATGGAATGCAGGCCCATCCCGCCGAAGCCCGGCGTCCACTTGGCGCGCGATGGCTGGTCGTCGAGGCCCTTCACGATCGACCACGTCTCGCCGCGGTCCTCGCTCTTGAAGAGCGCGGCCGGCTCCGTGCCCGCCCAGACGACGTTCGGGGTCTTCTCGTGGCCCGGCTCGATGTGCCACGTCTTCGAGAACGTGCGGTCAGTACCTTCGGGAAAGGCCGGATTCTTCGTCGTCTTCCACGTCTTTCCCATGTCGCGACTGACTTCGATGCGCGAGCCGCCCCAGGTCTGGTTCACCGCGGCGAACACCGACCCGTCGCGCGGGTCGTACGCCGCGTGGTGGATCTCGGCCGGCGCGAACTCCGGCCCATCGCACCGCCACGAGCCGCGGCCGGCGTCGCCGCGCAGGATGAACAGCCCCTTCTTCGTTCCGACGAGCAGCGTGACCTTCTGTGCCACCGGTTCCTCCCTCTTGCTATCCGCCCGACAACGCGGGGATCAAATGCACGATGTCACCGTCGCGAAGTTGCGCGTCCTCCCAGCCGAGGAGCCGCGCGTCTTCTTGATTGATGAAGAGCGCGAGGTGCGGTCGCAGTGTGCCGCGCTCGTCGCGAAGCCGCTCGGCGAGGCTGGGGTGCTTCCGCACCAGCGTATCGAGCGCCTCGCGGATCGTGGTCGCGTCCAAGGTCACGTCGCCGACCCCACCCGCGAAGCCGCGGAAAGCCCCGTGCAACAGCATCCGCACACAAGGACGACGATCGGAGGGTGCCGCGTTCGACATTCGCTCTCACGCTAGCGGCACTACGATCTCGCCGGTGAGCGACCCGATCGGCGAGCGCCCGCTCATGGGCGAGACCCTTCGTCACGCGGCAGCCGCTGCCCAGGCGTATCTCTCCCAGATCGACCGCGACCGTGTGCGCCGCCCCGGCGCGGACGGCGCCGCGGCCGGCCTCGGTCAGCTCTTCCCCGAGCAGGGCGACGGTGCGCTCGCCGTCCTCGACGATCTGGTACGGGCGTCGGACGGAGCGCTCCGCTCCTCCGGACCGCGCTTCTTCCACTGGGTGACAGGCGGCGGGACACCAGCGGCGCTCGCGGCGGACTGGCTGGCGTCGGCGTGGGACCAGAACGCATTCTCCTGGGACGCGTCGCCGCTCGCGACGCGCGCCGAGGAGCTCGCCATCGAGTGGCTGAAGGACCTCTTCGCCCTGCCCCAGTCATGGGGCGGGGTCGTCACGACCGGCGCCACGATGGCGAACTTCACCGGCCTCGCCGCCGCTCGGACCTGGTGGGCGGTGCGGCACGGGGTCGACATCGGCGCGCGGGGCTTCGCCGGCCTGCCGCCGGTCCCGGTCTTCTCGAGCGGCTACATCCACCCGAGCGCGACGAAGGCGCTGGCCATGCTCGGTATCGGCCGCGAGACAGCAAAACGCTTCGTGCGCGACGACGCCGGTCGGATCGACCTGGGCTCGATGGAGGCGGCGCTCCGGGAGCTCGGTGGCGCCCCCGCGATCATCGTCGGCAACGCCGGCGAGGTGAACGCCGGCGACTTCGACCCGATCGATCGCCTTGCCGACCTCGCGGAGGCGTACGGCGCGTGGCTGCACGTAGACGGCGCCTTCGGCTTGTTCGCGCGGGTCACTCCGAAGGCCGCGCAGCTCGCGCGCGGCGTCGAGCGCGCGAACTCGGTCATCGCCGACGGCCACAAGTGGCTGAACGTGCCGTATGACTCCGGGTTCGCGTTCGTGCGGGACACGTCGCTGCTCGCATCGCCGTTCGCCATCGGCGGGCCGTACCTG
The DNA here is from genome assembly GCA_036555955.1 of Candidatus Limnocylindria bacterium. Taxonomy (GTDB): domain Bacteria; phylum Chloroflexota; class Limnocylindria; order P2-11E; family P2-11E; genus 3-1-20CM-2-70-9. Next base: position 7,457 of record DATBKH010000055.1, on the reverse strand, counting down.
CCGGAGCCGGGCGTGCATCCGCTCTACAGCGCGCTCGGGCCGGAGGCGTCGCGACGCGCTCGCGGGATCGCGATCTACGCGACCCTCCGCGCGTACGGCCGCAAGGGCTATCGCGAGATGGTCGAACGACACCTCGCGCTCGCGCAGCACCTCGCGCGGCGGATCGAGGCGACGCCCGAGCTCGAGCTACTCGCGCCGGTCCCCCTGAACATCGTCTGTTTCCGCTATCGGCCGAAGGGCGCAAAGGAAGCGGAGCTCGACGCCATCAACTCACGTCTCGGCGCCGAGCTCCTCGCTGACGGCCGCGTCTACGCGGGGACCACGCGTTACCGCGGGGTCGTGGCTTTCCGACCCGCGATCGTCAACTGGCGCACTACGGAAGCGGACGTCGACCTGCTGGTCGACGTCGTGCGCGAGCTGGGGATGCGTTTCGGAGCTGCGGCCGCGGTCTGACGCGCGAGTGCCAGCTTGCGATGCCAGAGAACGGTGCTGGTGCTGATCCCGAGATGGGCGGCGATGTCCTTGGTCGTGTGTCCCGCGCGGACGAGCTCGAGGACTTCGGCTTCGCGTCGTGACAGTGGCGACATTCGCTTCCTCCTGCTGGTGCCGCCACACCGGCACGTCGACCGTACGCGTCGATTCGTCGGGCTGTCGGGTCGATGAGGTATCGGTCGTGGTCCGACCTCGGCGGCGTTAGCCGCCTCCTATGCTCGGTCGATGACGCGGATCATCGTCTACACGGGGAAGGGCGGCGTCGGAAAAACGAGCGTCGCTGCGGCGACCGCGCTTCTCTCCGCGGAACGAGGCAAGCGCACGCTGGTGATCTCGACCGACATCGCTCACTCGCTCGCCGACTCGTTCGATGTGCCCTTGGGCGGCGAGCCCACGAAGATCCACGAGAACCTGTGGGGTCAGGAGTCGGACGTCTACTACAACGTCCGCCGGTATTGGGGAACGATCCAACGCTACGTGCAGAGCGTCTTCAAGTGGCGCGGCCTCGACGACGTGCTCGCCGAGGAGCTCACGGTCCTGCCCGGGATGGACGAGCTATCGAGCCTTCTCTGGATCGCCGAGCACCATGACAGCGGCAGTTACGACGTCATCGTCGTCGACGCCGCGCCGACCGGCGAGACGGTGCGGCTGCTCTCGCTGCCCGAGGCCGGGCGCTGGTGGCTCGAGCGCATCTTTCCGATCCAGCGGCGCGCGATGCAGATCGCCGGGCCGGTCCTGCGCCGCGTGATGGGCGTGCCCGTCCCCGACGACAGCGTGTTCGCCGCGGGTGAGGAGCTCTTCCACCGCCTCGACCACATGCAGCAGCTGCTCGCCGACGAGGAGAAGAGCTCCGTCCGTCTGGTCCTCAACCTCGAGAAGATGGTCATCAAGGAAGCGCAGCGCTCTTTCACGTACTTCCACCTGTTCGGCTATCCGACCGACCTCGTGGTCTGCAACCGCGTGCTGCCCGCCGGCACCGGTGCGTACTTCGAGGCCTGGCAGGAAGCCCAGCAGCGCTATCAGCCGCTCGTCGAGGAGTCGTTCGCGCCGGTCCCGCTTCGCACCGTCCCGTTCTTCGATCGCGAGGTAGTCGGCTTCGAGATGCTCCGCAAGGTCGGAGCCGCGCTCTTCGGCGATGCCGACCCCGCCGCCTTCTTCTACCGCGGCCGCCCGTACCGCGTCCGGCGCGAGAACGGCGGCTACGTCCTCACGCTCGATCTGCCGTTCACGTCGAAGGAGGACGTGAAGCTCCTTCGGAACGGCGACGAGCTCGTGCTTCAGGTCGGCTCGTGGCGGCGCAATCTGGTGCTGCCGCGCGCTCTTGTCGGAGCGCCCGCGAAAGGCGCAAAGTTCGAAGGAAATACGCTCCGCGTCGACTTCGCGGTGCCGGCCCGTCAATAGGGGAGGAAGAGATGGCCACGACGTCCGAGCTCGAAGCCCGCATCAGAGAACTCGAAGCCCGCCTGCGCGAGATGGACGAGGATCGCTTTCGCGTCCGCGGTCGCGCGCTCGTCGACGAGCTCTTTCCTCCCGAATCGCGCACGCACATGCGCGCGGCGTGGAAGGAACAGCTCATGGCGGTGCGCTCGATGCTCGATCACTGGATCGAAAAGCAGGACAGCGCAGCCTCGGGGACGAAGCGCCGCGAGTCGATCTCGGTCGAGTAGCCGCTAGACCCGCAGGACCTCGACCTTCGTCGGCGCGCCCTTCGAATACGTGACCGCGACGCCCTCGCAGTAGCCGAACGACGCGCCGTCCATTCGGATTACGAGCCGCTGCGCGAGGACGATCGCGGGCAGCTCGATGATCCCGCCGTGGGAGACCGCGAGGACGCGATCGTCGTCGCGAACGCGTGAGGCGATCCGCGCCCACGTCGCGAGCTGCTCGTTCGCGAAGCGCCGCGCGTCCTCGCGCTCGCGTAGGACCGCGGCCCAGTCGGCGATGGTCCGCATCTCGCCGAAGATGCGATCGCCGATCACGCCGCCCATCTCCGGAAGCAAGCCGGGCTCGATGGCGTCGAGACGACCTGCGACGAGTTGCGCGGTCTGTTTCGCCCGCGGAAGCGGGCTCGAGATCACGAGCGCGTACCTCGGCGCGCGCTTCGCGACCGCTGCGGCCATCGCCTGTCCCGCCGCGGACAGCGCGCTCTGCTCGTTCGCGCGGTCGGTGCGTTCGGCATGACGCCGGATCTCAAGGACGGTCACCTTGGTCAGAGCTCGTCAGGTAAACGGCGAGTGAAGGTTTCGGTTGGTCCTATCACTTCCACAACGATCGCTTCGCGATTTCGAATGCCTCACGTTTCGGGAATGCCATCTGCTGCGGTCGCCCGACGGTTAGCCGAAAGGCAAATTCGGGGTAGGTGAGAAAAGTATGCGATCACGCGGGCTCCCGCGCGGAACGCGATCTCTTGGCGCGATCATCGCAGGAATCGCTCTCACGCTGACGAACGGTGTCCTCGCGAATGCCGACTCCATCGGAATCAGTTTCGAGCCTCCGCTCTACCACGTGGGAACCATCCAGGATCAGCCGTCGCCGCCACCGACTGGCTGGGGAGGCCAGACGCCTCCGGGAATCCCGATCAATCCCGCGATAGATCAGACCATCGTGACCGGTGGCGGACGACCGTCGTCGTTCGGGTCGCAGAGCTGGCGGATCTCGAACGCCTACACGTCGGGGTCGTTCGCGGACATGCCGTTCTCGCCGTCACTCGCCAACGAGGCCGGCGAGACGCTCGCGCAAAACCTCGTCTACTCGGACGGAGATCGGCAGAACCAGTTCGACGCGAAGTGGTCGTTCGCGACCGCCGACGCGATGAGCGTTGGGAGCGACTCCTATCTGTCGATCAGCCCGGACCGCGGGGATGGCGCTCGCATGAGCTACATCCGGCTCGAGGATCACCCGTACGGGATCGAAGTGTGGTTCTCCGATTACCAGGACAACTCGCCGCGCGGCCAATACGGCAGTCCGGCAACCGCAGCCCCAGGGTGCGGACCGGAGGACGAGTTCACTGACATGAAGGTCGCCACGGTCAGCCGGACAGGGGCGCACAGCGTGCAGCTCTCGATCGGCTTCCTCGACGGCCCGCATAACGACGTCGTGAAGGTCTACGTCGACGGCGTCGTGCGGCACACCGGGACGACGTGGGAGGACTACTTCAGGTGGTGCACGGAATCGGGCGGGGGAACCGGCACCGCGTCGGACCAGAGCCGCACCGTGGACTCGCTCCTCTTCAGGGTTGGCGGTGCGACCGGCGTCTCGCATCCCCAGAACCTGGGCAAGGGTTTCTTCATCGACAACTTGCTTTACACGAGCTCGACCTCACGTCACGACTGCGGTAACCACAACGGACACGGCGACGGAGAGCACGGTGACAAGAAGTTCAAGTTCGACAAGCACGGATGCAACAAAGACGATCGGGACGAGGCCAGACACGACGATGAGGGCGGTGGCCACCACTTCCAATCGAGTTCGGTCGACAGCGCCGAGTACGAGTCAGTCGGTTCCGGCTGGCAGATGACGATGGTCGGCTCGGGAGTCGACAATGGCGAACCCGTCACGTTCACGATCGTGGCTCTTGACCCCGGCGCTCTCGCTCCCGCGACGTACTCGATCGTTCTGAGCAATGGCTACACCTGGACCGGGGATAGCCCGGCGGGAAGCATCGACATCGAATAGGCCGAAAGGGCGCATCTTGATGGAGGCGGTCTCGATCAGGGACCGCCTCTCTCCGCGCGCAGCCGAAGCCGACCAACCGACCCCCGGCACGTCGCTTGCTAATGTTTGCGCGCGATGCGCGTCCTCATCACCGGGATAACCGGGTTCGCCGGCAGCCATCTCGCGGAGCACATCCTCGCCGAGCATCCCGACGTCGCCATCTTCGGCACGTACCGGTGGCGGTCGCGGATGGAGAACCTCGACACGCTCATGGCGAACGGCGTACTGGACGTCATCGAGGGCCGCTATTCCGCCGGCGCCGGCCAGGCCGATCAGGCGAAGAAGGGCCGTGTCACGCTCCTGCACTGCGAGCTCACCGATGCCGGCGCCGTCGAGAAGCTCATCGCGGCGACCCGCCCGGATCGCATCTTCCACCTCGCGGCGCAGTCGTTCGTGCAGTCCTCCTTCGACGAGCCGGCCGCGACGCTGCGCATCAACATCGAATCGCAGCTGAACATCCTCGAAGCGGTGCGGCGCCACGACACGAAGATCCGCATGCACATCGCCGGCTCGTCCGAGGAGTACGGGCTCGTCTACCCGGACGAGGTCCCGATGAAGGAGACGAACCCGCTGCGCCCGCTCTCGCCGTACGCGGTCAGCAAGGTCGCGCAGGACAAGCTCGCCTATCAGTACTTCAAGTCGTACGGGCTCCACCTCGTTGTCACGCGCGGCTTCAACCACACCGGCCCGCGACGCGGAACGCATTTCGTGACCAGCACCGTTGCGCGGCAGATCGCGTTGATCGAAGCGGGACAGCACGAGCCGGTGATCTATCACGGAGACCTCACGAGCAAGCGCGACTGGACCGACGTCCGTGACATGGTCCGCGCGTATTGGCTCGCTCTCGAGCGTGGCGAGGCCGGCGAGGTTTACAACGTCGGCCGCGGGCGCACCTGGGCGATCGGCGAGATGCTCTCGCTGCAGCTCGCGAACTCGAAGGTGAAGATCCGGTCGCAGGAGGACCCGGCCCGGCTGCGGCCGTCGGACGTGCCTATCCTCTGGGCGGACTCATCGAAGTTCCAGCGCGCGACCGGCTGGGAGCCGAAGATCCCGTTCGAGCAGACCCTTCGAGACCTACTTGATTATTGGCGGGACCGGGTCCGTCGTGACACGGTACGCACAGGAGCCGTACTGAATGCCTGATCTTGGCCAGCTTTGGACGTCGATCGTCAGCAACCCGCTCATCCAGCTGTCGGTGCGGCTGGTCGGGTTGTACATCCTCGCGATCTACCTCGCGATGGTGTTCTGGACGGTCCGCGACGCGCAGCAGCGCACCGAGAACCAGCTCATGCCGTACCTCGCGGGCCTCATGGTCGTCATCCTCAACATCTTCGGTCTCTTCCTGTATCTCATCGTCCGTCCGAAGGAAACGCTCGGCGAGGCATACGAGCGCCAGCTCGCGGAAGAGAGCCTGCTTGCGGAGGCCGAGCAGCGTGTCGTCTGCCCCACGTGCAAGGAGCGCGTGCAAGAGGACTTCATCCTCTGCCCGACGTGCCGCACGAAGCTCAAGCGCGTGTGCCCGAACTGCGGGAAGCTCATCCGTCCCGAGTGGAACATCTGCCCGTATTGCGCGAAGGACTTCGACGAGCGGGACTGGACCGTTCACCCCGGCGGCAAGGCCGAGGGAGAGCGCGCCCGCTCCTAGGGGCTACGCGGTCCCCGGGGTCTTGATCTTCGTCCAGTGCGCTCCGCCATCGATCGTGCGCTGGATCTCGCCGCGGACCGTCGCGTAGCCGACCGAGGCGTCACCGAACACGACGTCCGCGGCGATCGGCGCGGCCTGCGAGTAGTCCGTGGTGAACGCGTGCCAGCTGGCCCCGCCGTCGGTCGTCTCCTTCGATGATGCCGGTGGGCCAAGCTGCAACCACCGCGTCTGTGTCACGAAAGCGACGGGCGACTCGACGATCGGAGCTGCCGACACGAGGCCGAACGTCGCGCCGCCGTCCGAGGACTGGAAGACGCCCCTGGACTGCTGCGACGGCGTCGCGTCGATGAACACGACCGATCCGAACGCACGCGGCCGACCGGGCGTGTTGTAGACGGCGGCAGACCGGCCGGCGAGGGGTCCCGAGGCTTGCCACGTCGAGCCCGCGTCCGCGGACCGATACACCACCGCGGGGTCGTTCGGGTCGGAAGCGGCGAAGAAGGCGTGTGTCGCGTCCGCAACCGCGAGACCGTTCTTGCACATCGCGTCGGCGATGCCGGTCGCGGTGATCTGGGTCCACGTGGCCGCGCCGTCCGCGGTCTTGTAGAGCTTCACGGTCTGCGTCTGGCACTGCGACGCCGGCGATCCCGTGCTCAGAAGGAGGCCGTTCGCGTCATCGGCGAACGCGATGTCGACGTTCGCGAGCCCCGCGGGTACGCCACGCTCGCTCCACGTCTCGCCGCGGTCGTTCGAACGGAAGAGGCGCGTGCCGCCGACGAGGGCCCACACGACATTGCCGGAAGGGGCGCTCAGCTCCGCCGTTGAGGGCAGGACGATCGGCGTTGGCGAAGGCGTTGCCGACGGCGAGGCCGTCGGTGACGGCGATTGGGACGGGGAGACGGTCGGACTGCTCGCCGACGGTGTCGGCGACGAAGCAGCCGATGGCGAGGAGCACGCGGCAAGGAAGAGGGCAAGCACGAGGAATTTCTTCATGTGTCGAGCATCTTCTTGTACCCGCCGGCGCGCATCGGAGTTTCGGGCCCTAAGTACTACAAGCCACGCGCGCAATCAGCTCTGGCGAACGACGCCGCTTGCTACATCGAGTGTGTACGTCGTGAACCGGTCGACGGTCTGGTACTGCGCGGTGAACGTGAGCCCGCTGTCGCTCAGGAAGAGCGATCCGAACACGAACCACTGGCGGGAGCCGGCTCGCTCGGCGGCGGCGCGCAGCTCGCGGCCGCCCGCGTCCTCGACCTTCGCGAAGAGCGTCTGAAGCTCCGGCGCGTTGCCCAGCGACTGTGTCTTCGGGAACGGCGCGGGGACGAACTCGACCACCCCGCCCTGTCTGATCGAGACACCGACGACGTCCGTGCCGACCGCGCGCGCGAAGTAGTACGCGCGACTCACCGGCCGATCAGGACCGAATCCACCATTCGAGAACGGCGAGCTCCACGTCGCGCCGACACGCACGAGGATCGGCTCCGCCCCGAGACGTCGGGTGATCTGGTCCCAGATATCGCCCAGACGTGCGGGCAACGGCAGATCGAGCGAGCCGGTCCTCGCGTCGATCGCCGTTTCGATCGTGAACGCGCTCGTCGTGGGGCCG
>DATBKH010000054.1:0-23435 GCA_036555955.1 Candidatus Limnocylindria bacterium | reverse complement strand
CCGACTTAACGCGGCGCCGCGCCTAGTTCGCCCGTGCTCCCCGCTTCGGCGAGTTCGGCTTCGGCGGCGGCGCGCCCAAGGTCTTGGCGATCTCGTCGACCGAGGCCGACTCGATGTGATAGCCGAAGGACGTCCGGCGGACTCCCGGCAGCTCCTTGCCGCGCATCGCGTCGCGGAGCGCGTGCTCGCGCCACCCGATCTTCGTCGCGAGCTCGGCGGTGGTCATCCAGTCGCGGTCCTTGCTCTTGGCCTTCTCCGAGGCGTCGGCCTTCGGCTGTGACTTCGAGGCCTTCTGCGGTGGCATGACCGAAGACTAGCTCGTTTGCGCGGTGCCGCTCGGTTGCTCTAAAATTCACCCGAGCGTTGCGGCCCCCTCCGTCGGGGCGGGCGCTTTTTTCTTGCGCTTTTCAGGCTTTGGGGGGTTCCTTGGAAGGTCTCCTGTGGGTCGTGCCGATCTCCGGGCTCATCGCGCTCGCCGTGGCCGGCTACTTCGCGTGGGATGTGCTCCGCTCTCCGATCGGGACGCCCGCGATGCAAGAGGTGGCCGGAGCGATCTACGAGGCGGCGATCGCCTTCATACGCCGCCAATACCGCACGATCTTCCTGCTCGCGCTTGGCGGCGTCGTCGTCATCGGGCTCGTCATCTACTTCTTCGAGACCGCGCCGGGCGTGTCCAAGGAAGAGCTGGCGATCAAGACGGCGATCGCGTTCTTCGTTGGCGCGATGTGTTCGATGGCCTCGGGAATCCTCGGGATGTTCGTCGCCGTGAAGTCGAACCTGCGCACCGCCGCCGCGGCCCAGCATTCGGTCGGCGACGCGCTCCGCATCTCGCTGCGCGGCGGTGCCGTGTCGGGGATCCTCGTCGTCGCGCTGTCCCTTATCGGCGTGTTCGCGATGTTCATCGCGTACGGTGGCTTCGCCAGCCCCGATCAGGCGCCCTTCACGATCGTCGGGTTCGGCTTCGGCGCGTCGTTCGTCGCGCTGTTCGCGCAGCTCGGTGGCGGCATCTACACGAAGGCCGCGGACCTCGGTGCCGATCTCGTCGGCAAGGTCGAAGCGGGCATTCCCGAGGACGATCCCCGCAACGCGGCCGTCATCGCGGACCTGGTCGGGGACAACGTCGGCGACTGCGCCGGCCGTGGCGCGGACCTCTTCGAGTCGACCGCTGCCGAGAACATCGGCGCGATGATCCTCGGGGTCGCGATCTTCGCCGTGACGCACAACGTCGCCTGGATCCTGTTCCCGCTCGTCGTCCGCGCCTTCGGGCTCATCGCGAGCGTCGTCGGCATCTTCCTCGTCCGCGGGAGCGATCGCCAGAGCCCGATGACTTCGCTGAACGTCGGCTACTACATCACCGTCGCGCTCTCGATCGCCGGCATGTTCTTCGTGACGAACCAGATGCTGAACGAGAAGGGCGCCGGCATCTGGTTCTTCTACGCGGGTGTCGTCGGCATCCTGACGAGCCTGGCATTCGTGTTCATCACGCAGTACTACACGGCGGGCTCCTGGCGTCCGGTGAAGGAGATCGCGGAAGCCGCGAAGACCGGCCCCGCGACGACGATCATCTCCGGTGTCGCCGTCGGCTTCGAGACGACGGCGTCGTCGGCGATCGCGATCGCGATCGCGCTCTTCCTCTCGCACTACTTCGGGGAGCAGTGGGGCGCAGCGACCGGTCTGCCCCACGGCGGCATCTACGGCACGGCGGTCGCGACGATGGGCATGCTCATGAGCGCCGCGTTCATCCTGGCCATGGACACGTTCGGCCCGATCACCGACAACGCCGGCGGCGTCGCGTCGATGGCGCGCGCTTCGGAGGAGACACGCGAGCGCACGGACCGCCTCGACGCGGTCGGGAACACCACGAAGGCGCTCACGAAGGGCTACGCCGTCGGCTCGGCGGCGCTCGCCGCGTTCCTTCTCTTTTCCGCGTACCTCGACAAGGTCGCGCAGCTCACGGGAAAGCCGTTCAACTCCGTCGACCTCGCGAAGGTGGACGTGTTCCTCGGCGGCTTCCTCGGCGCGATGCTCGTCTACCTGTTCTCGTCCCTCGCGATCCGCGCGGTCGGGCGGGCCGGCAGCGCGATCATCGAAGAGGTGCGCACGCAGTTCCGCGAGCACCCCGGGATCATGGCCGGCACGGAGCGCCCGAACTACGCCCGTGTCGTCGACATCACCACCGCGTCGGCCCTCCGCAACATGATCGTGCCGGGCCTTCTCGCGGTCGGCGCGCCGATCGTGGTCGGGATCCTCTTGAAAGCGGAGGCCGAGGCGGCGCTGCTGATGGTGGGCACGATGGCGGGCGTGATCCTCGCGACCGTGCTGAACAACGGCGGCGGCGCGTGGGACAACGCGAAGAAGTACATCGAGTCGGGTGAGCTGCGGGACGACCGCGGGGCGGTCATCGGCAAGGGCACGCCGGCGCACGCCGCGGCGGTGGTCGGCGACACCGTCGGCGATCCGTTCAAGGACACCGCCGGGCCGAGCCTTCACGTCCTGATCAAGCTGCTTTCGACCATCACGCTGGTGCTCGCGCCGCTCTTCATCTAGCCGCGGCGCGGCGCTACCGTACGCGCGATGGCGAAGTCCATCGACCTCAACAGCGATCTCGGCGAGGGCGCCGGGACCGACGCCGCGCTCATGCCGCTCATCACCAGCGCGAACATCGCCTGCGGCGGGCACGCCGGGAACGACAACACCATGCGGACCACCGTGGAGCTCGCGATGCGCAACCGCGTCGGCATCGGCGCGCATCCCGGCTATCCCGACCGCGAGCGGTTCGGCCGCGTCCCGATGGAGATCCCCGAACGCGAGCTGATCGAGTCGATCCGCAGGCAGATCGATTCGCTCGTCGGGATCGCCGGCCGTCTCGGCGGTCGCGTCACCCACGTGAAGGCGCACGGCGCGCTCTACAACCAGGCCGAGCGGGGTGCGGGGGTGGCGCGGAGCATCATCTTCGGCGTCCAGGCCGCGACCGGCGGACACGAGCTCGTCATCCTCGCGCCGCCGGGGTCGGCGCTCCTCGATGAGGCGACCGGCGCGGGCATGAAGGTCGCCCGCGAAGGTTTCGTCGATCGCCGCTACGAGCCGGACGGCACGCTGCAGTCGCGTTCCATCGCGGGCGCCGTGATCACCGATCCCGCGGAGGCGGCGCGGCAAGCGCTCTCGTTCGTGAAGGACCGCGGCGTGAGCGCCGTGGACGGCAGCTTCGTCGAGCTCGAGGTGGACACGCTGTGCGTGCACGGCGACACGCCGGGCGCGGCCGACATCGCCAGCGCGGTCCGCGACGCGCTGTCCGGCGCGAAGATCAAGGTCGCGCGCTTCCGGTCCTGACGCCGCCGCGCATCAGCGCGTTCGGCGAGGCCGCGCTCCTCGTGGAGCTCGGAGAGCGCATCGACGAGCGGACCGCCGCGCGGGCGCGCGCGCTCGCCGACGCGTGGGAGGTGCGTGGCCATGGCCTCGCGGTGCCCACATACGCCGCCACGGTCGTGCGCTTCGATCCGCTCCGCCTGCGACCCGCCGACGCCGAGTCGATCGTCCGCGAGTTGGCCGCAGCGCCGGACGCGGACGCGGACCAGGGAGGGCGCGAGGTCCGAGTCGAGGTCGCCTACGACGGGCCGGACCTCGAAGAGACCGCGGCACGCTCTGGCGTGTCGGTCGCCGATCTCGTCGAGCTTCACGCGAGCCGGACGTATCGCGCGTTCTTCCTCGGGTTCATGCCCGGATTCGCGTACTGCGGAGTCCTCCATGCGCGGATCGTCGCGCCGCGGCTCGTCCGACCGCGCGAACGCGTCCCGGCCGGGACGGTCGCGATCGCCGACGGGCAGACCTCGATCTATCCATTCGACTCGCCCGGCGGCTGGCGGCTGATCGGACGGACCGACGCGCGCGTCTTCGACCCAGAGCGTGATCCGCCGGCGCTCATTTCCCCCGGCGACCGCGTGCGCTTCGTCCCGAAGTGATCCGCATCGAGAACGCGGGCGCTCGCGCCACCGTTCAAGACCGTGGGCGCCTCGGCCATCTGCGCAGCGGCGTCCCTCCCGCCGGTCCCGCCGATCCTTTCGCGTTCGCCGCGGCGCAGGCCCTTGTGGGCAACGACGCGAACGCGGCGGGCATCGAGATCGTCGGCTCGGGATTCAGCTTCACGAGCGACGACCGCCGGCTCGTAGCGGTCACCGGACGCGACGTGCGCCTCCGTCTCCGCGACGAGATCGCGGGCTGGACCGTCGCCTTCGCCAGACCCGGCGAGCGGGTGGTGGTCAGAGCCGGCGAAAGCTCGCGGTTCGCGTATGTCGCCATCTCCGGCGGCATCGCGACCGAAACGATCCTCGGCAGCCGCTCGACGTACCTGCCCGCCGGTCTCGGCCGGGCCCTGCGCGCCGGGGATGCCCTTCCGCTCGGCGAAGCGCGTGTCGATCCGCATCGGGCGGGCCTTTCGGTGGCCGCTCCCGATTACGAGACCAGACCGATACGCGCCATCACGGGTCCGCACGTGCAACGTTTCACACGTGAGGCGCAGGGACTGTTCTTCGGATCCGAATTCCAGGTCGACCACGCGAGCGACCGCATGGGCACACGCCTGGGCGGTCCGCGCATCGCTGCCCGCGCGGGCGAGATCCTCACGTGTGGGGTCCTTGCCGGCGCGGTGCAGGTGCCATCGGGCGGCGCGCCGATCGTCCTTCTCGCCGATCACCAGGCGACCGGCGGGTATCCCGTGATCGCGACGGTGATCGCGGCGGATCAGGGCGTGGTCGCGCAGCGCCGGCCGGGCGAGGTCGTGCGCTTCGCGAGCGTGGACCGCGACTCGGCGATCGAAGCGCTTCGTGTACAGCGCCGGCTCATCGAGGCAGCGCGTGACTGATGAGATAGACCCGCGGCTCGTCGCGCTCGGCCTCATCCCGGGACCGGCGGCGACGCCCGCGCCGCCGAAGAACGAGGGAGCCGTCGCGACCGCGGCTCCGACGCCCGCGCCGGCGCAGCCGGGTCCTACCGATTCGCTGTTCGCGGGCATGGGCAAGTTCACAGGGATGCCCGCCGACGCGGGCAGCGTCTCGTCCAATCCGTTCGCGGCGCCACCCGAGACCGTCGCTCCGTCAAATCCGTCCGCTCCGCCGCAGAGCGCGCCGGCCGCGGATCCGTGGACGACCGTCTCGACCGCCGCGCCGCCGACCACGTTCGCCGAGCCGGCCCCCGCCGCCACGCCGGCGACGTTCGCCGAACCGGCTCCCGCGGCGCCGACCTACGACGCGCCGTCGGAGTCCGCGACGACGCCCGCGTATGCGCCGCCGACGTTCGTGGCCGCGCCGCCGGCGGCGCCGGCGCCGATGTACGTCGCACCGACCGCCCCGCAGCAGGAAGCCCCGCTCCGCGAAGCGCCGCCTCCGCTCCCACCACTCGCCTCGGCCATGCCGAGCGCGATGACGGTCGAGGCGCCGGCTCCCGAGATCACGGTGAAGAAGGAAAAGGGCAAGCCGAAGGAGAAGCCAGCCAAGGTCGCGAAGGTCGCGAAGGTCGCCAAGCCCGAGAAGGCGAAGCCCGCGCCGAAACCGCGCTTTGTCCTACCGCCGAGCGGCGTGCTGCTGCGTGGCCCCATCGTCATGGGCTATCCCGAGAAGAAGCTGCAGATCACGCTCGAGCAGCTCGGGTTCCGCATCAACTCGGAAGAGCCGGTCGACGTCGCCTGGACCGACGTTCGCGACATCAAGGCTCGCCGCGGCCGCGTCGTCGTGCGCACGAAGGGGCGCCCCGTCGCGTTCGGCATCCCCGTCGAAGGCGTGTCCGAGCCGACGCTCGCCGGTCCGCTCGCGCGCGTCGTGAAAGAGGCGAGCGGCGGCAGCCTCGATCTGGCCGGCAGCTCGTTCCTCGAGCTGCAGAACGCGACCGACTCGCTGCGCGATCGCTTCCACGACGAGGATGACCCGCTCGTGCCGACGGTGGTCGGACTCGTATTCGGCCTCGCCGGTCTCACGTTCACGGCGCTCCTGCCGGACGCGCTCGCGATCGCGACGCGCACTCCGCTCACCGCGGGCGCGTATCTCCTCGACTATCCGCTCGCGGGATTCGATCCGCGGATCCTCGTCGCCGCGTTCGGCGCCGGCGCGATGCTCGCGGCGGGCATCGTCCGCGTCGCGATGGGAAAGGCCGCCACCGCTTGGGCTCGCGGCACGCTTCGCGGCTGGCACGAGGGCGCGCGCCGGCCGGTCGACCTCGCACGCCGCTGGCTCGCGAACATCGTGCTGAATCCGGCGATCTCGGCGGCGATCGTCCTGGCGGCGATCGTGACGACGCTACCGAGCGCGCGCGTGCAGACCGTCATCGATCAGAGCGGATTCCACATCATGCGCGAGCTGCCGTTCTTCGACGACGACCGCAGCTGGACGAGCGTCACCAACATGGAGCTGGTCTCGGCGCCGACGCAGCAGCACTTCGAAGGCGTGGCCGTCCTGTTCACGTTCGACGACGACTCGCCGGTCTCGACGCGCGATGCGCATCTTCGCGGCGGCACCGACAAGCAGCTCCTCACCAGCGCGACCGAGTGGCGGCGCCTGGCCCGCTGATCCCGCGCTAGCCGAGCGCTCCTTCCAGCACGAGCTCCCCGCCGACGCGGCGTGCGCGCAGATTCCTGAGGCCGACCGCGTCCGGCACGCCGTCGAGCACCGGCAGGGCCGCGCCGCCCGCGAGCGGCGACACGAACCAGATCACCCGGTCCACGAGGTCGGCGCGAACCAGCGAAGCGGCGAGACCGGGATCCGCTTCGGCGACGACGGTGTTCACGCCGTGCCCTCCGAGCCAGCGCAGGACGGCCGCGACGTCGAGCCCGTCCGGAGCGCGGGCTGCCGTCACCAGAAGCACGCCCGCCTCGCGCAGCCGGTTCGTCCTGCGGACGTCGGCGTCGCGCCCGACGAAGATCACGGTGCGCTGGGGATCGGCGTGGCGCACGACCTTCGATGGCGCGGGCGTCCGCGCGTCGGCGTCCACGATCACGCGGAGCGGCTCGTGGCCGGCGCCGACCGTGAGCGCCGGGTCGGACTCGACGATCGACGAAACGCCGACCATGACCGCGTCCGCGCGGTCGCGGATCTTCACCAGCTCCCGCGTGACCGCCTTCGCCGTCGCCGCGCTCCTGCGGAGCGCGCGGCCGTCGAGCGTCGCGGCGACGACGAGCGCGACCGACGGACGCCCCCGCGTGAGGCGCGACACCACCCCGGCGTTGAGACGCTCCGCCTCCTCTTTCAGCGTTCCCTCGTGGACCTCGACGCCGGCGGCGCGCAACGCGCGAACGCCACGCCCGGAATGACGCGCATCCGGATCGCGCATCGCGATGACCACGCGGCCGACGCGGGCCTCGGCGATCGCCGCGGCGCACGACGGTGCGCACGGCTCGAGGTTCGTGTAGAGGGTCGCTCCGCGCGCGCGCTGGCCGGCCTTCCGGAGCGCGTCGACCTCGGCGTGCGTCGCCGGCGCGCGCCGGTGAGCACCGATCACGTCGCCGCCGCTCACGAGCACCATGCCGACCAGCGGATCGGGGCTCGTGCGACCCGCGCCGCGCGCGGCGAGCCGCAGCGCGCGACGCATGTACGCGGTGTCGCCGTCGTTCACGGCTGGTAGTCTGCGGCCGGGGTGGCTACCGCTCGCGAGGGGACTCTCCCGCGCCTACCCGAGGGCCTGCGCTCGCGCGTGGCGGGCGAGGCCGATCTCGAGCGGATGGTCGAGTTCGACAACAGCTACGCGGACGCGGTCCACTGGCAATCGCCGGCGTCCGTCCGTCAATTCGCGAGCGCCAATCCGGAGCCGAACCGTCTCGCGATCCTGGTCGAGCGCGAGGGGGAGATCGTCGCGCAGGGTCAGACGAGCGACGGCGGGATGTGGGCGCCACCGGACAAGACGTGGCGTGCCGGCGTCCGCGTCGCGCCGGAGTGGCGGCGCAAGGGCATCGCGAGCGCGATCGTCGAGCGACTCGTCGAACACGCGCGCGGATCCGGAGCGTCTCGCCTCGTCGGCTCCATCCGTGGCGGCGAGGCCGAGGGCATGGCGTTCGCCAGCGCTCTCGGTTTTCGTGAGTTTCACCGCCGCGTCGATTCGTACATCGACGTCGCGAAGTTCGATCCCTCGCGCTTCGAGGACCCCGACGCGATCGCGACGCGGGCGGGGGTCCGCATCACGCCGCTCGCCGATCTGCTCGGCGAGCATCGCGACGATGTCGAGGCGATCCAGCGTTCGCTCATCGCCGCGTTCTGGGAGTGGGCTCGCGACGTGCCGTCGCCGGCGCCCATGCCGCCGACGCCGCCGCCGTTCGAGCAGGCGCGGCGCATGTTCTTCGAGGGCCCGGGCAACCACGCGGCCTCCACCATGGTCGCGCTGCGCGGGGACACGCCGGTCGGCGTCACGGCGACGATGGTCAAGGAGAACGGTGTCGCGTACACGAACTTCACCGGCGTCGCGCGTTCGGAGCGCGGAAAGGGGATCGCCCTCGCGCTGAAGCTGCGCGCGCTCCGCGCGCTCGCCTCGGAGAGCGTGCGTCTCTTCGGGACGACGAACGACGAGCAGAACGCCGCGATGCGCGGCATCAACGCACGGCTCGGTTACGTTCCCGAGCCGCCGACCGTCGTGGTCGAGCGGCGCTTCGACCGATGACCGTCCTGAAGATGCCGGGCGCGACGAACCCCGGACACGAGCTCCTCGCCTCGGCGCTCTCGCAGCTCGAGAGCGCCGCGCGCGCGCTGAACCTCGATCCGGGAATGCATCGCTTCCTGAAACAGCCCGAGCGGACGCTCATCGTCGCGCTGCCGGTCACGATGGATGACGGCCATCTCGAGGTCTTCACCGGCTACCGGGTGCAGCACTCGACGGGTCGCGGCCCGGGAAAGGGCGGCATCCGTTTTCATCCCGCGGTGTCGCTCGAGGAGGTCCAGGGGCTCGCGATGCTCATGACCTTCAAGTGCGCGGTCACCGATCTGCCGCTCGGCGGCGCGAAGGGCGGCGTCGCCGTCGACCCGCGGACGCTCTCCTCGAACGAGGTGCAGCGGCTGACGAAGCGCTACACCGCAGCGATCCTCCCGATCATCGGACCGGAGCAGGACATCCCCGCGCCCGACGTGAATACCGACGAGCAGACCATGGCGTGGATCGTCGATACGGTCACGATGATGACCGGCAAGCATTCGCCCGAGGTCGTCACCGGAAAGCCCGTCGATCTCGGCGGGTCGCGCGGCCGTACCGAGGCGACGGGTCGCGGCGTCGCGTTCGTCGCGCTCGAGGTGCTGCGCCGCGACGGCAAGGAGCCCCGCGAGACGCGCGTGGCGGTGCAGGGGTTCGGCAACGTCGGGAGCGTGACCGCGAAGGCGCTCGCCGCGGCCGGCTGCCGCGTGGTCGCGATCTCGGACGTCAGCGGCGGCTACACCGCGCCCGACGGCATCGACGTCGTGCGCGCGATCGAGCACGTCCGGCGGAACCCGGCGCGTACCCTCGACGGTCTCGCCGGCGTGACGCGCATCTCGAACGCCGAGCTCCTCGCGATGGACGTGGACGTCCTCATCCCGGCCGCGCTCGAGGCACAGATCACGCGAGAGAACGCCCACGAGATCCGCGCGCGCATCATCGTCGAAGGGGCGAACGGGCCCGTGACCGCGGAGGCCGACCGGCTGCTCGCCGACCGCGGCGTGCTCATCGTGCCGGACATCCTCGCGAACGCCGGCGGGGTCGTCGTGAGCTACTTCGAATGGGTCCAGAGCCGCGCGCAGTTCTATTGGGAGCTCGAGGAGGTCGAAAAGCGCCTCGAGATCTACATGCGCCGCGCCATGGAGCTCGTTCTCGCGAAGGCGAAGGCGTACGACTGTCCCCCGCGGGAGGCGGCGTTCATCGTCGCGGTCGACCGGGTCGCGAGCGCGATCGCGAAGCGGGGGATCTTCCCCTAGCGTCACCGGATCGTTGCCCGCGGGCGCTGCAAGTCGCAGGACCCGTGTAGGAGTTAGCCCAGCCGGACTGTGACGCGCAAGCTCCCGCGCCGCTCCATCGTCTCCGGTCGGGACGGTGTGGTGCTGACCATGGGCCGCGACGCGGAGAGCCACGGCGCGAACGTCGACGTTTGCTCGTGCCGGCGGCTCGGCCCGCGCAGGACGCTCGCCCTGGACTGGGAGGTCGCCGGCGCCGGGCTCGAGGCGTACGGGTTCGTGACCGTCGCGGAACGCAACCCCTGGCTCAGCCTCGAGCTGTGCGAGCGCTGCGCGCGCTGCTGGTACGTCGCGATCGACACGCTCCGTGACGAGATCCACATGGTCCTGCTCAGCTCCGAAGAGGAGCGCCTCGTGCTCGAGGGCGGTGAATGGCCCAAGACCTATGACGGGCTCGCGAGCGTGTGGCCGGAGCGCTGACCCGACCGCGGTGATTGCATAATTATCCACCGAACCGCATAATTCGCGGTCGTGCCGACCACCGTGGCGATCGTCGGAGTCACCGGATACGCCGGCGGCGAGCTCGCGCGCCTTCTCCTGCGCCATCCCGAGGCCCGCCTCGTCGCGGCGGTCGCGCGCTCGCGCCATGGCGAGCCGCTGCGCGCGGTGCAGCCCCACCTGCACGGGGCGCCGGACTCGCTCGTCGTGAGCTCAGATGTCGGCGACGCCGAGGTCGTGTTCACCGCTCTGCCGGCGGGCGAGGCCGCGAAGCAGGCCCGCGCCTGGCTCGGCGACGGCCGCACGGTCATCGACATCGGCAGCGACTTCCGCTTGCGCGATCCGAAGCTCTACGAGCGCTGGTACGGCTACGCGCATCCCGCACCCGAGCTGCTGAAAGAGGCCGTCTACGGGCTCACCGAGCTCGCGCGCGATCGCATCCGCGCCGCACGGCTCATCGCCAACCCCGGCTGCTATCCGACGGCGGCGCTGCTGGCCCTCGCGCCGGCCCTGCGGGCGGGGCTCGTCACCGAGGACATCGTGATCGACGCGAAGTCCGGCGTGAGCGGCGCCGGCCACGCCGTCGAGGACGCGTACCTCTTCGGGACGATCGACGAAAGCGTCCGGCCCTACGGCGTGCCCCGTCATCGCCACACGCCTGAGATCGCGCAGGAGGCCGCGCTGCTCTTGGGCTCGGCGCCGCGGCTCACGTTCACGCCGCATCTGGTCCCGATGAACCGCGGCCTGGTCGCGTCGTGCTACGTGCCGCTGCGGCAGGGCAAGAGCGCGAAGGACGTGGCGACCGCCTACGCGCGCGAGTACGCCGAAGAGCCCTTCGTGCGGGTGACCGAAAGCTACCCCGCGACGAAGGCGACGCTTGGCAGCAACTGGTGCCTCGTGCACGCCGTAGTCGACGAGGAGAACGCGCGGCTCGTGGCGTTCGCGGCGCTCGACAACCTCGTGAAGGGAGCGGCCGGATCGGCGCTCCAGAACTTCAACGCCCGCTTCGGCTATCCCGAGACGACGGGCCTCGAAGCGATGCCGCTGTGGCCTTGACGACGGGCGTTCTCGGCTTCACCGCCGGCGCCGCATCCGCGGGCGTCAAGCCGGGAGCGGCGCGGCGCGACGACGTGGCGCTCATCGTGTCGGAGCGCGCGTGCAACGCCGCGGGCGTCTTCACCACGAACCAGGTCATCGCCGCGCCATGCGTGATCACGCGGCGCCACCTGGGGCGTGGGCCCATCCGCGCGATCGTCGCCAACTCCGGCAACGCCAACGCGTGCACCGGCGACCAGGGGGAGCATGACGCGGTCGCGATGGCCGAGGCCGCGGCCCGGCGCGTGGGCTGCGATCCGCACGAGATCGCCGTGGCCAGCACCGGCGTCATCGGCGTGCCGCTGCCCGTCGACCGCATCGCCTCCGCCGTCGCCTCCATGCCGCTCGAGCGCGAGCGCTGGAGCGATGTCGCGCGCGCGATCATGACGACAGACACGAAGCCCAAGCTCGTGAGCGCCGACGTCGTACTCGGAGCGGGAGTGGTCCATCTCCGCGGCGTCGCGAAGGGCGCGGGGATGATCCACCCGAACATGGCGACCCTGCTGTCGTTCCTTGTGACCGACGCGGAGGTCGCGGCCCCGGAGCTCCAGGAGATCCTCGAGGACGCCGCGGACGAGAGCTTCAACCTCATCAGCGTCGACGGAGACACGAGCACGAACGACACGGTGCTTCTCCTCGCGAACGGCGCGTCGGGCGTCACACCACGAGGCGCCGATCTGAAGATGTTCGCGTCCGCCGTCCGCGGCGCGTGCCAGCGCCTGGCCGCGGAGGTGCTCGCCGACGGAGAGGGCGTCACGAAGGTGTTCGAGGTGCGGGTGAGCGGTGCCGCGTCGGCCGAGGACGCACGCCGGGCGGCGCGCACGATCAGCACGTCGAACCTCGTCAAGACGGCGATCCATGGAGCCGACCCGAACTGGGGACGCATCCTCGCCGCCGCCGGGCGCTCCGGCGCGAAAGTCGATCAGCGCAGGGCCACGGTCCGCATCGCCGAGGTCGTCGTGTTCGACGCCGGCGGACCGCGCGCCTTCGACGGTGCCCAGGTGCGGCGCGCGTTCGAACAGCGCGACATCACGATCGGCGTCGACCTCGGCGTCGGTTCCGAGCGCGCCCACGCGTGGGGCACGGACCTCTCGGCCGAATACGTGCGGATCAATGCCGACTACACCACGTAAGGACCTGCTCGTGCTGAAGATCGGCGGATCGATCGGCGCGGAGAACGACGCGGCGCTCGACGCCGTCGTCGCGCTGAACGACGCGGGACATCCGCTCGTGGTCGTGCACGGCGGAGGGCCGCTCGTCGGGGAATGGGCCGAGCGCCTGGGCATGGAGACGCGCTTCGTGCGCGGCCTCCGCGTCACCGACGACGAAACACGCGATCTCGCCCTCGCGGTCCTCGGCGGGCTCGCGAACGGACGCATCGTCGCGACGCTCATCTCGCGCGGCGTGCCGGCGGTCGGCCTCACCGGCGTCGACGGAGGGATGCTGCGCGCCGAACGAGAGGAGCCGGAGCTCGGGCTCGTCGGCCGGGTGACGCTCGTCGACAGCGCTCTGCTCGAGGAGCTCGTGGACGGCGGCCGGGTGCCGATCCTCGCTCCGGCGGCGCTCGAGCGCGAGACCGGCGCGATCCTGAACGTGAACGGCGACGCCGCCGCCGGCGCCATCGCGGCGAGCCTCGGGGCGCGGCTTCTCGTCTTCGTCACCGACGTCCCCGGCGTGCGCGGGAAGGACGGTCGCGTCATCACGACGCTCGACGCGGCGCGCGCCCGGGCGCTCGTCGATGACGGCACGATCGAGGGCGGCATGCTCCCGAAGGTCGAAGCGTGTCTCGTCGCGGCGTCGGCGGGGTGCCGCGCCGCGATCGTCGCCACGCGGGGCATCGACGCGGTCGAGCGGCTCCTCGCCGGCGAGAAGGTCGGCACGGTGTTCGAGGCGGCGGCGTGAGGGACGCGCTCGCTCGGAAGCACCATCGCCAGCAGGCGCTGCTGCGCGTCGTCGCGCAGCAGCAGCTGTCGACCCAAGCGGATCTCGTGCGCGCCCTGCGTGGCGCCGGCTTCCCGGCGACGCAGGCGACGGTCTCTCGCGACATCGTGGAGCTCGGCCTCGTGAAGGTCGCGCGCGACGGTACACACGCGTACGCGCCGCCGACCGCGGCGTCGCCCGGCGGCGGGCTCGAGCGGCTGCGACGGTTCTGCGAGGACTATCCAGTGGAGGGCGCGCTGGCGACGAATCTGGTGGTCCTGCGCTCTCTGCCCGGCACGGCGAACGCGCTCGCGGCGGCGCTCGACGGATCCCGCCTGGACGAGATCGTCGGAACCCTCGCCGGCGACGACACCGTCTTCATCGCCGCGACGACCGAGCGCCACGCGCGCTCGCTGTTGGGCCGGCTCACCGCGTTCGGCATCGCGAAGCGCGGCGCGCGATGAAGAAGCAATACGCCGGCGAGACCTGCGTCCTCGCCTACTCGGGCGGCCTCGACACCAGCGTGGCGGTGGCGTGGCTTCGCGAAACGCTGGGCTTCGAGGTGGTCACGTGCACCGGCGATCTCGGGGCGACCGGGGATCTCGAGACGGTCCAGCAGAAGGCGATCGCGAGCGGCGCGAAGAAGGCCATCGTCCAGGACGCGCGCGAGATCTTCATCCGGTACTTCGTCTGGCCGGCGTTGCAGGCCGGCGCCCTGTACGAGGACCGCTATCCGCTCGCGACGGCCTTGGGACGCCCGCTGCTCGCGAAGCTTCTCGTCGACGCGGCCCGCGCGGAGAACGCGCGGTTCGTCGCGCACGGCTGCACCGGAAAGGGGAACGACCAGGTCCGCTTCGATCTCGCGGTCGGGGCGCTCGCGCCAGATCTCACCGTGATCGCGCCGATGCGCGGCGGCATGAACATGACGCGCGACGAGGAGATCGACTACGCCAGGCGGCACGGGATCCCCGTCGACGCGACGAAGAAGAGCCCCTACAGCGTCGACATGAATCTCTGGGGCCGCTCGGTCGAGGCCGGCGTGCTCGAGGATCCGTTCAGCCCACCGCCGCGCGACGTCTTCCAGTGGACCGTCGATCCGGACGAGGCGCCCGCCACGGCGCGCGAGGTCACCGTCGGATTCCGCGAAGGCGTGCCCGAGTCGCTCGACGGCGAGGCACGCGACGGCGTCGACCTGGTCCGGCGGCTGAACGAGGTCGCGGGCAAGTACGGCGTCGGCCGGATCGACATGGTCGAGGACCGGCTGGTGGGCATCAAGTCGCGCGAGATCTACGAAGCGCCGGCCGCGATCGCGCTGCACCTCGCGCATCGCGCGCTCGAGTCGCTCGTGCTGACGAAGGAGACGCTGCGCTTCAAGGCGCAGGTCGGCCGCGAGTACGCCGAGCTCGTGTACAACGGGCTCTGGTTCTCCGCGCACCACCAGGACCTCGCGGCGTACGTGCGGAGCACGCAGCGTTTCGTGACGGGCGAGGTGCGCGTGCGCTTCGATCGCGGAACGGCGACCGTGGTCGGCCGGCGATCTCCGCACTCGCTGTACTCGACGTCGCTCGCCACGTACGGCAAGGGTGACGCGTTCGACCACCGCGCTTCCGAAGGATTCATCCGCGTCTTCGGCCTGCCGCTGCGCACGCAGGCGCGGACGCAGGCGCTCTGGGGTGAGGGGAGCGAAGCATCGCTGGACATCCCGCGCAAGGCGCTCGTCCCGGGGTCCGCGAAGAAGAAGCCGGCACGAAAGCGGAAGCCGCGGTGACCGAGGCGAAGAGGCCGCTCTGGTCGGGCCGCTTCGACGGCGCGCCCGACGAGGCGATGCGCGCGTTCACCGGCTCGCTCGCGCTCGACCGCCCGATCGCGCGCCACGACGTTCGCGGGAGCATCGCTCACGCGCGCATGCTGGGCCGCCGGGGCGTGATCGCGGAGGGCGACGCTCGCACGATCGTCGCGGGACTCGAACGGATCCTCGCGGAGATCGACGACGGCACGTTCCCCGGCGTTTCGGCCGATGCCGAGGACATCCATACCGCGGTCGAGCACCGCCTGCGCGAGATCGCCGGCGACGTCGCCGGAAAGCTGCACACCGCGCGAAGTCGCAACGATCAGGTCGCGCTGGACCTGCGGTTGTTCGCGATCGAGAGCCTGGGCACGCTCGACGCCGCGGTGCTGGCGCTGGCTCGCGCGCTCCACGCGCGCGCGCAGGACGAGGTCGACACCGTCATGCCCGGATACACGCACCTCCAGCGCGCGCAGCCCGTGTCTCTCGCGCATCACCTCCTCGCGCACGTCGAAGCGCTCCGCCGCGATCGCGAGCGGATCGCGGAGGCTCGCGAGCGCGCGGCGGTCTCGCCGCTCGGTGCGGGTGCGCTCGCGGGGGTGCCGTATCCGATAGACCCGCGCGAGCCGGCACACGAGCTCGGCTTCGAGAGGACCTTCCGCAACAGCATCGACGCGGTGGCCGACCGCGACTTCATCGCCGACCTCGCGTACGTGGCCGCGCTCGCGGCCGTCCACGCGTCGCGCCTGGCCGAGGAGATCGTGCTCTGGACGACCGCGGAGTTCGGTTTCGCGGAGCTGGCCGATTCCCACGCGACCGGATCGAGCATCATGCCGCAGAAGAAGAACCCCGACGTCGCGGAGCTCGCGCGCGGGCGCGCCGGACGCGTCCTCGGCGATCTCGTCGCGGTGCTCACGACGCTGAAAGGGCTTCCGCTCGCGTACGACTCCGATCTGCAGGAGCAGCGCGTGCCGCTGTACGACGCGGTGGAGGTGGCCTCCGCGCTTCGCGCGCTCGCGTCGGTCGTCGAGGGCCTGCGCTTCGATCGCGACGCGATGCGGCGTGCGACGGAGCGGGGGATGCTCGGCGCGACCGATCTCGCGGACCACCTCGCCAAACGCGGCGTTCCGTTCCGTGACGCGCACGAGATCGTCGGACGCATCGTGCGTGAGCGTCTGACGGCGGGCAAGGAACTCGGCGGCATGACCATCGCGGAGCTGCGCGCGTTCGACTCGCGATTCGAGCCGAGCGCGATCGACGAAGCGCGCCCGGAGCGCTCGATGGGGTCGCGCTCGTCCCCGGGCGGCACCGCGCCGGAACGCGTCCGCGAAGCGCTCGTCGAGGCTGCGCGAGCGCTTCGGGAGTGAGCGTCGCGATCCGCCCGGCGCGCGTCGAGGATCTCGAACGCATGCAGGCGCTCATCAACCGCTACGCGGCCGAGGACCGCATGCTGGAGCGCTCGCGTGACTTCTTGCTCGAGCGTCTACGCGATTTCGTCGTCGCCGAGGACGGGTCGGGATTCCTCGGCTGCTGCGCGCTCGCGGTCCTCACGCCCGATCTCGCGGAGATCCGCTCGCTCGCGGTCGAGCCGGATGCGGCTGGGCGCGGGATCGGGCGCCAGCTCGTCCTCGCCTGTGTCGCGGAGGCACGGCGGCTCGGCCTGCGTCGCGTGTTCGCGCTCACCCTCGTCCCCGATTTCTTCCTTCGCTGCGGCTTCGTCCTCACGAGCCTCGGCCGTCTGCCGGAGAAGAGCGCGTCGGAGTGCCCGGTCTGCCCGAAGCGCTTCGCCTGCGACGAGCACGCGATGCTCCTGCACCTCGACGGCACGATCCCCGAGCCGCTCGCCGCGACGGAGCCCGTCGGCTACACGAGGCTGTTCCTCGGCGTCGAACCTGGCGGCAGGCGATGAGCCGTATGGGCCGCCTTGCGCGATTCTTCGCGGCCGGCTTCGACGCGCTCGCCATCGGCATCCTCGCGTTCCAGGAGACGGGCGGGCGATTCGCGGCGACCTTCGCCGAGTACGTTCTCTGGGGCTCCGTCCTGGCTGCCGCGATCTGCGCGGTCGTCATCCTCGTCCAGGGGCTCGCGCCGGTCGCGTGGGTCGCGATCGGTTACATCCTCTTCGGCGGGCTCTTGACGCAGGGCAGCCCCCACATCGGCTTCGTCCTCCTCGCTCTCGCACTCGCGCCGATGGTCCCGCGCCCGAGGGGCTCGCTTGCGTTCGGGATCGGTATCGCCGCGGTCTCGGCCATCGCGTCGCGCGTGCTGATGATGTTCGCTCCTTGAGTACCATCGACCGCAGTTGACCACCCGTCCCACCGTCCGAGCCGCGAACGGACTCGTCGCGAGCGGACATCACCTGGCCACGTCGGCCGGCATCGACGCCCTTCGCGACGGCGGCAGCGCCGCTGACGCCGCCGCCGCAGCGGCCGCGGTGTGCGCCGTCGTCATGCCGCACCGAACGTCGATCGGCGGAGATCTGTTCGCGCTCGTCTACGACGCGCGATCGCGCGAGGTGACCGCGTTCAACGGCTCCGGCGCGGCGCCGCGCGCGATAGACCCTGAGGCGTTCGGCACCGCGTTCCCGGCGCACGGCGCGTCCATCGCGACGGTCCCCGGCCTCATCGGCGCGCTCGCGGATATCGTCGCGGAGCACGGACGGCTCGGCCTCGACCGGGCGCTCGCCCCGGCGATCGGCTACGCCGAGAACGGGTTTCCCGTCAGCGACAAGCTCGCCGAGGCGACCGTCGAGGAAGCCGATCGGCTCGCGCGTGACGAGGAAGCGGCCCAGATCTTCGGTCCGCGCGGGCGATGGATGCGCGCCGGCGAGATGCTGCAGCAGCCCGACCTCGCGACGACGCTTCGCGAGATCGCGCGTGACGGCGCCGACGCGCTGTACCGCGGCGCGGTCGGCGAACGCTTCGCGGCCGGCGTCGCGACGATCGGAGGGCTCATCGATCGCGGCGATCTCGCCGCGCACCGCACCGACCGCCCCGAGCCGCTCGCCATCGACTACCGCGGGCTGCGGCTGTTCGGCCAGCCGCCCGTCTCGCAGGGCCACATCCTCCTCGAGGAGCTCGCGATCGCCGAGGGCCTCGATCTCCGCGAGATGGAATGGGGCAGCGCGGACCTCGTGCACACGATGGTCGAGACGAAGAAGCTCGCTTTCGCCGATCGCGACGCGCACGCCGGCGACCCGGCGCGAGTGGATTTCGAGGCGCGCCGTCTCCTCGGCGCCGAGTTCGTCGCGAGCCGCAGGCGCGCCGTGAACGCGAAGGCGAGCGAGCGCAGCGAGGCCGGGGCGCTCATGACGCCGGCGGACACGACGTACCTCGCCGTCGTCGATCGCGACGGCAACGCGGTCTCGCTGATCGAGAGCGTGTTCAGCGCGTTCGGTGCGGCCACCGTCGTGCCTGGCACGGGCATCCTTCTGAACAACCGCCTCACGGGCTTCTCGCTCGACGCGCGCTCGCCGAACGCGATCGCGCCGGGCAAGCGTCCCGTTCACACGTTGAACACGGCGATGGCGCTCGAGGGATCGATGCCGCGCTTCGTGTTCGGCACACCGGGCCGGCACGCGCAGGTCCAGACGAACTTCCAGCTCGCGGTCGGGCTCATCGATTTCGGCATGGACGTACAGCGCGCGATCGAAGAGCCGCGTTGGTTCCACGAGTCGGGGCGCACACTGAAGATGGAGCGCCGCTACCCCGAGGCGGTCCGACGCGCGGTCGCCGCGAAGGGCCACGAAGTCACGGTGCTGGGAGATTGGGACGAGATCACCGGAGGCGCGCAGGCGATCGCGATCGAGCCGAACGGCTCGTTCGCCGGAGGCGCCGATCCGCGGCGTGAGGGTCAGGCCGCTGGGTATTGACCGTGGCGTCGCCGCCGCGGTCCTCGTCTTTGTCGCCGCGATCCTTTCGGCGTGCGAGCCCGGACCGCCGCCGGCCGAGCCGATCGCGCGGCAGTACGCCACCGCATGGCAGAAAGCGGACTACCAGTCGATGTGGGACCTCCTGACCGACGACGCGAAAGCCCAGGTCACGACGGCCGGGTTCATCGATCGCCTGCCGCGCATCGCTGAGGAGATGACGCTCACATCGCTCGAGGCGAAGGCCGGCACCGCGACCCATCCGGCGCTCCCGAACGGGTCGCCCGATCCGCGGAAGGCGACCGTGCCGCTCTCGGTTACGTTCCACACCCGGCGCGTCGGCGACTTCAGCCGCGACACGGCGCTGGATCTGGTGATGGTCGGCGACAAGGACAAGGCCGTCTGGCGGATCGCCTGGACACCCGAGGCGATCGTCCCGCATCTCACCACCGGACGCCTGGTCCGCATGACGCGGCTGTCGACTTCGCGCGGCCGGATCATCGCGCGCGACGGTACCGAGCTCGCGACGTTCGTCGAGGCCGGTGTCGTCGGCGTGATCACCGGCCAGATCCGCTCCGAGGCGGGACTCCTTTCGTCGCTTTCGTCCGCGCTCGGCATGACCGCCGACCAGATCAAGGCGAAGTACACGCAGTCGTGGGTGAAGCCGGACCTGTTCGTCCCGATCAAGACGGTGCCGGCGTCGCAGCTCGACGCCCTGCGCGCGCGGCTCTCGGTCATCGAGGGCGTCCAGGTGCAGGCCACCCGCGTGCGGAGCTATCCGACCGGCCTCGCGTCTCAGGCGCTCGGCTATCTGGCGGAGGCGAGCGAGGACGAGGCGAAGGCGAAAACGGCACGCGGCGTGGAGGCCGGAGATCTCATCGGGAAGAAGGACACCGGTCTCGAGTCCACGCTCGACGACGTGCTCGGTGGGTCCTTCGGATTCCGCCTGGGCATCGTCGAGCCGGACGAGCGACCCGTCGAGACGCTTGCCGAGACCGCGCCGGTCGCGGGCAGCGACGTCGTCCTCTCGCTCGACCCGAAGCTGCAGCGCGCCGCGGAGAACGCCCTCGGCGACAACAAGGGCGCGATCGTCGCGGAGGATCCATGGTCGGGCGAGATCCTCGCCTTGGCGAGCCGCCCGACATTCGATCTGAACGCGTTCGTCGCGGGCGACGCCGCGGCGATCGCGAAGTACACCTCCGATCCCAAGCGCCCGTTCTTCAATCGCGCGACGTTCGGCCAGTACCCGACCGGGTCCTCGTTCAAGCCGATCACGTCCGCCGCCGCGATGAAGAACGGCCTCTACCAGTGGGGCGACCGCATCGACTGCCCCGCGCGGTGGACCGGCTACGGCGAGCAGTGGGTGCAGCTGAACCACGAGACGGGCAACCTCGGTCCGATCGACCTTCGGACCGCGCTCGCCCGCAGCTGTAACACGTTCTTTTACGAGCTGGGGAAGCGTCTGAACGACCGCGACCCGGACCTTCTCCCGAATACCGCGAAGAGCTTCGGCCTCGGCAAGGCGACGGACATCGACTTCGTCTTCGAGGCCGAGGGCGTCGTGCCGAGCCCCGACTGGAAGAAGCAGCACTTCACGAACCCGGCCGACCAGACGTGGAACCCCGGCGACGCGACGAACCTCGCGATCGGGCAGGGCTTCCTGCTCGCGACCCCCCTGCAGATGGCGAACTACACGGCGGCGCTCGCGAACGACGGCATCGTCTGGAAGCCGCGTCTGGTGATCGAGCTCCGCGACCGCGACGGCAAGGTCACGAAGACCTACCCGAAGACGCAGGCGGGCTCGGCCCTGTCGATCCCCACCGATCTGTCGCTCATCCGCGACGGGATGCACGCGGTCACGACCGACGCCGACGGAACGGTCTCGTTCGTGTTCCGCAATTCGGCCGTGACCACCGCCGGCAAGAGCGGCACGGCCGAGTCGCCCGCTCCCGGCAAAGTCGACGCCTGGTTCATCGGGTTCGCGTCGTTCGAGGCGCCGTCGATCGCGATCGTGGGAGTGCTCGAGGAGTACACCGAGCGGCCCGGCGTCTTCGGTTCGGTCGACTCGGCCATGGCGACGAAGGTCGTGCTCGACGCGAAGTTCGGCACGCCGTAGAGACCGAGGGCTCTGGACGCCGGTCCTAGCCTCGGCGTGATGCGGAGAAGCGGTCCGCTGAGAAGCGCTCTTGTCGCGCTCCTTCTGATCGGCTGCAGCGTGGAAGCGCCCGAGTACCGCGCCACGCCCGTGCCGCCGGCGCCGTCGGTCGCCGCGGCGACGCCCGACATCCAGCCGCTCACGTACGAGGTCGTCCCGCTTGCGCCGGAGAGCGCGACGGCGAGCGTCAGCAAGACCGTGATCCTCTTCTCGAACCCGAATCCCTTCGTGCTCGACTGGTACATGACCGTCCGTTTCACGAGCGCCGACGGCAAGGACGTGCGCGATGAACGGATCGGGAGCGCGGGCGTCCCGCCGGATCGCGCCGACGCGAAGTTCGGGAACTGGTATTTCCCCGTCCCACCGGGAGACTCGCCGGCGCTCGTGCGTTCCGACCGCACGTTCGTGAAGGCGGACGTCCAGGAGTTCAAGGTCGCGCGCAGCATCACGGTGATCGGTGAGATCACCCCGCTCGCCCTCGCGGCGAGGACGTGCGCGAACGATCCCGACGTGAGCGTCATCTCCTGCGACATCGCCCTCGACGCGACCGACGACGCGCCCGCCTTTTCGAAGCTCCATCTCGTGGTGCTCGTCCGCGGCAAAGCCTCGCGCGAGGTGATCCGCGCGCTGCAGTGGCGGCCGGAGCTGACGACGAACGCCCGGCCCTGGCTGAGCACGGCGAAAGGCGAGACGCTCCGGATCAACATGCACGACAGCTATCCCGTACCGGCCGACGCCTGGGACTACGACGTCTTCGTGCACGTATACCGCTACTCGAGCCAATAGCAGCCGACCGGCCTGCCGTCTCCTCGCTAGACTTTTCGCATCCCCACGCTGACCGAAGCCCCGGCGACGCGTCGTCTCGATAACGGGCTCGTGATGCACGCGCTCGAGGCGCGGCACGCGCCTGTCGTTTCGCTCTGGGTCTGGTACCAGGTCGGCGGGCGGAACGAGGTCCCGGGGACGACCGGCATGTCGCACTTCCTCGAGCACATGCTGTTCAAGGGCACGCCGAAGCATCCGAAGGGCGACCTCGACAGGCTCCTCGCGCGGTACGGCGCGATGTGGAACGCGTTCACGAGCGAGGACGTCACCTGCTACTTCGAGACCGTTCCGGCCGAGCGCTATCCGGTCGCGCTCGAGCTCGAGGCCGACCGCATGCGCAACGCGCTCATCACCTCGGAGGAGACCGATGCCGAGCGCAACGTCATCGTGAGCGAGCGCGAGGGTCTCGAGAACGATCCCTCGTTCCTCCTCGGCGAACAGCTCCAGGCCATCGCCTTCTCGCGCCATCCGTACGCGCAGGGCGTCATCGGCAGCAAAGACGAGATCAAGCTCATGACGCGCGACGGTCTCTACGCGCATTACCGCCGTCATTACGCGCCGAACAACGCCTACTTCATCGTCGCCGGCGACGCGCCCGCCGACGAGCTGCTGGATCGCGCGGCGGCCGCGTTCGCGCCGCTCGACGCCGAGGTCGCGATCGAGCCGCCGAAGGCACCCGAGCCCCCGCAATTCGGTGAGAAGCGCGTGATCGTGCGACGCGCCGGCGGGGCGCTCCCCATCATCCAGATCGGCCACAAGGCCCCGCGCGCCGCGGATCCGCGCAGCGCCGCGCTGTCCGCGCTGGCCGTCGCGCTCGGCGGCGCCACCGCCGGCGGCGGCGAGGCCGCGTCCGGGCGCTCGTCGCGCCTGTATCGCGCGCACGTCGACACCGGTCTCGCGACGGCGGTCGACGCTTCGTTCCAGCTCATGAAGGATCCGTATCTCTTCGTCGTCGAGGCGCACCTCGGTCCGGGAGCGACGCACGAGCGTGTGGAGCGCGTGATCGGCGACGAGCTCGAGAAGATCGCGCGAGATCGCCTCGACGACGCTGAGTTCGCGCGCGTGCGCCGGCAGATGCTCTCGGCGAGCGCGTTCATGACCGACACCACGACCTGGCGCGCGTTCCGGTTCGGGCAGCTCCTCGCGACGGAGGCCGCGACCTCGCTCGGCGAGTGGTACGAGCGGCTCGCTTCGGTCACGGCGGAGGACGTCCGCGCCGCGGCCGAGTCGATCTTCGTCGAGAAAGGGCGGAGCGTCGGCTGGTTCGTTCCCGAGGCGTCCTGATGGACGTACGCCGGAAGCGTCTCGATAACGGGTTGCGCGTCGCGGCGATCCCCATCGCCGGGCTCCAGAGCACGGCCGTGCTGCTCGCCATCGAGGCGGGGCAGTGGTTCGAGCCGG
>DATBKH010000053.1:0-2619 GCA_036555955.1 Candidatus Limnocylindria bacterium | reverse complement strand
CAGTCGCGCCGCTCGATGGCCGCCTGCGCCGCCAGCCGATGGAACGCGCGGCGCTTGGCCCCCGCGAGCGACTCGTCGCCGATGAAGTAGTCGAGGCTGCGGCCGAGGCGCGTCGCGATGATCTGCAGCGAGCGGAGGGATGGGCGGACGAGACCGGCTTCGACCTGGCTGATGAAACCCTTCGTGAGCTCCTCGCCGGCGAGCTGCGCCTGGCTCATCCCGAGCTCGCGGCGCGCGGCGCGGACTCGCTCGCCCAACGTCGCGGGCTTTTGGACCACTTCCGGCAGACTCGCCACCGACGCTCCCCTGTCTAGACCGAACTGACAGTTCCCCACATTGTTCGGCGTCCCTAGACTCCGCCCGAGAATACTGTTCGCTGTCGGCGCGGACAATCTGGAGAGAGCCACATGAAACCGGTCCGCTCACGCATCCTGGCAGCGATCGCGCTCGCCTTGCTTCTCCTCGGGCTCTTCGGCAGCGTCGCCGACGCACGCGGCGGCTTCACGAAGATGAGCTTCCCCGAGGATCCCTGGCCGACGCTCTCGAACTAAGTAGGCCCATACTCGGGGCGTGCCGGGGACCTCGACCGCACATCGGCAGCGCATCGAGATCGACGG
Organism: Candidatus Limnocylindria bacterium; assembly: GCA_036555955.1. Classification (GTDB taxonomy): domain Bacteria; phylum Chloroflexota; class Limnocylindria; order P2-11E; family P2-11E; genus 3-1-20CM-2-70-9. Next base: position 2,002 of record DATBKH010000053.1, on the reverse strand, counting down.
CACGCCCTTTCTCTTTCAGCATGGCTACCGCTTCGGCCGCGTCACGTACATCACGCGGCTCCCTCTCGGAAAGAACATGACCGTCTTCACGCCCGGCCATCTCAGCGCATCGGAGGTCGAGGCGGTCGTACGCGGAGACAATCCCTGGATGCTCGAGTGACGGCCGCGGGACGGCGCGCGGGAGCGGCCTGACGCGCGCGATCGTTCAACGCGTTCTGAGCGCGAGCGTGCACGTCGGTGGCGAGCAGGTCGCTGAGATCAAAAACGGAATCGTGCTGCTCGTCGGCGTCGGAGCGGCGGACAAGCCGGAGGACGGCGAGCGGCTCGCGGCGAAGATCGCCGGACTTCGGATCTTCGAAGAGGACGGCCGGATGCGGAAGGCGCTCGGCGACGTGCGCGGCACGGCGCTCGCGGTGCCCCAGTTCACCCTGTACGCCGACGCCCGGCACGGCCGTCGGCCGGAGTTCACCGGCGCGGCGCCTCCCGACGTGGGAAAGCGCCTGTTCGAGGCCTTTTGCGGGGCTCTCCGGGGCGCCGGGGTCGAGGTGCAGCAGGGTCGCTTCGGAGCCTCGATGCGCGTCGTCCTCGAGGCCGACGGTCCGGTCACGATCGCGCTCTCGACCGACGGTTGGCCCGAGAGCCAGATCGGCTAGCCGTGGACCACGCCGACCACGTCGCGCTGCTCGAGGGCGGCGTCGCGCAGGACGAGGGCGGCATCTGGGCGGATCTCGGAGCGGGGACCGGAGCGTTCACGCTCGCGCTCGCCGACCTCCTCGGTCCTCACGGGCTCATTCACGCGATCGACAGCGATCGCGCGGCCCTCGCGGAGCTGCGCTCGGCGTTCGTGTCCTCCACGCCGCACGCGGAGGTCAGGACGAGGCACGCCGACTTCACGCGCGTCCTCGATCTGGCCGAGCTGGACGGGATCGTCATGGCGAACTCGCTGCACTTCGTCGAGGACAAAGCCCCGGTGCTCGCGCAGATCCGCGGCTACCTCAAAGCCCGCGGCCGTCTCGTCGTCGTGGAGTACGAGAGCGATCGCGGGAACGAGTGGGTCCCCTATCCGATGCGCTTCGCGACGTGGTCGCGCATCGCGACCGATGCCGGATTCACCGACACGCGCAAGCTCGCGGAAGTTCCAAGTCGGTTCCTCGGCGCGATCTACTCCGCGTTGAGCCTCGCGCCGTGAGCCCCGTCCCTAGCCTCGATCCGCGATGCATCTTGCGAACGCGCGGCTGTGGGCGTCCGTCGGGTTCTTGCTCGTGGCGCTGGGCATGCCCTACTGCTCCGCGGCGCTCGGCTGGGCCGTGACGCAGGACGAAACGACCCTCACGGTCCGTGCGGACGTCGCCATCGGAGTGGCGATCTCGTGGCTCGGAACGGCGATGGCCGGCATCGCCGGGGTCACCCATCTCGTGCGCAAGCGATCGCGGGGTGAGGCGGTCAGCGACTAGCGGGCGAGCTCGAGCGCGGTCGCGAGCGTGAGCTTGGCGGCCTTCAGCCAGAGACGTTTGTTCGTGATCTTGTCGGGCGTGTCGTTCTCGGTGTGGAACGTGTTGTTGCCCGGAAAGGTCGCGTCGTTCTCTCCATACCGCTGCACGAGAGCGACCGCGGGGATGCCCGCGAGACCGAACGGCGCAGCGTCCAGGATCGTCGCGCCGCTCGTTGCGACCTGCGCCTGGAGCGGTGAAACGCCGATCTGGTAGCGGTCGTTCGCGGCGATCACGCGGTCGCGCAGCCCGGCGGAGCCGCTCGTGTACCAGATGAGGTCGAGCCGGTCGGCGATCGGGTTGAAGCCCACCATGTCGATGTTGATCACGGCGGCGTACGGCGCCGGGGTCGACAGCGTGCCGACGTAGGCCGCGCTGCCCTTGAAGAACAGCTCTTCGCCGTCGAAGAACGCGAGGACGACGCGCTGCTTCAGCGACGCGCGCTCGTCGGCGAGAACGCGCGCGTATTCGAGGAGCGCCGCGGTGCCGGTCCCGTTGTCGTCGGCCCCCGG
>DATBKH010000052.1:0-1597 GCA_036555955.1 Candidatus Limnocylindria bacterium | reverse complement strand
CGAGCACCTCGAGCACCTCAGGTTAACAACCACGTCGCGACCGAGAAATAGATCAGGATCCCCGCGACGTCGACGAACGACGCCACGAACGGCGATGACGCGATCGCCGGGTCGAAGCCGAAGCGGGTGAACACGAGCGGGAGCGTGGCGCCGACGAGCGTGCCGGTGACGACGACGGCCAGCAGGGTCATCCCGACGACGAGCGCGAGCGACGTCGGCTCCCCACCCAGCATCACGCGAATGAATCCGAACGCGCCGAGAAAGGCGCCGAGCGCCAGTCCCTGTAGCCCTTCGCGCGTGAGAACGCGCCAGGCATGGCGAAGCTCCACATCCCCGACCGCCAGCGCCCGCGTAATGAGGGTCGCCGACTGCGAGCCGGAGTTACCGCCCGAGCTGATGATGAGCGGAACGAAGAACACCAGCGCGAGCGCGCCGGCGAGCGTCGCCTCGTAACGGGCCATTGCCGTCGCCGTCAGTAGCTCGGCGAAGAACAGGAGAACCAGCCACCCGGCGCGCTTACGCGCGATGCTCCAGAAGCTCGCCTGAAAGTATGGCGCCTCCAGAGGCTCCACGGCGCCGAGCCGCTGAACGTCCTCCGTCTGCTCCTCGACGATCGCGTCGATGACGTCGTCGACCGTCACCGCCCCGAGGAGCCGGCCGGATCCGTCGACCACCGGCACGGCCACGAGGTCGTACTTCGATGTGAGCCGGGCGACTTCCTCCCGATCGGCGGTGGGCGGAACGCTGACGACATCGTGCCACGCAATGTCGGTGACACGGGAGCCCGGCGGCGCGGCCAGCAGCTCGCGTATCGAGAACACGCCGCGCAGAACACCGGTGCCATCGAGCGCGTAGATGGCGTACATCGCCTCCTTGCGTCCCGCGCGCGCGGCGGCGCGTACGTTCTCCAGCGCCGCATCCACAGACGACGCTTCAGGCACCGCCACGATCTCGGTCGTCATCAGCCCGCCGGCGGTGTCCGGCTCGTAGGCGAGGAGCCGCTCCGTCTCACCGCGCGCCTCGCCGCCGATCTCGGAGAGAATCTCGTCGGCCCGATCCTCCTCGAGGTCCTCGAGCGCATCGGCACGGTCGTCGGGCGTCATTCGCGACATCAGCTCGGCGGCGCGTCGCGGGCTCAGCGCCTCGAGCAGCTCCGATCGCAGCTCTTCATCCAGATACTCGAGCACGTCGGCGGCGCGGTCGGCGGGGAGCGCGCGCATGAGCTCCGCGAGCCGGTCGCGCGGAAGCGCCTCGGCGACGTCGGCGAGATTGGCGGGGTGGAGCTCCTCGGTTTCCGCCGCGACGTCGCCCGGCGATTCATCCAGGAGCGCGAGGATGTCGGGGACGAGGAGCGCCGCGACCGGTCGCTCTTCCTTCGGGGATGCCATCGCGAGGGACCTCGGCGTTTCGGCCTGATTCGGTCTATTTCGCGCGCGCACAGAAGGCACCCGCCTGCGCAAGCGCAATCGATTCGCGGGCGTCAAGATACCCGAGCGGCAATACGCGAATCAAGCGTTCGCGCATTGTGCGATGGTGCCGGTCGATGAGTGACGCACGCGTTTCTACTGCGTCCCTCCCATAGGTTGGAGGTAGATCG
>DATBKH010000051.1:0-1787 GCA_036555955.1 Candidatus Limnocylindria bacterium | reverse complement strand
TCTTCGACCTCGGCGCCGACTACGCCGAACGCTATCCGGCAGCGTTGCGTGCGGTGACGCTGGAGCAGGTCGTCGAGACGGCGCGCACGTTCCTGCCGCCGGACCGCCACGCGCTGGCGATCGCTGGCCCGCCGCTTCCGGAGCTGGATTGACGTTCCCGAAGGCCACGTTGGCGCTCCTCGATCGATCGAAGGAGGTCGACATCGAGACGCGCTCGCCGAAGGGCACCCTGCATTCCGTCCCCATCTGGGTCGTCGTGGACGGCGACGACGTGTTCATCCGGACATATCGCGGCAAGACCTCACGGTGGTACCGCGAGCTTCTCGCGTCCGGTGGCGCGCTCGTCGCGGACGGAAAGCGCATCCCGGTGCGAGCGCTCATCGCGACGGACGCCGGATCGGTCAAGCGGACTTCGGATGGCTACCGCAGGAAGTACCGGAAGGGCAGCTCGCTCGATTCGATGCTCGTTCCCGAGGTCCTCGACACGACCGTCCGGCTCGCGCCCGCCTGATGCGGAACGCCATGGACCAGATCACGCACCGCGACCTCGAATACATCGAGTCGCTCTTCGGATCGCTCTCGCCGGTCTTCGCGAAGATGGACGCGGAGGGCGGGAAGGAATCGATCCCGATCGTCTCGACCTCGGTCGGGCGAGCGCTGTTCGTGCTCGTGCGCGCGACCGCCGCGAAGCGGATCGTCGAGGTCGGCACCGCGATCGGCTATTCGGCCCTGTGGATGGCGCTCGCGCTTCCGAAGGACGGCCGCATCGTGACCATCGACCCGGACCGCGAGCGGACCGACCGCGCGCGCCGGTTCTGGCAGGAGGCAGGCGTGAGCCAGAAGGTCGACGTGGTCAACGGGCGTGGTCTCGAAGAGCTGCCGCGGCTTCGTGGACCGTTCGATCTCGCCTTCATCGACGCGCTCAAGTCCGAGTACGACGGCTACCTCGAGCGCATCCTCCCGCTCTTGCGGCCGGGCGGAACGATCGCGGTCGACAACGTCCTCTGGAGCGGGCGCGCATCGGGCGCGAATCCGGTGGCGCATGAGGACACCGAGGCGATCCGCGCTTTCAATCGCAAGTTCGCGAACCATCCCTCGCTCGACTCCACGATCCTCCCGGTGGGCGATGGCCTCGCGCTGGGGGTGAAGCGCTAGAGGGCGCGGCCGCTAGCCGGTCGGCAGGCGCACGCCGCGCGCGCCGACCTCGACGAGCCCCTCGTCGGCAAGCGTGCCCACGAGCGCGGGGACGCGCGGATCCGCGATCTCACGGCGAAGCGCCGCGACCGTGACCGCATCTCTCGACGCGAGCACGCGGATGATCGCGCCGCGCACCCGCCGATCGCTCGGTCCGAACGGGCTCTGGGTGGGGCGACGCTGCCTCTCGGTCCCGTCGTACGCGCAGATCCGCACCACCGGGCAGCGCTCGCAACGCGGAGTCCGGGCGACGCAGATCGTCGCGCCGAGGTCCATGAGCGCGTGATGCCAGCGCGCGGGATCGCGCCGCGGTCCCACCCGGTCGTCGAGGGCCAACGCCTCGCGGTCGGTCGCCGCACGGCCCAGGAAGATGCGGCCGAGGACCCGCCGGATGTTCGTGTCCGCGAAGGCCGTGCGCGTCCCGTGCGCGAAGCAGGCGACGGCCGCGGCGGTGTACGGACCGACGCCCGGCAGCCCGTCGAGCTCCGCTACCGACTTCGGTAGCACACGCGGGTGCCGTCGGGCGATCCGATGCAGATCGCGGGCGCGCCGGTTGTAGCCAAGCCCCGACCACGCGCGAAGCACGTCGCCGA
>DATBKH010000050.1:0-19635 GCA_036555955.1 Candidatus Limnocylindria bacterium | reverse complement strand
CGCCCCCCCCTTCTCTGATCGCAGGGAGGTTTCCCTGCAACCCTCTTCGCTCGCCGCGTGAGCGGCGAGCTGATGTCCGTGCCTAGCTCTTCTTCGTGACGAACACGTCGGTGAAGGACGCCACTTCGAAGCCGAGAGCGGTGATGTAGTAGTTCTTCACCCAAGGCTTCTCGAGGAGCTTCGTGGTTCCGTAGTACACGAACGCCACGGGCGCGTCCTGCGAGAGGATGCGTGAGGCGTCCTGGTACATCTTGTCGCGCTTGGCGGTGTCGGGCTCCTTGTCGGCGGCCTCGACGAGCTGGTCGAACTGGGTGTTCTTCCAACCGGTGTGCGAGATCGTCGACTTCGAGTCGAACACGGTCGTGAGCCAGTCCTGCTGGTCGTAGTAGTCGGGGCACCAGCCGAGGAAGTAGGCCTGCGGCGTGGTCTCCGGCTTCTTCAGGATCTGGGTGTACGTCGTCGAGTCGACCGGGTCGAGCGTGACGTTGATGTTGAGGTTCGTCTTCCACTGGCTCTGGAACCACTCGAGACGCGTCTTCGTACGCGCCGAAGACGAGTACGTGAGCTTCACGCTGTTGAGCGCGGCCTGCGCGGCCGGGCTCGCCTGAGCCAGCGCCGCCTTGGCGGCCGTCACGTCGTACTTCTGGAAGGTGTCGCCGCTGTCGAAGCCGGGCAGACCCTCCGAGATGAACGCGGTCGACGGCTTGCCGATCTTCTGGACGTCGTTGATGTAGGCGTCGCGGTCGAATGACTTCGCGAAGGCTACGCGCACGTTCTTGTCGTCGAACGGCGCCTTCGTCGTGTTGAAGCCCATGTAGAAGCTGCAGCCCTGCGGACCCTCCGCGACCTGCTTCTTGAGGTCGGCGTCCGAGTCGATCGTGCGGAGGTCTTCCGCAGCCACGCCGTAGACGTCGAGCTCGTTGTTGCGGTACGCGGCAAAGGCGACGGCGCCTTCGTTGATCATGACCTGGGTCCACTTCGCGAGCTTGGGCGGGTTGCGGTAGTTCGTGTTGCGCGTGAAGACCATCTTCTCGTTGTGCTTCCACTCGCTGAGGATGAAGGGGCCGTTACCGATGAAGGTCGCCGGCTCCGTCCACTTGTCGCCACCCTTGGTGACCATGTCCTCGCGAGCCGGGGCGCCGACCCAGATGCTCGTGATCGCGACGAAGTAGGGCGCCGGGTCCGTGAGGGTGAACGAGATGTCGCTCCCGTTGATCTTGATGTTGTTCAGGAACGCGGTCTTCGCCGCGGCCAGCTTGGCCGGGTCGTCCTTCTTGGGGTCCATCGAGTTCCAGTCTTCGCAGCCGGCCACGATGTACCCGGTGAAGGCGTAGTCCCCAGCGGTGGCCGGGTCGCAGAGACGCTGCCACCCGTACTTGAAGTCCTGGGGCGTCACGGCCTTGCCGTCCGAGTACTTGAGGCCGTCGCGGAGCGTGTAGGTGTAGGTCTTGCCGTCGGCGCTGAGCTTGGGCTGGTCCTTCGCGGCCGCCGGGATGACCTTGCCGGTCTTCACGTCAGCGGTCATGAGGGGCTCGAAGACCCTCATGGTCACGCCGATCTCGCTGACGAACGACTCGACCTGCGGGTCGATGGTGTCGGGCTCGCTACCCATGTTGGTAGTGAGCTCGCCGTTGGGGTCCGCCTGATCCGCGCTGCCGCCGGTGTTCGGGCCGGTGCCGGGGGTCCCTGTGCAGGCTCCGATCACCATCGCCACCAGCGTCAGGAGCGACAGGAGCGGCCAGATGCTGCTGCGGGTTCGGGTCAAGATTCCGCCTCCCTCTCCTAGGTTTTTTGGGATATGGCGCGATTCTGGGCCATTGCTGGTACCGCCGCCAGCCGTGGACGGTTCAGCGAGGGGCAAATACCCATTCGTAGGCGTTCCAGGAAAGGGCCGATCCTGAGGGGGTGGGCTGGACGGCCCCCAGCGCTTCGGGAGCGACGTCGACCCGCAGCTCCTGGTAGAGAGGCAGGGCGGCGAGCGAAGCAGACCAGATGCGTTCCATCTCGCCGTAGATCGCTCGCTTCTCCGCGCGGTCCGGCGCCTGCGCCGCCAGGTCCGAGAGAGCGTCGAACCACGGGTCGACGAGCCCGACCCAGCGCTCCGACGCCCGCTGCGGATCCGACGCCTCTTCCGAGGTGACGGCGAGGTCGAACGCTCCGGCGCCCACGTCGTTCGCGAGGTCGGTCACCGCCCGCTCGCGGACGTCGGCGGCGATGCCGATCGACGCGAGGTCTCCGGCCACGCGCCGCGCGACGTCGGCGCGCGCCGCGGATCCCGCGGCGACGGCGATGGTGACGGTCATGCGATCGCCGCCGCGCTCGACGATCCCGAACTGGCCCTTTGTGAAGCCGGCGTCCTGGAGCAGGGCACGCGCCCGGTCGCGGTCGGGTCGCGCCGGCGGGACGTCCTCGGCGGCCGCCCACTGCGGCGGGACGAGATACGTCCGCGGGACGCGCGCCCGTCCGACGAAGACGTCGTCGACGATCGATTGCCGGTCGATGGTCAGCTCGACCGCCTTCCGCACGCGCGGGTCGCCGAAGCGCTTCGGGTCGGGGCCGAATCGGAGGACCGTGAGGGCCTCGGCGGGAACGTAGTGCGCGAGGAGAGTCGTGCCGTCGGCAAAGCGATCGAGCGTCTTGGCCAGATCGGCCTCGAGGACCGGCGACGGCGCGACGTCGATCTCCCCTCGGAGGAGAGCCTGCAAGGCGGCGGCGCGCGTAGCGAAGAAGTGGATCTCGAGCCGTCCGAGCTTCGGCGGTCCGAGGACGTAGCCCTTGAACGCCGACAACGTGATGCTGCCGGGGAGCCACGCCGCGATGGTGAACGCTCCGGCGTGCACCGGTTCGCGCGCGTAGGCACTGAGCTGCTGCGCGCTCGCCTGCGCGAGACGGTGGCTCGGCATCACGTGCGGGCCGAGCGCGTAGTCGTCCCAGCGCTCGCCGTTGCGGTACAGGACGCGGAGGTCGCGGAGGCCGAGCACCTCTACGTCCGAGATCCGCTCAGCGGTCCAGCGCGCGACGGACTCTGCCGCGGCGGTCCGGTCGAGCTCCCACGCAAAGCGCACGTCCGATGCGGTGATGGGCTCGCCGTCCTGCCACTTCGCCTCACGCAGCCGGAACGTCGCGACGAGCCGGCCGTCCGGCGCGTCGGCGTCATCCGTCACCAGACGGAGCCCGCCGTTCTCCATGGTCGGGACGGATTCGGCGAGCCGCGGCACGAGCTCGTCGTGGGCGTCACGGCGGACGAGCGTCTCGGTCACCGCGGCCGCGACGAAGCGCGCGGATGGATCGTCGTCGAACACCGTTCGCGGCTCGCCGACGAGCCCCACCACGACATCGCGCCGGGCGGGTGGCGGCGTGGCGCACGCGGAGGCGAGCGCGACGAAGACGATCGCGAACGCGAGGAATCGCCGCGAGGTCAGGTCAGCGCGGCGAAGCGCTCGGGGCCTTGAGGATCTCCGCCGGCTCGGCGTCGAACTTCCCGCCGACCGGGAGGCGAGTCGCGTCGGTCTCGGTAGTTCCATCGGGCTTCACGAGTCTGAGCCAACGGAAGTAGTCGATCTCGTCGAAGGGCGGCTGCGCGCGGAAGTACGCCTGCAGGATCGAGTGCTCCTCGGCCGGAGCGGGCTGCTGCGCCGGCGCCTCGATCGCGCTTCCGACGGCGAACATGGTCACGCCGACCATGACCGAGACTTCCGCGAGCCGACCGAAGATCCGCGGCATGCGAAGCCATCCCGTCGCGGCGGGTCGTCGGTATCCGACCGCCATGCGCACGCGGCCGGGCGCGACGATCGTGCGACGCTCGCGCAGCGGAGCGAAGGCCGTCCGCAGCGCGACGTCGACCGGCCGCGCATTGCGGAGCGCGTCCGCGCAATCGGAGCATCCGATCGCGTGCCGCTCGATGTCGATGCGCTCGCCGATGCTGAGACGCCCGCTTCCCGCGAGGTACGCGGCCTCTCGACGATCGCAGCTGCGCTCGAGGAATCTCATTCGCCCTCTATCGGCACCGGGGCCGGTATCGGCTTGGGTGCCCGAAGTCCAGTAGCGAGGAGCGGCCGACTCGGTTCGATACCGAGCTCGGGGTGTGCCGCAAGATGCGTTCGGAGCCGCCGCAGGGCGTAGTGCAGGCGCGATTTCACCGTTCCCACGGGGCACTCGACGACCTCAGCGATCTCGGTGAGGTTCAGGCCGTTCAGGTAGTGGAGCACTACGACGAGGCGATGCTTGGGACCGAGCTCTTCGACGGCCGCGAGGACCAGGCGGCGGAGCTCCGCCTGCTCCGCGACGCTCGAGGGAGAGCCCTCTTCGTTCGCGAGCGCCTCGTCGGCCGCGTCGTCGAGCGAAGACAGCACCACGTTCTTGCGCGGGCGACGGTTGTACGAGAGGTTGACCGCGACCCGGTAGAGCCACGGCCGCAGCGAATCGTCGGGCTCGAGACGAGCGAGCGCGCGGTGCGCGCGCGCGAACGTGTCGACGACGATCTCTTCCGCGGCTGATGGATCCTTCGTGATCGCGAGTCCCAACCGGAAGATGCCATCGCGGTAGCGGTAGAAGAGCGCGTCGAACGCGGGCATCTCGCCGTCGCGCGCCGCGTACACCAGCTCGCGGTCGGTCCGCTCTTCCCCTCCGGCGGCGTCGCGCTTTCCAGACGTCTTCATCGCTCGTCCGGAAGGTACCGGCGGATCCCGCGGAGCTTCCGCTCCGGGCCGAGGCGGCCTCGCTCGACGACGCCACCCTTCATCGGCGCGTGGATGAACTCGTCGGGTCCCGTCGCCAGGGCGACGTGAGTGACGGCGTCCGTCCCGAAGAACATGAGGTCACCCGCTCGCGCCTCTTCCACCCGTCGGCCGAGCACGGCCTGCTGATCCGCGTCCCGCGGCAGGGCCACCCCGTTCAAACGGTACACCTGCTGCACGAGCCCAGAGCAGTCCAGGCCATGCGCCGTAGTACCACCCCAGAGGTACGGAACACCTATGAACGCTTCGGCCGTTTTCAGGTAGTCGGCGGCCGTCGGATACCGGTGCGGGAGCGCGCGAACGTCGGCGAGGTCGGACAGGGCGACGTACCCGGTGCGCCAGCCTGGTCCGAGGTTGGTCTTACGCCAGCCGGCGGGATGATCGAACGGCGCCGGTTCGGTCGTACCGTCCGGGTGCGCCATCGTCGCGACCAGCGCGGGGACGTTCGTGCCCGCGGGAAGGCGAGCGATCACGCTCGCATCGGCGCGCGGCGCATCACGCACGTCGGCGAGGAGCACCGCGACGACGTGGCGTTCGGGCGAGCCGGTCAGCACGGCGAGGTCCTCGAGCCGGACCCAGCCGAAGTACTGATCGGAACCTTGCACGTATCGCCAGTCCGCGCCCTCCCCGAGCACCGCTACGTTCTCGCCGTAGTGCGCCTGATCGACGAGCTCGGAGTCGGTCGAGGGCGACGCCCGGAGATCGACCAGGTCACGTCGCACCAGGGCGACGTCGGGCCAGACCATCGCGACCCGGACCGATGCGCGGACTAGGCCGGTCGCTGCCACTTGAGCTTCGGACTTCGCGCGGCGGTCACCTCGTCGAGCCGGCGCAGAGGGGTGTTCTTCGGCGCGTCGTGCACCGACGATGGGTCGGTCGCGACACGATCGGCGATGCCGTTGAGCGCTGCCGCGAACGCGTCGAGGGTCTCCTTCGGCTCGGTCTCGGTCGGCTCGATCATGAGCGCCTCGGGAACGATGAGCGGGAAGTAGACGGTCGGCGAGTGGAAGCCCTCGTCGAGCAGCGCCTTGCCGATGTCGAGAGCGGTCGCGCCCTGTTTCTTCTGCTTCGCCGCCGAGATCACGAACTCGTGCATCGGTGTGCGGTCGTACGCGATCTCGTACTTGTCGCGCACCAGCGCGAGCAGGTAGTTGGCGGCGAGCACGGCGTCGCGTCCGGTCTCGGCCAGGCCGTCCTCGCCCAGGGTCTTCATGTAGGTGTAGGCGCGCGCGAGCACGCCGAAGTTCCCGAGCCGCTGCTTCACCGAGCCGATCGAGTCGCCGACCGACTCGGGCTCGCGATCTTCGCGCGCCGTGTCGTAGTGGTAGGTCCCGTCGGGGTCGCGAACGATCCACGGCTTCGGCAGGAAGGGACGCAGGTGCTTCTTCACGCACAGCGGCCCGGCGCCGGGGCCACCCGCTCCATGCGGCGTCGAGAACGTCTTGTGGACGTTGATGTGCACGCAATCGAAGCCGAGGTCACCCGGTCGCGCCACGCCGAGGAGCGCGTTCATGTTCGCGCCGTCGCCGTACACGAGACCCCCCGCCTCGTGCACGGCCGCGCAGACCTCGCGCACGCGCTCCTCGAAAAGACCGAGCGTGTTGGGATTCGTGAGCATGAAGCCGGCGACATCCGGGCCGAGGACGGCCTTCAACGCCTCGATGTCGACGTTTCCGCGCGCGTCGCTCTTCACGGTCGTCACCTGGTACCCGCACATCGCGGCGGACGCGGGATTCGTCCCGTGCGCCGAATCGGGAACGATGATCCGCCGGCGCTGCTTCGCCTCGCCCTTCTTCGCGTGATACGCCTTGAACATGAGCAGCGCGGTGAACTCGGATTGCGCGCCGGCCGCCGGCTGCAGCGTGACGAAGTCCATGCCCGTGATCTTCACGAGCATCTGCTCGAGCTCGTAGGCGAGCGCGAGCACGCCCTGCGTCGTGCGGTATGACTGCCGCGGGTGCAGATCGGCGAAGAGGGCGGCGGCCCGGTCGTTGACCTTCGGGTTGTACTTCATCGTGCACGAGCCCAGCGGGTACATGCCGCCATCGACGGAGTAGTTGAGCTCGGCGAGATGCGTGTAGTGGCGAACGACCTGCGGCTCGGTCATCTCGGGAAGCCCGAGCGGCGCCTTCCGCTGGAACCGCGCGGGGATGTCGGCAGTCGTCTCGGCGCGAACGTGCCGGCCGCCACGTCCGGGTCGCGCGAGCTCGATGAGCAGCGGCTCGAGCGCTTTAACGTCGGTGGCGCCGGCGTCGGGCATCGGCTGCCGCTTCACCACGGTCATCGTGCGGCCACCGTCTGCCGCGAGCCGGTGATCTCGGCGACGGCATCGACGAGCGCGTCGGCGTCCGCGTCCGTCGTCATCTCGGTGCATTGGAGGATCAGGTCGTCGCGCCCGCGCCGCTTGCCGTCGACATGGGTGGTCGTGCGTTCCGCGCCCGGCCGTCCTGCTGCGCCGGGCTGCGCCCGGACGGAGTAGTGGGAGGCGGTCGCCTCGACCTGTATGCCGCGCTCGAGGAGCGCAAGACGAAGGTCCCATCCGCCGATCTCGGTACGCAGCGTGAATCGGTCGAAGAACGGTCCGTCGTTGGCGACGCGGCACGCGGGCAGCGCGGCGATCCGGTTCGCGAGCGCGTGCGCGCGGGCGACGCCGGCGCGAGCGGCCGCGCGGAGGCCCTCGGGTCCGAGCAGCGCCAGGTACACGGCGGCGTGGATCGCCGCGAGCGCCTCGTTCGTGCAGATGTTGCTCGTCGCTTTCTCGCGCCGGATGTGCTGCTCGCGCGTTTGCAGCGTGTTCACGAAGCCGCGAACGCCATCGGCGTCGACCGTCTGCCCCGCGATGCGGCCCGGCATCTGCCGGACGAGCGCCTCGCGGCACGCGAAGATGCCGAGGTGCGGCCCGCCGTAGGACATCGGTATCCCGAGCGGCTGACCCTCGCCCACCGCGATGTCGGCGCCGAGCGCCCCCGGCGGCTCGAGCAGCGCCGCCGCGTGCGGCTCGGTGACCTGCACGCAAAGCGCGCCCGCCGCGTGGGCCGCGTCGGCGATCGCCTTCACGTCGACGAGCGTGCCGAAGGCGTCGGGGTGCTGCACGACGAGGCAGGCCGCGCCGTCGGCCGACGACGCCAGCTGCGCGGTCGTGACTTCGACGATCTCGAGCTCCGCGCCGCGGGCGTACGTGCGCAGCGTTCGACGGAACGTGAAATCGACATCCGACGAGACGACGACCTTCTTGCGTCCGGTCAGACGCACGGCCATGAGCGCGGCCTCGGCCATCGCCGAGCCGCCGTCGTACATGGAGGAGTTCACGACGTCCATGGCGAGCAGCTCGGCCATGAGCGACTGGTATTCGAAGACCGCTTGCAGCGTGCCCTGGCTCACCTCGGGCTGATACGGCGTGTACGCGGTGAGGAAGTCGCCGCGCAACGCGAGCACGGGCACGGCCGCCGGGATGTAACGCCGTTGGATCGGTCCGCCGATAAAGAACGGTCCGGAGCCGGCGGTCTTGTTCAGCGCGGCGAGCTTCTCGAGATGCGCCTGCACCTCCTGCTCCGACATCCCCGCACCGATGCCCAGACGCGGAGCGCGCGCGTCCGACGGGATGGCCTTGAAGAGCTCGTCGACGCTGCGGACGCCGATCCGTTCGAGCATCGACGCCCGATCGGCGTCGATGTGCGGCGAGTAGGGGTTCTTGTTCAATCTCTCGGCTTCGCCGAGGAGACGCGGTCGAGGCTGGTGGCCTCGCTCCTCGCGGACAGGGGGAGGGGCCCCTGAGTGCGCAGCACAACGCTCGTCGCTCGGGTCATCTTGTGTTCAGTCTCCGCCCGCGCCGGCGGTCTCGCCGATGTGCGCGCGGTAGTCGGCCGGAGAGAGCAGCTTGGACAGCTCGCCCTTGTCGGCGATCCGCACGCGGATCATCCACCCGTCGCCGTACGGCGCGGTGTTCACGAGCTCCGGCTTCTCGATCACCTTCACGTTGCGCTCGACGACCTCGCCGGAGATCGGCGCGTAGATGTCGGACGCGGCCTTCACCGATTCCACGACCCCGAGGCTCGAGTACTGGCGCACGGTGGTTCCCTTTTCGGGAAGCTCCACGAACACGACGTCGCCGAGCTGCTCCTGCGCGAAGTGCGTGATCCCGATCGTCGCGACGTCGCCGTCGGAGCGGATCCACTCGTGCTCCTTGGAGTACTTGAGATCGTTGGGAACGGTGCTCACTGCGCCCTCCTATATGAGGTGTCGCTTCGCGACACCGTCATACGTGCCGGGGTCACTTCCTGGCCCGGCTGTAGAACGGCGTCTTCACTACCGTAGCCGGAACGTCCTTGCCGCGAATGCGCACGCCGAGCTCGGTCCCGACCTTCGAAAGCGCCGCCGGGACGTAAGCGAGAGCGATGTTCTTCTCGACGGTCGGGCCGTACGTCCCGCTCGTGACCACGCCGACGGCCTCGCCGCGTGACGTCACCTCGTGGCCGTGACGCGCGACGCCGCCATTCACGACGAGGCCGGCGAGACGCCTCGTCGGGCCGGCCTCCTTCTTCGCGGCGATGGCGTCGCGACCGATGAAGTCTTTGTCGAGCTTGCACGTCCACCCGAGGCCCGCTTCGATCGGGTCTGTCGTCTCGTCGATGTCGTTGCCGTACAGCGAGAAGCGCGCCTCGAGCCGCAGCGTGTCGCGCGCGCCCAGGCCGATCGGCCTGACCTCGGCGGGGCCGGCATCGAGGAGCGATCGCCATACCGCCGCCGCGCCGGCGTTCGGGACGAAGACCTCGAACCCGTCCTCGCCGGTGTAGCCCGTTCGCGCGACGGTCGCCGGCCGCCCCGCGACGTCCGCGCGAGCGACGCCGAACGCGGGGAGATCCCGGACGTTCGCGCTCGCCCTGGCGGCGAGGAGCGCCGCGGCGTGCGGGCCCTGGATCGCGACGAGAGCGGTCTCCGTCGAGCGATCGTCGAACACGACGTCGGGCGCGAGGTGCTTCAGCACGTGCGCGCGATCCTTCGCGATGTTCGCCGCGTTCACGACGACGAGGTACTCGGCCTCGGCCGTCCGGTAGACGATCACGTCGTCGACGATGGTCCCCCGCTCGTTCGTGAGGAGCCCGTACCGCGCCTGACCCACCGCGAGGCCCGCGATGTCGCTCGAGACGAGCCGGTCCGCGAGCGCTCCGGCGCCGCGGCCCTGCAGCACGAACTCGCCCATGTGCGAGAGGTCGAAGAGGCCGGCGCTCGACCGGACCATGCGGTGTTCGGCGACGATGCCCTCGTACTGGATCGGCATCTCGTAGCCCGCGAACGGGACCATCTTCGCGCCGAGAGCGACGTGCTCTTCGTAGAGCGGCGTGCGGCGCAGGGCCGGCGCCTCGGCAGCCGTCATGCCGCCTCGCTCGCCGCTCGCAGCGCTCTGTCGAGGATGTCGCGGTACGTGTCGAACGAGAGGAGCCGCCGCGCTTCGTCGGCGGAGACCCAGCGCACCTCGTCGTACTCCTGATCGTGCGCCGAGGTGTCGCCGCCGGTCGGCTCCATCAGGAAGAAGTGCACGAACTTGTGCACGCGCTCGCCCGGCGCGGCGAACCAGTAGTCGGTCGTGCCGATGTCGCGAAGGATGCGGACCTTGAGACCGGTCTCCTCTTCCACCTCGCGCAGCGCGGTCTCCTCGATCTCCTCACCCTTGTCGGGCGTGCCCTTCGGGAACACCCACGTCCCGTCGGCGTGGCGACCGGTCAGGACGACTTCGCGCGCGCCATCGCGTTGACGCAGGACGACGCCACCGGCGGCGATCGCGTTGCGGACGCGTGAAGGCCGGCGGGTACGGATCGTGGGCATCTGCGGATCCTCCCGAAACGTGAGGAGGCGAGTTTAGCCAAACAACCGGATGGGCTGCTCGTGATGGAGGCGAGCCGAGAGGACGAGCCGCTTGATCAGAGCAGGCGGGTGTTGTTGATGACGAGGGCGAAGTTGCAGTGGAGGAACTCGGCGGCGCGGCGCGACAGCATCATGCGCGGCAGGAAGATCTCGAAGTACTCCATGATCGGCGACACCTCGGTGTCGACCGCCAGCTCGAGCGTGATGAGCTTCTCTTTCCGGCTGACCTTGATCTCGGATGCGGTGACGGCGTAGTTGACGCGGTCGTGGATGTCGAACGACGTCGACTTCGGATTTCGCACCCGGCTGCGATGCACGTCGCTCTTGTCCGCGATGATCACGGCGGCGGACACCGCGCTCACGGGCAGGCCGCCTTCGTCCTCCTCGTGATTCGCGATCGCGCCCATCATCGTCGCGACCTCGTCCAGCGAGAACCCGAGCTCGAGGAGGATGTCCTTCGCGAGCAGGGCGCCGGTCTGCGCGTGCTTCTCGCGGGTCACGACGTTGCCCATGTCGTGGAGGTAGGCGGCCACGGCGGCCACCTCGCAGCGCCGCGCGTCGTGACCGAGCGACTTCAGGATGAAGCGGGCGCCGTCGGCCGACGTGTTCGCGTGCCGCTCACCGTGCTCGGTGTACCCGATCGCGCCGGTCTGCTGGTTCGCCGAACGGATGAACACCTTCACGCGGTCGTCGGCCTTCACGACATCGAGGGTCGGCCCTTCGCGTTTCGCTTCGAGCGGGGTCCGCGTTTTCGTCGCGGTGCGGTGGACCTTCTTCTGCTCGTCGTCGGTCTTCGTGTCATCCGGCCCCGGACGCGGGGCCTGCAGCGCGCTCATCGCGAAGACTCTATTCCGGGTGTCACTCGGCGTACGCCTTCTGAAGCCGCTCCGCGACCTGCTGCAACCAGCGCAGCTCCGTCAGGCCCGCGCGGCAGATCACCATGCCGCGGGTGAACGCGAGCCACGGCTTCAACGTCCCACCGAGCAGTCCGAGCCACGTCGCGCTGGTGGCGTCCACCTTCGGACCGCGTCCCTTCACGTCGGCCACCTCCGCGTGGAGCTCACCCGCGCCCGCCTGAAACTCGATGGCGCGCCCGATGTCGGTGAAACGCAAGAGCGCCCGCCCGGCCTTCACGTCCTTCAGCGCGTTCCGCACCGTGTCGGTGTCGCTCGCGGCGGTGAGGATGCGCAGCACCAGATCCGGGACGTCATTGCCCGAGCCGTCCGCCTTCGCGCGCGTCTGCGCCTCCGCGAGGGCGGCGCCGAGCTCCTCCTTCGTCATCTCAAGCGAGCTTCATGTCGCTGCGCACGGCGACCGGTATCTCGGTGCCGCGATGGCGCAGCGCGAAGAACGCCGCCGCGCCGATCATCGCGCCGTTGTCGGTGCAGAGGCCGGGACGCGGCACGCGGAGCGGATGGCCGATGCGACGCGCGATCTCCTCGCGGAGCGGGAGATTCGCCGCGACGCCTCCGCCGAGCAGCACCGTCTCGACGGCGTGCTCGGCCGCGGCGCGTGCGGTCTTCTCCGCTAGCATCGTCGTGATCGCCTTCTGGAACGACGCGGCGACGTCGGGGACCGGGACGTCGCCCTTCTTCTCGAGCTCGCGCACCAAACGCAGCACGGCGGTCTTCAGCCCGCTGAAGGAGAAGTCGAAGCGATCGGCGGGCAGCGCGCGCGGAAGCGCGAAGGCGTCGGGATTGCCTTCCTTCGCCGCGCGCTCGATGAACGGCCCGCCGGGGAAGCCGAGGCGCAGCAGCCGCGCGACCTTGTCGAAGGCCTCGCCGGCGGCGTCGTCGATCGTGCGGCCGAGCGGCCGGAACCGGCGGTGCGCCTCCATGAGCACGAGATCGCTGTGCGCTCCGCTCACGACGAGCACCACCGCGGGCAGCTCCGGCTCCGGCGGGACGTCCTCCGTCTCGTACAGCCAGTTGGCGTACACGTGGCCCTCGAGGTGATTGACTCCCACGAACGGCAGCGCCGCGGCCAGCGCGAGCCCGCGCGCGTAATTCGCGCCGACGAGAAGGCAGCCGATGAGCCCCGGGCCCACAGTGGCCGCGATGGCATCGATCTCGGAGAGCTGCCGGCCGGCGTCGCGCAGCGCCTTCTCCGTGATCACGTCGAGGGCGCGAAGGTGCTCGCGCGCGGCGACCTCGGGGACTATGCCGCCGGTGTCCTGATGAACGAGCTGCGAGGCGACGACGTTCGCGCGGATGCGGCGCCCGTCCTCGACGATCGCGACGCCGGTCTCGTCGCACGACGTCTCGATCGCGAGGATCCTCAGCTCGCGTTCTCCAGCGCGGCCTTCAGCTTCGCGAGACGCTCGCGGACGGCTCGGTCGCGAAGACGCTCCGTCCACATGATGAGCGCGTCCTCGTTGTTGTCCGAGTAGTAGCGGCGCCGCACGCCCGCGCGACGGAAGCCGTACTTCTCGTACAGCTTCTGTGCGCCGAGGTTGGACGCACGTACCTCGAGCGTGAGCCACTCCGCGTTCAGCGCGGCGGCCAGCTCGAAGATCCGCACGAGGAGACGCTCCCCGATGCGCCTGCGGCGGTGATCGGGATGCACGGCGAACGTCGTGATGTGCGCCTCGTCGACCATGAGCCAGAGTCCCGCGTACCCGACGATCCGTCCGCCTTCGCGGGCGACGAGGTATCGCGCGTTCTTGTTCTGGGTGAGCTCGTGGCGAAAAGCGTTCGCCGGCCACGGCACCGGAAACGACGCGCGCTCGACGTCCTGGACGCCCTCGATGTCGTCCAGCGTCATGTCCTCGATGTGGATCGGGAAGGTCGCGACCATCTCTCTGAAACTAACTCACGAACGCTTCGGCAGACCGAGCGCGCGCTCGTCCGGCGGCGGCGGGGCGAACGGCTGCTGGAAGGATCCGCGGATCGACGGCTGCCGGACGTACAGAGGCTCGATCTCGTTGATGCGCACCTGGCTGCGCGTCTCGAGCTCGCGCCAGCCGAGCTCGGCGAGGAAGCCCGCGCGCCGCATGCGCGACGCGGGCGAGGCGAAGAGCGCCTTTGGCCCGATGAGGTCACGCAGCGCCGATTCCGTTTCGTCGTCGAGCTCGCCCACGAACAGCGTGTGCGTCCCGATCTGCCGGCAGATCTCCGCGAGCGACGCGACGATGAAGGGCGACCGTCGCATCCACTTGCGGTTCCGCTCCTGATAGAAGGCCGCGTAGTAGAGGTCCCGGCCGGCGCGAAGGAGCGGACACGTCCGCTGCTTCGAAGGCGCGTGCGGGTATGCGAGCACGTCCAGCGTGGAGATCCCGATCAGCGACGCGCCGTTGCCGCGTGCGATCCCCTGCCCGGCGGCGATCGCGACGCGGAGCCCGGTGAACGACCCTGGACCCACGGCGACCGCGACGCGATCGACCGACGAGAGCAGGACGCGTGTCGAGAGCAGGATGCGTTCGATCGCCGGGAAGAGCTCGTCGCCGTGGCGACGCCCCGGTCGCCACGTTTCCTCGGCGAGCACGTCGCGACCGTCGAACAGCGCGACCGAGGCCCACTCGGTCGACGTGTCAAGCGCTAACAACACTCGCCCGCAGCTCCTCGACGAGACGCATCGAACGCGGACCGGTCGCGGCGACGACGATGCGCCGCTTCGTGTCGGCGATGTGCTCGAGCCGCACCTCGAGGCGGTCGTCGGGGAGGAGCGCTCCGGCACGATCGGGCCACTCGATGACCGTGACGCCGCCTGCGTCGAGGCACTCCTCCCATCCCGTGTTCGCGAGGTCCACGCCCTCGAGCCGGTAGAGGTCGATGTGAAAGAGCGGCAGCCGTCCCCCGCCGTGCTCCCGCAGGATGATGAAGGTCGGGCTGGAGATGTCGGACGGATCGATGCCGAGTCCGATGGCCACGCCGCGCGCGAGCACGGTCTTTCCGGTCCCGAGCTCGCCCGACAGCGCGAACACGTCGTTCGGCCGTGCGGCACGCCCGAGGCGCTCCCCGAGCCGCTCGGTGTGCACGGACGAATGGCTCACGAGATCGATCGAGAGAAGATCAGGTGCGCGCTCAGCCACTTGCCGCCCCGCGCAGGAAACGGCGCCGCTCGAGGTACAGCCGGATCGTGATGCCCAGATACGAGCCGAACATCGCGGCGGCGATCGCGAGCCACCACTCCGTCGGCACGCCGCACAGCGGCAGGAACCCCGCGCCGCACGCGGTGATCCCGAGCAGGGGCAGCACCAGCAGCGCTGCGACGACGTTGCGCCGCCGCCGCAGCGTCCGCTGCTCGTTCTCGAAGCTTTCGCGCCGCTTCTCCACGGCCCGCTTCTCGCGCCGCTCCGGGGCCACCGTCGCGCGGTGCTCGGTCGCGTCGCGCCGTTCGCGGCGCCGCCGTCGTCGTGCCACGTTGCGGAGGCTAGCGCTCGTCGGCGGAGGTGAGGTCGACGAGCTCGTCCTCGCTCGGGTCGCTCGACGCTTCATCCTCGGAACCGGGCGATGCGGAGGCGGCCGCGGCCCCGTTCGCCGAAGCGAACGCGAATAGGCGCGCGGTCGCCGTGTGGATCGCGGCCCGTGCCGCTCCGAGCTCGGCGAAGCGCGTGTATACGTCCGCCGGAAGCGGATGCGCGCCGAAGCCGCCGAGGCAGAGCACCGTCGGGCGGTCCTCGCGCGTGGCCCAGCTCGTCGCGGTGATCGCGTCGCCGTAGACGACGCGCAGGCCCGCCGGCGGCGCGCCGCCCGCGACGAGCGCCGCCACGCCGCACGCGTGGGCGCGCGTGATCACCTCCGCGGAAACCCGCGCCCCCGCGAGGATGATGCGGCGAGCGAGACGAACGTCCAGACGTGACGGCGACACCTCTCCGTTCGGCCCGTCGATCCCGATCATGAGCTGCCCGATCGCGTCGGGACCGTACGCGGCCACGCCCTGAAGGCACCAGGCGTCACCTTCGATCTCGACCACGCCGTCGTCGGACCGGACGACCGCGCCGTCGAGCGTCGCTCGCACCACCCAACGGTCGACGATCGGCGCGAGGTAGACGTCGCCGTCCATCGTCACGTGGAGCACGCGTCCTTCGAAGGGCGCCTTCAGCGTGCGTGCGAAGCGCCGGCCGACGCGAGCGAGCACCGCCTTCTGGCGGACGTCGCCGCCGACCGCGACCCGGAGCTGCCGCTCGAGATCGCTCGGGGGCAGGCCGAGCTTTCGCGCCCCCGCAAGACGCGTCGGGCTCGCGAGGGTCGCGCCGGCGGCGACGATGTCGCCCGCGCGCACGAGATCGCCGACGCCGGCCCGCTTCGAGACCCCGATCGGAAGGGCATGCTCCGCGGTCCAGCGGCCCGAACGCCAGCTCACGCCTGGCCGCCGAGGCCGAGCGCCGCGTGCCAGCGGGCGACCGTCGGAATGCGGTCGCCGTCGCGCTCCGGCAGCTCGAGCGGACGGCCGCGCGCGTCGATGAGGATCCCGAGCATCCCGGTGCGGCCGTGCCCGCGCGCGCCGCCGCCCGTCGCGGTCGCGCTGACGTCTCCGTTGTCCGGCACCAGACGCAACGTACCCGGAGCGACCTTCTCGTCGGTCCGCCCGCCGGCGCGCACGAGCCGGACCTTCGTCGGACGCCGCGAGACGAGCGGCACGACCATCGCGATGCGCGCCGCGCCGCCTTCGTCGGGCTCGCGATAGACCGTCGTGACCGACGTCGGCTGCAGGCCGTCGACGAGCGCCAGCAGCGTCTCCGCCGGGCGCGCGAATGCCGCGACCTTCCCGGTCACGAGGATCGCGGTCGCCGCGCGCATCGCCTCCACATCGGCGCCGGCTTCGCCGCCGGCGCGGAGCGCGTGCGCGATCGCCTCGCGCGCGATCGCCATGTCGAGGAGCAACGCGCCGGCATCGCCGCCACCGCGCGCGCGATTCCAGATCCGCTCGAGGAGCGCGGGAGCGTCGATACCCCACGGGAGCCAGCGCCGCACGTTGTCGAGGCCCGCGCTCGCGGCGACGCGATCCGCGGCCGACCCGATGCCGAGCGACGCGACATGGACGGCATCGGTCGGGCCATCCGGTCGAGCGAGGACGAGCGACGTCGATCGGTCCGAGACGTCGACCGCGAGGGCCGGCGCGCCGGTCGTCGCGCACAGCGCGCGAGCCGCGTCCTCGATGAGCGTGTCGCGCATGACGTCACCGCTCGCTCGCCGCTGATCGCGCACCATACCGACCAGCTCGGTCGCGGACGCGAACGCAGAGAACTCGAACGGAGACGCATGGCGCTCGAGCGCGGCGACGAGGCCTGACTCCGCGATGGCGACGACGCGTGGGGCCGGCCGCTGGGGACCGCATCCGAGGCGAAGGGCCTCGAGGAGGTCGGCGAGAGCGCGCTCATCCGCCGAGGCCCCGTGCACGAAGACCACGTCGGGCCGCGCGTCACGCAACGCCTGCGCGGCATCGACGAGCGATCCGCCCTCGAGGGCGCGGATCCGCACGACGATCTCCCCGGCCGACGCCAGACCCGCGTGCATCAGCAGACGGCCCGAAGCGTCGTCACGTCCGTGCAGGAGCGCGAGGCGGAGCGGTGTGGCGACGGCGACCCGCTGCTCCTCGACCGGGGCGGTCGGCCCGGTCGAAACGGTCACCGCGCGGCGCTGGTGGTGCGCGCCGCCTCGTCGACGAAAGCGTCGAAGATCTTGCGCGCTTCGGGCGAGACCTCGGCCACGCGCTCAGGATGCCACTGCACCCCGACGACCCATCGCCGGTCGGATAGCTCGAACGCCTCGACGAGTCCGTCGATCTCGACCGTGGGGACCAGCCCCGAGCCGAGCGTGTCCTTCGTCACCGCCTGGTGATGGCGCGAGTTCACCGTCAGGGTCGCGCCGCCGATCGCCCGAGCGAGTCGCGTGCCCTGCTTCACGCTCACACCGCTGTGCGCGACGAGTCCTTCGCGCTCCTCCGGCCGGTGCCCCGGCACGTCCTGGATGAGCGTCCCACCCCGCGCGACGTTCAGCACCTGGAAGCCACGGCAGATCCCGAGCACCGGCAGATCGCGCTCGATGGCCGCGCGCGCGAGATCGAGCTCGAGCGCGTCCCGCTCGCTGTCCACGTCGGCGCAGGCGAGGTCCTCCGCGCCGTAGCGCGCCGACTCGATGTCGCCTCCGCCGGAGAGGCAGACGCCGTCGATCTCCCCTGGGATCGCGTCACCCGGGTGGAGCGCGACGACGTCCGCACCGGCCGCATGGAGCGCGTCGCGGTAGCGCTGGTGCGAAGCCTCCTGCAGCGCGGACCGACGCGAGAGCGTGAGGGCGATGCGCGGTCGCACGCGTGTCATGGTATGGAATCGCGAAGGCTGCCGCGGTCGATGAGCTCGATGAGCACGCCCCCGGACGCGCGCGGATGTACGAACGCCACCATCCCTTCGGCGCCGCGACGCGGCGCGCGGTCCACGAGCTCGACGCCTTCGCGCTCGAGACTCGCCAGCGTCGCGGCGAGATCGTCGACGACGTAGCACACGTGATGGAGCGTTGGCCGTCCGCGCTCGGCGACGAACTTCGCCACGCCGGACGCCGTGTCCAGAGGCTCGATCAGCTCGAGGCGCTGCCGTCCGTCGCCGAGGAACATGACGCGCACGTTCTGCTCGTGGATCTCCCGAATCGGCTCGGGCGCGAGACCAAGCGTTTCGGCGAAGAACGGGACGGCATCTTCGATCCGCGGGACGGCGATCGCGACGTGATGCAGCGGGCCGAGCCTCATGCGCGAGGCGGCTCGTAGGTGCCGAACACACCGCGCAGGTCGTCGCAGATCTCGCCGAGGGTCACGTCCGCTTCGACCGCCGCGAGTATGAGCGGCACGAGGTTCGCGGTCCCGTGCGCGCCGGCGATGAGCTCCTTTCGTGCCTTGTCCGCGCGTCCCGCGTCGCGGCGGCGACGCAGCTCCGCCAAACGCTCACGCTGCCGGCTCACGACGGCCGGGTCCACGCGGGTGATGGGCACCTCGGGCTCGTCGCCTTCGGCGCGATAGGCGTTGACGCCGACGATCACCCGCGTCCCGTCTTCGACCGCGCGCTGCTGGTCGTACGCGGAGTCCTCGATCGCCCGCTGCTGATAACCGCGCTCGATCCCCTGGAGCGCGCCGCCGAGCTCGTCCAGCTTCGCGATCTCCGCGAGCGTGCGCTTCTCGATGTCGGCGGTGAGCGCCTCGATCGCGTACGCGCCGCCGAGCGGGTCGATCGTCTCGGCCACGCCCGACTCTTCCGCGATGATCTGCTGCGTCCGCAGCGCGATGCGGACGGACTCCTCCGTCGGCAGGCCGAGCGCTTCGTCATAGGCGTTCGTGTGCAGCGACTGGGTCCCGCCGAGGACTGCCGCGAGCGCCTCGATCGCGGTGCGGACGATGTTGTTCTGCGGCTGCTGCGCCGTCAGCGTCGATCCCATCGTCTGCGTGTGGAAGCGGAGCGCCAGCGAGGCCGGATCCTTCGCCCCGTAGCGATCGCGCATGATGGCGGCCCACACGCGGCGCGCCGCGCGGAACTTCGCGACCTCCTCGAGGAGGGTCGAGTGCGCCGCGAAGAAGAACGAGATCTGCGGCGCGAACCGGTCGACGTCGAGCTTGCGCGCGACGGCGGCGTCCACGTACGCGATCGCGTCGGAGAACGTGAACGCGAGCTCCTGCACGGCATCGGCCCCGGCCTCGCGGATGTGGTAGCCGCTGATCGAGATGGGGTTCCATCGCGGGAGCTCGGCGGCCGCGTACTCGGTGAGGTCGGTCGCGAGCCGCATCGACGGGCGCGGCGGGAAGATGTACGTGCCGCGCGCGATGTACTCCTTCAGGATGTCGTTCTGCGTCGTGCCGCCGATCCGTTCGGTCGGGACCTGCTGCCGTTTCGCGATCGCGACGTACATCGCGAGCAGGATCGGCGCCGTCGCGTTGATCGTCATCGAGGTCGTCACGTCCGCGAGCGGGATGCCCTCGAGGAGCCGGGCGAAATCCTCGAGCGAGCTGATCGACACGCCGACCTTGCCCACCTCGCCGGCGACCCGCTCGTCGTCGGCGTCGTAGCCCATCTGCGTCGGCAGGTCGAACGCGACCGAGAGGCCGGTCTGTCCGT
>DATBKH010000049.1:0-17827 GCA_036555955.1 Candidatus Limnocylindria bacterium | reverse complement strand
GCTTCAGGCGCCTCGGACACGACGAGGCGCGCGTCGATCATCCCTGGCGCCGCGTGCGGGACGAGCTCGTCGTGTACCTCGGCCAGCGCAAGCTCCTCAAGCGCCCGTACTACGTCCGCGGACTCGCGCACGCGTTCATCTTCTGGGGCTTCATCGTCATCACGATCGGCACGGTCGATCTGCTCCTCTCCGGGATCGTGGGATTCCACGTACCGGGCACCGGGAGCGCGGTCTTCGCCTGGACCATCGACATCTTCGCCGTGCTCGTCCTCGCGTCGATCGCGATCGCCACCGTGCGCCGGCTCTTCTTCCGGCCGCCGCGGATGCACGTCGCGCTCGACGGCTACGTGATCCTCGGGCTCATCGCGACGCTCATGGTCACCCTCCTCGTGTTCGAGGGCGCGGGTCTCTCGGCGGGGCTGCTCGAGAAGGGATACACAGCGCCGCCGATCGCGAACGCGATCCTCCGCTCGGCGTTCTCGAAGGATCTGGCGGGGGTGATCTTCCCGCTCGCGTGGTGGACGCACGTGATCACGGTGCTGGCGTTCGCGGCGTACCTGCCCCAATCGAAGCACCTCCACATCGTGACGACGCTCCCGAACGTGTTCTTCCGCAAGCAGACGCCGCGCGGGCAGCTGTCCGTCATCGAGGACATCGAGAACAAGGAGACGTTCGGCGCGGCGACGATCCGCGACTTCTCCTGGAAGCAGCTGCTCGACGGCTACACCTGCACCGAGTGCGGCCGGTGCTCCGACAACTGCCCGGCGCTCGCGACCGGCAAGCCGCTCGACCCGCAGCGGATCGTGCTCGACATCCGCGATCAGCTCCTGCGCGACGGGCCCGCGCTGCTCGCGGACGCGAAGGCGGAGGCCACGCCGCCCGGGCACTACACCGACACGAAGCCCGAGGAGCTCTGGGCCTGCACGACGTGCGCGGCCTGTGTCGAGGCGTGCCCGGTGACGATCGAGCACATCGACAAGATCGTCGACATGCGCCGGCATCTCACGCTCATGGAAGGGTCGGCCCCGCCGGAGGCGCAGCGCGCGATGACGAACATCGAGCGCGCCGGCAACCCCTGGGGCGAGCCACGCGAGACGCGCGGCGACTGGGCCAAGGAGCTGGGAGTCCCCACGTTCGCGGAGAACCCGGACGCCGAGTACCTCTACTTCGTCGGATGCGCCGCATCGCACGACCGCCGTAACCAGAAGGTCGCGCAGGCGCTCGTGCGGGTCCTGCGCGCCGCCGGCGTCTCGTTCGCGATCCTCGCGTCCGAGGAGACCTGCAACGGCGACCCGGCGCGCCGCATCGGCAACGAGTACCTGTGGCAGCTCCAGGCCCAGCAGAACATCGAGACCTTCACGAAGTACGGCGTGCGCAAGGTCATCGCGAGCTGCCCCCACTGCTTCAACACCATCGCGAACGAATATCCGCAGCTCGGCGGACGGTACGAGGTCGTGCACGCGCTCCAGCTCGTCGACCGCCTCATCGCCGAAGGAAAGATCAAGGTCGAGCGCGGAATGGTCGAAGCGGTCGCGTACCACGATCCCTGTTACCTCGGCCGTCACAACGGCATCTACGACCAGCCGCGGTCGGTCCTCGACGCGATACCCGGCGTGCAGCGCGTCGAGATCGAGCCGCATCACCGCGAACGCGGGTTCTGCTGCGGCGCGGGCGGCGGGCGCATGTGGATGGAGGAGAAGGTCGGACAGCGCGTGAACCACCGCCGGATCGACCAGCTCCTCGCGACGAACAGCGGGGCCACGAAGGTCGCGAGCGGTTGCCCGTTCTGCTTGATCATGCTCGAGGAGGGCGTCGGGGCAAAAGGCGTGCAGGAGCAGATCCGGCCGGTCGACGTTCTCGAGCTCGTCGCGGGGAGGATCGCGCCGACATGAAGATCTTGATTCCGCTGAAGCAGGTACCGGATTCGACGGTCCGCGTGAAGGTCGCCGCGGATGGGAAGTCCGTGGCGACCGAGGGCATCACCTGGTCGATCTCGCCGTACGACGAGTACGCGATCGAGATGGCGCTGGAACGCAAGGATCAGGACGCCACGACGATCGTGGCCGTCGTGGCGCTCGGTCCGGCCCGCTCGCGCGACGCGCTGCGGCAGGCGCTCGCCATGGGCTGTGACGAAGCCTCGCTCGTCGTCGCGGAGGAGGACACGCCTCCGCTCGCCGTCGCCCGCGCGCTCGCGAAGGTGGTGGAGGAAGCGAAGCCCGACCTCGTGCTCTGCGGGAAACAGGCGTCGGACGACGATCAGGGCTTCGTCGGTCCGGCGCTCGCCGAGGTCCTCGGATGGCCGCACGTCGCCACCATCACGAAGGTCGTGCCGGGCGAGGGTTCGGTCGAGCTCTGGCGCGAGATCGAGGGCGGGCACGAGGTGTGGAAGGCGCAGCTGCCGGCGCTCGCCACCGTGCACAAGAGCGAGAAGGAGCCGCGTTACCCATCCCTTCCCGGGATCATGAAAGCGAAGAAGAAGGAGATCACGGAGCGGCCGCTCGCCGCGCTCGGTGTCGAGGCGAGCGGACCGCGGTGGGGGGTCGTCTCCATGGAGCAGCCGCCGGCGCGCGGCGGCGGCAAGATCCTGAAGGACGGCGACGCGAAACAGATCGCCGAGCAGCTCGCGAAGTCGCTTCGCGACGAGGCGAAGGTCCTGTGAAGGTCCTCGTCGTCGCCGAACGCAAGGAGAACGAGCTCCGCCGCGTCAGTCTCGAGCTTGCGGCGAAGGCGAAGACGCTCGGGGATGCGGCCACCGTGGAGATCACCGGCGAACGCTATTCGCCGCTCCCGTTCGTCGCGGCGCTCGCGAAGAAGCTCGAAGGCGACAAGCCCGACCTCGTGCTCATCGGCGCAACGCTGAACGGGCGCGATCTCGCCGCGCGCGCCGCGGCCCGCATCGGCTGCGGCTACGCCGCCGACGTGACCGGCCTGCGTCTCGAGGGAAACGCGATCGTCGTCGACAAACCGATGTACGCCGGCAAGGTCCGCGCGACGGTGCGTCTCGACGCGCCGGCGATCGTTTCGGTGCGTCCGGGAGCGCTGCCGCTCGGCGACGGCGCGGCCGCGGTCGAGCCGGAGAAGATCCCCGCCGATGCGTCCGCCGAGAAGCTCACCTTCGTCAGGCTCGCCGCGACGCCGTCCGGCGGAAAGCGCGTGTCGCTCGCCGAGGCGCGCGTGGTCGTCTCGGGCGGCCGCGGCCTGAAAGGTCCGGAGAACTGGCACCTCGTCGAGGAGCTCGCGGACGCGCTCGGCGGTGCCGTCGGCGCGTCGCGCGCCGTCACCGACGCCGGCTGGCGCCCGAACGAGGAGCAGGTCGGCCAGACGGGCAAGACCGTCACGCCGGACCTCTACGTCGCGCTCGGTATCTCCGGCGCGATCCAGCACCTCGCGGGCATGACCTCGAGCAAGGTCATCGTCGCGGTGAACAAGGATCCCGACGCCGACATCTTCAAGATCGCGGACTACGGCGTGGTCGCCGACGTGTTCGAGTTCGTGCCGGCGTTCACCGAAGCCGTGAAGAGAGCGCGGTCTTCGTGACGCCGTTCGTCGGCGAGACGGAGCGCGACCTCGCCGGGGCGGTCGCGGAATGGGCGAAGGCCCTCGCACCGCGCATTCCCGCGGCGGAGCGCGAGGGCGCCCTGCCGCAAGACGTCATCGGCGAGCTCGGGAAGCTCGGCGTGCTCGGCATGACGATCCCCGAGGCGGACGGCGGGCTCGGCGCGTCGACCGTGGCGTTCGCGCTGGTGCTCGAGGAGCTCGCTGCGGCGTGGCCGTCGCTCTCCGTCGGGGTCGCCGTGAACAGCGGGATCGTCGCGGGTTCGATCGTGCGCTACGGCACCCCCGAGCAGCGGAGGACGTGGCTGCCGCGGCTGATGGACGGGAACGGGCTCGGCGCCTTCGCGCTGACCGAGCCGACATCGGGCAGCGACGCGGCGAGCTTGAAGGCGACCGCGCGCCCGGACGGCGATGGGTGGGTCCTTGATGGGAGGAAGCAGTTCATCACGAACGCGCGGTACGCGCCCCTGGTCGTCGCGCTCGCGCGGATCGGCGAGCCCGACCCGAAGCGGCCGAGCGCGGGCATCACCGCGTTCGTCGTTCCGCTGGACGCTCGCGGCGTGACCGTCGGCGCCTCGGAGCGCAAGCTGGGGCTTCGCGCCTCCGATACGAGCGCACTCATCTTCGACGGAGCGCGTGTCGGCGGGGACGCCGTGCTCGGCGAGCCGGGGAAGGGCTTCGGCATAGCGATGTCCGGCCTCGACGGCGGACGCATCGGTATCGCCGCGCAGTCGGTCGGGATCGCGAGGCAAGCGCTCGAGCTCGCGCGCGCGTACGCGAAGGAGCGCCGGCAGTTCGGCCGCCCGATCGCCGATTTTCAGGCGCTCCGCTTCTCGCTGGCGCGCGCCGACGCCGAGCTCAGCGCGGCACGTCTGCTCGCGCTGCGCGCGGCGTGGCTGCGTGACCGGGGGCGGCCGTTCACGCGTGAGGCTTCGATGGCGAAGCTGTACGCGAGCGAGATGGCGCAGCGCGCCACGCACGCCGCGGTGCAGATCCTGGGCGGCAATGGCTACATGCGCGACTACGCCGTGGAGCGGTACGCGCGCGACGGTCGTGCGACGACGATCTACGAAGGAACGAGCGAGGTGCAGCGTCTCGTGATCGCGCGCTCGCTGCTCGCGGCATGACCATTCAGAAGACGGGGACCGCGAAGCAGCGCTGGCTCGACGAGGTGTACGCGCCCGCGGTGAAGCGACGGGCCGAGCGGAAAGGGCGCTTCTCGACGCTCTCCGACGAGCTCGTCGAGCCGCTGTACACCGCCGACGATCTCCCCGGATTCGATCCGGCACGGGACCTTGGTTTTCCCGGCGAGTTCCCGTACACGCGCGGCGTGCAGCCGTCGATGTACCGCGGCCGCCTCTGGACGATGCGCCAGTTCGCGGGCTTCGGATCGGCTGAGGACTCGAACCGGCGCTTCCACTACCTCATGTCCCAAGGCGTGAGCGGGCTCTCGGTGGCGTTCGACATGCCCACGCTCATGGGCCGCGACTCCGACGATCCGCTCTCGCGCGGCGAGGTGGGACGCGAGGGCGTGGCCGTCGACACCCTGCGGGACATGGAGATCCTCTTCGACCGCATCCCGCTCGATCAGGTCACGACCTCGATGACGATCAACGGCCCCGCGTCGATCGTCTGGGCGATGTACCTCGCCGCGGCCGAGAAGCGTGGGATCCCGCTCGACAAGCTCGGGGGCACGATCCAGAACGACGCCCTCAAGGAGTACATCGCGCAGCGCGAGTGGATCGTCCCGGTGAAGCCCGCGATGGACCTCGTCGTCGACACCTTCCGGTTCGGATCGAGCGACGTTCCCCGGTGGAACACGATCTCGATCTCCGGCTACCACATCCGCGAGGCCGGGGCGACCGCGTTGCAGGAGCTCGCCTTCACCCTCATCGACGGGCTGGAGTACGTGAAGTGGGGAGTCGCGGCGGGCCTCGATGTCGACGACTTCGTCCCGCACCTGTCCTTCTTCTTCGACGTGCACAACGACTTCTTCGAAGAGATCGCGAAGTTCCGCGCGGCGCGGCGCATCTGGGCGCGCG
This sequence comes from Candidatus Limnocylindria bacterium, assembly GCA_036555955.1. Lineage (GTDB taxonomy): Bacteria > Chloroflexota > Limnocylindria > P2-11E > P2-11E > 3-1-20CM-2-70-9. Next base: position 12,230 of record DATBKH010000049.1, on the reverse strand, counting down.
AGATCGAGCGGCGCTACCACCCGACGAACGAGCGCGCGCTGCTCATGCGCACCCACGCGCAGACCGCGGGGGTCTCGCTGACCGCGCAGCAGCCGTACAACAACGTCGTTCGCGTGACGCTGCAGGCTCTCGCCGCGGTGCTCGGCGGCACGCAGTCGCTCCACACGAACTCGCTCGACGAGACCTACGCGCTGCCGACGCAGGAGGCCGTGACACTCGCCCTCCGCACGCAGCAGGTCATCGCGCACGAGTCCGGCGTCGCGGACACGATCGATCCGCTCGCCGGGTCGTATTACCTCGAGGCGCTGACGCAACGGATGGAGGAGGGCTTCCAGCGGTACCTGGCCGAGATCGAAACGATGGGCGGGATGGTCGAGGCGGTCGAGCGTGGCTATCCGCAGCGCGAGATCACCGAGTCGGCGTTCCACTTCCAGCAGCAGGTCGAGGAGGGGGAGAAGGTCGTCGTCGGCATCAACAAGTACGCGACCGCCGAGGAGACGCCCATCCCGACGCTCGCGATCGATCCGGAGGTCGAGCGCAAACAGATCGAGCGACTGAGGGACACGCGCGCGGCGCGGGACCGGGGACGCTGGAACGAATCGATCGACGCGCTGCGCAGCGCCGCCAAGCGAGGCGAGCCGCTCATGCCCCGATTCCTCGACTGCGCGCGCGCAAACGCGAGCGTCGGCGAGCAGGTACTTGTGCTGAAGGAGGTGTTCGGTGAGTACCACGATCCCGGCTACTTCTGAGGCTGGGGGGAAGGGCCCCCGGGCGCGAAACGACCTGCTCGCGAAGATCTCGCAGTCGCATCGTGCGATCCGCGAGGCCATCGGCGCGCTGCCCGCCTCGCGTTGGGACGACCCCCTGCCCGCGGGCTGGACGCTGAAGGAGATGGTCGGCCACCTCGCGTTCTGGGAGAGCACCATCCCGGCGGCGATCGAGTCGCTTCGCGCCGGATCGAACAGGGAGGACTCCGGCGACGTCGACGCCGAGAATGCCCGCGTCGGGGACGAGGTCCGCGGCCTGTCGCGCGAGGCGGTCCTCGGCCGCTGGGACGACGCCCATGCCGAGGCGCTCGCGGCTGCTCGAAGCCTCACCGAGAGCGAGCTCGCAGAGCACAGCTTCACGCGGAAGATCGAGGGCGAGACCTTCGGGCACTATCCCGAGCACTACGCCGACCTCGGCGCTGCCATCAAGGACAAGGACGACCTCTTCGCGGTCGTCCAGACCGCCTGGGTGGCCTTCCGGCTCGCGATCGGCGCCATCGGTCTCCCCGGGCTCGAGGGGAAGACCGCCACGGGATGGACGTACAAAGACCTCGTCGCGCACGCGGGGGCGTGGGAAGACCGCACCGCGAAACGGCTCGAGGAATTCCGCGCGAACGGTACGCACGCGGCGCTCGACGACGCCGATGAGTTCAACGCCGCCGTGGTCGAGCGGACGCGCGGACGCGATGCGCGCGAGGTGATCCTCGAGCTCGACCAAGCGCATGGCCGGATCCTCGATCAGATCGCGAAGCTCTCGCCCGAGCAGATCCACGCCGAAGACGGCTGGGTCGGTGCGGTCGTCGCCGGAAATACGTACGGCCACTACGCCGAGCACTTCGACGAGGTCTTCGCCGCCGTGCCGAGGCGGCCCGACGAGCTGCTCGCGCGGATGCGCGAGGGGTGGCGGCCCTTCCGCCGCGCGTTGAACCGGCTCGGCCTCACCCCGCTCGCGGAGACGACGTCCGCGGGCTGGACCCTGAAGGGGATGCTCGGCCATGTGGCGAACTGGATGGAGAAGATCCCCGCAGAGATGCCGAACCGGCTCCAGGGGAAGCGCGGGCCGACGCCCGACGTCGACGCGGAGAACGGCCGCGAGGCGGAAGCCGGCAAGACGCGCTCGGCCCACGACGCGGTCACTCGTCAGGATGCCGCCTACAAGACGGTCGTCGATCTGGTCACCGCACTGCCGGATCGCGACATCGACTTTCTCGCCGTGCGCCTCGTCGTCGGGGAGACGTACGGCCACTTCGTCGAGCACGGCGCCGAGATAGAGGCAGCCCTCCCCAAGACGACGGCCGACTTCGTCCGCAGCATCGAGCGCGTCTGGAAGCCGTTCCGGGCGACGATCCGCGAGCGCGGCCGTTCCGGCCTCGGCGGCGCCCGGACCGCGACCGGTTGGACGTACAAGGACCTCATCGCGCATTCGATCGGCTGGATGGAGCAGACCATCCGCGAGATGCGCAGCGGTGAGGTCAGCACCGGATGGACGAAGGAGACGATCGACGCGTTCAACGAGCGCTCCGTCAGGACGCACGAGCTCGTCGGACCCGAGGCGATCGTCGACGAGCTCGACACCGTCTACCGGAATCTCATCGCGACCGTCCGCGGCCTCGGGCCGGGCCCGATGGAGGAGCGCTTCGCGACCACGCTCCCGTACTACACGTACCTGCACTGGGAGGAGCACCTCGTGGAGCTGGGCGTCCCCCTGTGAAACGTCCGATCCGCGTCGTCGTCGCCAAGGCCGGTCTCGACGGCCACGACCGCGGCGCGAAGGTCGTGGCACGCGCGCTGCGCGACGCCGGCATGGAGGTGATCTACACCGGCGTGCACCAGACCCCGGAGCAGGTGGTCGAGACCGCGCTCCAGGAGGATGCCGACGCCATCGGGCTCTCGCTCCTCTCGGGGGCCCATAACTACATCTTTCCCCGCGTGAGCGAGCTCATGAAAGAGAAAGGCCTCGACGACATCCTGCTCTTCGGTGGAGGCATCATCCCCGAGGCCGACTGGCCGGGACTCGCCAAGGTCGGCGTCGAGCGGGTGTTCCCGCCCGGCGCGTCGCTCGAGGAGATCACGAAGTACGTGCGCGAAGCCGTGCCGAAGAGACGGAAGACGGCGTGACACAACCGAATCCGATCCACATTCCGGCTGATCACTCCGAGGCAGAGGCTCGGCAGAGCGACGTAAGAAAAATGGCAAGGAGACTACAGATGGCGAAGAAGGACGACAGACCGGTCGACGCGGGACTCGCGGCGCTTCTCGGGAAGAGCGAGCAGGAGGCCATCGACTTCTGGAAGCACCGCTTCACCATGGTCGCGGCGATCCCAGTCGATTCCGCGCGCGTCGGCGCGCTCACGCCGCAGCTGCGCGAGCTCGTGCGCATCGGCAACCTCGAGGAGCGCAAGCGGCTCACGGCGGCGCGGATGAAGGCCTTCGCGCAGCTCCCCGGCGATCAGCAGGACCGGATCATGAAGACGCGGCAGGCCGCTTACACGATCGACCGCGGCCTGCTCGAGGAGGACCAGCGCCTCGTCGATGAGCTCCTCCCCACCATTCCCGAGGCGGGCGCGTACCGGGGCTCATCCTCCGCGCCGCGCTGATCCCGGCCGCGTGAACTTCTCCTACCGCGAGGACCAGCTCCTCGTCCGCGACACGGTGCGTGAGTTCGTGAGCTCTCGCATCATCCCGCACGCGGCCGATTGGAGCGCGAAGGGCGAGTTCCCGCTCGACATGCTGAAGGACCTCGCCGGCATCGGCCTCACCGGTCTCGCGGTGCCCGAGGAGTACGGCGGCGCGGAGCTCGACGCGCTCACGATCGCGATGGTCATGGAGGAGCTTGGCGCGGGAGACGGATCCGTCGCGCTGACGATCGCCGCGCACAACTCGCTCTGCCTCGGCCATCTGCTCGTCGCGGCGAGCGCCGAGCAGAAGGAGCGCTGGATCCCGCCCCTCGCGCGCGGCGACTACCTCGGGTGCTGGGCGCTCACCGAGCCTTCGTCGGGCTCGGATGCGGTGAACGCGCAGAGCCGCGCGCGTCGCGACGGCGACGGTTACGTCCTCGGCGGCACGAAGCAGTTCATCACGAACGGCTCGATCGCGGGGTTCGCGGTCGTCATCGCGGGAGTCGGCGACCGCAAGCTCACCGCCTTCGGCGTCCCGCGCGGGACCCCCGGGTTCCGCGTGGGAAAGCGCGAAGAGAAGATGGGCCTGCACGCGTCCGACACCGCGCAGCTGGTGCTGGACGACTGCCGCGTTCCCATCGCCGATCGCATCGGCTCGGACGGCGCCGCGTTCGAGGACGTCAAGCGGGTCCTCGATCGCGGGCGGATCGGGATCGGTGCGCTCGCGATCGGGCTGGGCCGCGCCTCGCTCGAGATCGCGACGAAGTACGCGAAGGAGCGCATGCAGTTCGGTCGCCCCATCGCCGAGTTCGAGATGATCCAGTGGCGCATCGCACGCGCTCGCACGGAGCTCGACGCGGCGCGCCTCCTCGTGCACCGCGCGGCGTCGCTCGCCGACGCCGGTCTCCGCTTCACCGACGCGGCGTCGAAGGCGAAGCTGTACGCGAGCGAAGCCGCGACCCGCGCCGCCGACTCGTCGCTCCAAGTGCTCGGCGGCTACGGCTACCTCGAAGACTTTCCGATCGAGCGGCACCTCCGCGACGTACGCCTGATGGAGATCGGCGAAGGCACGAGCGAAGTTCAGCGCATCGTCATCGCGCGCGAATTGCTTCGCGTCGACTGATGCCGGCAACGGCCGCCGAGGACCTCCTCGCTCGCGCGCGCTCGGGCGACAAGCGATCGATCGCGCGCCTTGTCTCGATCGTCGAGAACGACGAGCCCGGGGCGGCCGGCGCGATGCGCGCGCTCTATCCCGACACCGGTCGCGCGCAGATCGTTGGCGTGACCGGGCCGCCCGGCGGCGGAAAGTCCACGCTCGTGAACAGGCTCGCCGGCGTGTACCGCGAGCGTGCGCCGCGAGTGGCCATCGTCGCCGTCGACCCGTCGAGTCCCTTCAGCGGCGGCGCGATCCTCGGCGACCGCATCCGCATGCGCGAACGATTCCTCGACGACGGGATCTTCATCCGTTCGATGGCGAGCCGTGGCCACGCGGGGGGCCTCGCGCGGGCGACCGCGCGCGTCGTGAACGTGCTGGACGCGCTCGGCACTGACGTCGTCATCGTCGAAACGGTCGGTGTCGGACAGGAAGAGGTCGACGTCATCCGTGTGGTGGACACGGTCTGCCTGGTAACCGTGCCGGGCCTCGGCGACGACATCCAGGCGATCAAGGCGGGCGTCCTTGAGATCGCGGATGTGCTCGTTGTGAACAAGGCGGACCGGCCGGGAGCGGACGAGACGGCGCGCGACCTGGGGCAGATGCTGTCGCTCGCGAAAGACCGCCCCTGGAAACCGCCGATCGTGCGGACCTCGGGGCACTCCGGCGAAGGTGTCCCAGAGCTCGTCGCGGCCATCGACCGTCACCGCTCGTGGTCGCGCGAGTCGGGCGAGCGCGTCGAGCGGCGGCGAGGAGCCGCGCGCGCGGAGGTGGAGGCGCTCCTGCGCGAGGCGCTGCTGCGCGAGCTCGAAGGCCGCGTCGGCGAAGCGCGCCTCGATTCCGCCGTCGCGCGGGTCGCGGAGCGATCGATCGATCCGTACGCCGCGGTCGAGGAGCTCCTCAAGGGGTGATCGAGCTCACGATCTTCCGGACCGGCGGCGTGGAGATCGGCGCGGCCGCGTTCGTGCCCGGCGCGAGCGAGGAGACGGCGTTCGTCCCGGTCTGGTCCGCGCTCATCCGCACGACCGAAGGCAACGTGCTGTTCGACACCGGCCTCCATCCGGTGCACGTCGCCAGGCCCGACGCGACGTTCGGGCCGGGATCGCTGAAGGTCGTCATGAGCGACGAGGACGCCGTGGTCGCCCGGCTCGCGTCGGTCGGCGTGCGGCCGGACGACGTCACGGTCGTCGTGAACAGCCACCTGCACTTCGATCACGCCGGAAACAACGGCGCGTTCCCGAAGGCGACGTTCATCGTGCAGGGCGAGCACCTCGCCTTCGCGAAGGGCAAACCGAACTTCCCGGGCGTCTACTGGGACATCCCCGAGCTCACCTACATGCCGGTGTCCGGTCGCGTCCGCGTCGCGCCCGGTCTCGAGGTCGTGCCGACTCCCGGCCACGCGCCCGGGCACCAGTCGCTCGTCGTCGATCTGCCCGAGACGGGTCGCGTGGTGCTGTGCGGCGACGCGGCCTTCACACGCACGAACCTCGAACGTGGGGAGATCCGCGCGCCCGACGAGCCGTCGGCTCGCGATTCGCTGCGGATCATCCGGGAGCTCGTCGATGACGATCTCGATCGCGTCTTCACCAGCCACGACGCGGCCAGCTGGTCGCGGTGGCGTCACGCCCCCGAGACCTATCGGTGACGCCGTTCCTCAGCGGCGCGCTCGCTCACGTGAAGTGGTTCACCGATCCGAAGCCGTACCCGACGGAGTACGGGCTCCTTCTGAGCGCTCCGGTGCTGGCGGCGTTCGCGATCGCGCTCGCGGCCGCCGGGGTCGCGTATCTGATCCAACACCGTGTGCCGGAGCCGCGGGCGATCCGTTCGCTCGAGCGATTCGCGAAGGCCGGTCCCCTCGCGCTTCGCGTGACCCTCGGTGTCGCTCTTCTCGCCGCGGCCGCAGCCGGCTGGCTGTTCGTCCCGTCCCTGCCGCTCCCGCCCGACGGCGGCGGCCTGGCGCTCGCCGGCGTCGAGGTCCTGTGCGGGCTCCTCATCCTCGCCGGTCTGCTCACGCGCTACGCCGCTCTCGTCCTCGCCGCGCTCGGCGTGGTGGCGATGCTCCCGTTCAGCTTCGAAAGCATCCTCGAGCAGGTCCACATCCTCGGGATCGCGGTGTTCCTCTTCATCGCCGGACCGGGACGGCTGTCGCTCGATGCGCGCCGCGACGCGCACGCCGCGCTCGCCGATCGGCGGGCGCCCGCGGCAGCCGTGAACCTCTTGCGTATCGCGATGGGATTCGGCATCGCTTACGGAGCGCTCACCGAGAAGCTGTTGAATCCCGCGCTCTCGCAGGCCCTCCTCACCCAGAGTCCTTTTCTCAACGTGCTGCGGCCGCTCGGCGTGCCAGATCCGGTCTTCATCTGGCTCGCGGGGGCGACCGAGCTCGTCATCGGCGTCGTGATCCTCTCCGGGCAGGTGACGCGCCCCACGATGGCCGTGGGCTTCGCGCTCTTCACCGTGACGCTCGTCGTGTTCGGCCTACCCGAGCTGATCGGGCATCTCCCCTTTTACGGGATCATGCTCACGCTCTTCATCGCGCCCGACGCGGACTCGTGGCACGTGCGCAGGGCGATGCGCGCCGCCGCGTGACGGCGGCCACCGGCTAGGCCACTCGTGCGCGGCTCGCGCGCGTGTGGCGGATCCGGGTTTCGCGAGGCTCAGCCAAACGCGAGCTTGATGTCCGAGCGGTCCTCTTCGACATCCGGGTTGCGGATCAGGTCGAGCACACGCGGATCGTTCGGGAGCACGACGCCGGCGAGGCCGGACGCCTCCGCGTCCGCGAGGATGCGCTTCCACTCGGCGCGCCCGGCGGGGAACTGCCGCAGTCGCCAGCGCTCGGGCTCGCCGCTGCCCGCGGCGAGCGCCAGCTCCTCACCGTGCTGCGTCGCCGCGACGAGACGGCCTCGTGCGATGCGCTCCAGAGTCGCGCGGGCCGTCTCGCGTTCCTCCGTTCCGGCGAGGACGAGGCGCGCGCGCCAGGTCGCGGCCGCCACCGCCGCCCCGAGGACCCACGGATCGGCGTCCGCGCCGAGTATCCAGAGCGAGTCGACGCCCGCAGCCTCGAGGGCTCGCGCGTCGGCGATCGTCTCGGCCGCGTCCGCGTGCAGCGTCAGGGCGACGCCGATCTTCAAGGGATCGATGCTAGCGAGCGCCTAGCATCCGAACATGCCCCGCCCGCAGGCGCCTCCGGTACGGATCGCGCGCTGGCGCTCCGGGGAGTGGCGTACGCACGAGGACCACGTGGCCGCGGAGGAGCCGCTCCAGCTGCTGCTCGACGGGGCGCCGCTCTCGATCGTCATGCGCACACCGGGCAACGACGTCGAGCTCGCGCTCGGGCTGCTGTGGGCGGAGGGCGTCATCCGCTCGGCCGCGGACGTCCGAAGCGTCCGCGTGAGCGCTGAAGCCGGCGAGCACGAGGGCACCATCAGTGTCCGCGGCGATCTCGTCGAATCGAACCAGATAGACGTCAGCCTGACGACGCGTCATCGAAAGCCCGAGCGATCCTTCCTCTCATCGTCGGCGTGCGGCGTCTGCGGCGCGACGACGGTGGAGTCCCTCGCGCTCGACTTTCCGCTTCTCGCCTCCGGTCCCGTCGTGAGCGCGGCCACGCTCTCGGCCCTCGCCGATCGGCTGCGCGAGCAGCAGCGCATCTTCGAGTCCACCGGCGGGCTGCACGCTGCCGGTCTGTTCGATCGCCGCGGCGAGCTCGAGCTCCTGCGCGAGGACATCGGCAGGCACAACGCGGTCGACAAGATCGTGGGCCGTTCGCTGATGGACGGCCGGGTGCCGCTGTCATCGGCGGTCCTCGCCGTGAGCGGCCGCGCCGGCTACGAGGTCGTGCAGAAGGCGGTCGCGGCCGGTGTCCCGATCCTCGCTGCGGTCGGTGCGCCGTCGAGCCTCGCCGTCGCGACGGCCGAGCGATTCGGCATGACGCTCGTGGGCTTTCTCCGCGACGATCGCTTCAACGTGTACAGCTCGCCCGAGCGCATCGAGCGATAGAGCGATGGCCGTCGCACAGGACAGGCTGCACCCGCGGGCTCGCGCGATCCTCGACGCGTTGCCGGCGACGCCGCCGTTGTCGTCGCTCACTCCGGCGCAGGCGCGGAGCGGACCGATCGTGTTGGATGCTGCGCCCGAGGCGGTGGGCAGCGTGACGGCGCGCGCGATCCCAGGGGCCGCAGGCGCGCTGATGGTCCGGATCTACCGTCCCAAGGACGCCACGCGCGCCGCCCTCGTGTACTTCCACGGCGGCGGCTTCGTCCTCGGCTCGCTCGACGGGGCCGACGGCACGTGCCGGGCGCTCGCGAATCGCGGCCGCGTCGCGGTGATCTCCGTCGACTACCGGCTCGCGCCGGAGACGAAATTCCCCGGCGCGGTGGAGGACGCGTACGCGGCGCTCCGGTGGGTCTCCGATCACGCCGACGAGCTGCATCTCGATCCGAACAAGATCGGTGTCGCGGGTTCGAGCGCCGGGGGAAGCCTCGCCGCTGCCGCCGCGCTTGTCGCGCGCGACAACGCCGGTCCGAAGGTGGCGTTCCAGCTCCTCACGGTCCCGGTCACCGAGCTCAGCGCGACGGCGGAGTCGTTCCGCGAATTCGCGGAGGGCTACGGTCTGACGCGTGCGGATATGGAGTGGTTCGGCCGACACTACCTGCGGTCGGAGGCCGACGTCAGCGACCCGCGCGCGTCGGTGCTCCGTGCGGACCTGCGCGGAATGCCGCCGGCCCTCGTGATCACCGCCGAGTGCGATCCGCTCCGTGACGACGGCGAGGCCTACGCGAAGCGTCTCCAGGACCTCGGGATTCCCGCGTCGTTCAAGCGTTACCCGGGGATGTTCCACGGATTCATGGGGTTCGCCGGCGTCCTGCCCGAGGCGCGACAGGCCTTCGACGACGCCGGCGCCGCGCTGCGAGAGGCGCTTGGCTAACCCGGCGTCTCGCGCTCGAGCTCCTCGCGCACTTCCCTGATGTACGCGGCGATCGCACTCGCATCCGGACTGGACGACGCGCGCATCCGTTCGACCGCGATGCCCGCCGTGTAAGCGGCCAGCGGCGCGAACCGGCGCTCCTTCGTGTGAGCGGCCACTCGAGCAAGCTCGAGGAGCTCCTCCGCGACCTTTGGATCGAGCTCGGGCTCGCGGATGTCGGCGCCGCGCTTTTTGGCGGCGTCGCGCCAGCGCCGTCCGAGCGCGGTGAAGAACTCGTTCACGGTGCGGAAGACCTTAGCGCCGAACTTGCAGTGCGAATGAAGCGAGAGTAAAACGAGGAAGAGCCCGATGCCGGAAGTCACTCGACGTGAGTTCCTGAAGCTCGGAGCCGCCGGCACCGCCGGTCTGGCCCTCGTCCCGCTTGCGAATCCCCTGGGCTTCGACCTCGCCGCCGCGAAGAAGCGCGCGCTCGACCTGCGCATCGCCGGCGCGAAGGAAGTTCACTCGCTCTGTCCCTACTGCGCCGTTGGCTGCTCGCTCATCGCCTACACGAAGGAAGTGAACGGGAAGACCCAGCTGCTGCAGATCGAGGGCGATCCCGACAGTCCGGTGAACGAAGGTCGCCTCTGCCCGAAGGGGGCCACGGCGATGCAGCTCGCGACGAGCGCCCGACGCGTGAGCGCGCCGATGTATCGCGCGCCGGGATCGACGACCTGGGAGCGGAAGAGCTGGGACTTCGTGCTCGACAAGCTCGCGCAGAACGTGAAGACGGCGCGGGACAACACGTTCGTGGCGCAGGACGCGAACGGCAACACGGTCAACCGCACCGAGGGAATGGCGTTCGCCGGGGGCGCCGCCTTCTCGTCCGAGGAGGGGTACTTCGCCACCAAGCTCATGCGCAGCTTGGGCGTCGTACACATCGAGCAGCAAGCCCGGGTCTGACACGGCCCAACGGTGGTCAGTTTGGCCGCCTCATTCGGACGGGGAGCGATGACGAACCACTGGCGTGACATCAAGCACGCCGACCTCATCCTGATCAACGGCGCGAACCCGGCCGAGGCCCATCCCGTCGGGTTCCAATGGTTCGTGAAGGCCAAGCTCGATCCGACGAAGGGGCCCGGCGCCGGGGGCGGCGCGAAGATCATCCACGCCGATCCCCGCTACACCCGGACGTCCGCCATGGCCGACATGTACCTGCGCATCCGGACCGGGACCGACGTGGCGTATTTCGGCGGTCTCATCAACTACGTCATCCAGAACAAGCTCTATCACGAGGAGTACGTGAAGAACTACACGAACGCGTCCTTCATCGTGAAGAAAGAGTTCGACTTCAAGGACGGTCTCTTCACCGGATACAACCCGACCACGCGGGCGTACGACATCTCGTCGTGGGCGTACGAGCAGACCAGCTCCCCAGCCGGACAGCCCGGAGGGACAGGCGGAGGCGGCGCCGCGTCGGAAGGACCGCCGACGAGCACCGCCGGCTTCGCGAAACGCGACATGACGCTGCAGGACCCCCAGACCGTCTGGCAGCTCATGGCCAAGCACTACTCGCGCTACACGCCGGAGATGGTGTCGAGCATCACCGGGATCCCGGTCGACCAGTTCATGCAGGTGGCGAAGCTCGTCGGCGAGATGGGCAGGCCGGACAAGGTCATGACGATCGTCTACGCGGTCGGCCTGACGCATCACACCACCGGCGGTCAGCTCATCCGATCGGGTGCGCTCCTGCAGCTCATCCTCGGGAACATGGGCCGGCCCGGCGGCGGGATGAACGCGGAGCGCGGCCACGCCAACATCCAGGGAAACACCGACCACGCGATCAGCTGGGAGATCCTGCCGGGCTACCTCCGGATCCCGGGCCCGGGCCAGAAGAACCTCACCGACTACGTGAACGTGAACGCACCGAAGAAGAGCGACCCGAACTCGTGGAACTTCTTCGGGACCAACTACCGCAACTTCATGGTCAGTCTCCTGAAGGCCTGGTACGGCGCGAAGGCGACGAAGGACAACGAGTACGCGTTCGACTACCTGCCCAAGCCCGCAGTGAACTCCTCGTGGATGTCCATCTACGACCAGGCTCTCAAAGGAAAGATGGAGGGCGTGATCCTCTCGGGCATGACCGCGACGTCGATCGGGCCGGACTCGAACCAGGTCCTCGAGGCGCTCGGGAAGCTGAAGTGGCTCGTCGTGATGGACCCGTTGCCGACGACGAGCTCGGAGTTCTGGAAGGCGCCGACCGTCGATCCGACGAAGACCCAGACCGAGGTCTTCATGCTGCCGACCACGCACTGGATCGAAAAGGACGGCTCGTTCGTGAACAGCGGGCGCTGGTCGCAGTGGAAGGATCAGGTCATCCCGCCCGAGGGCGAGGCGCGCCACGACCACTGGATCCTCGCCGATCTGTACGACCGGGTGAAGACCCTCTACCGCACTCAGGGCGGGAAGTTCGCCGACCCGATCATGGCGCTCACGTTCGACTACAAGGATCCGAAGAAGCCCGAGCTCGACGAGATCGCGAAGGAGATCAACGGCAAGAACCTCGCGACCGGCGGGCAGATGGCGAGCTTCGCTCTACTGAAGGACGACGGAACGACCACCGCGGGCGACTGGATCTACACCGGCAGCTATCCCGACGCGGGCAATCTCTCGAAGCGCCGAAACGGCATCTCCAATCCGACCCAGAACGACCCGACGGGAATGGGCTTCTACCCCAACTGGGCGTGGAGCTGGCCGCTGAATCGCCGAGTCCTCTACAACCGCGC
>DATBKH010000048.1:0-7009 GCA_036555955.1 Candidatus Limnocylindria bacterium | reverse complement strand
ATAGTCGTCCGGGATCGCGGTCGAGAGCGCGAGGTCGACCGTCACCTCCGGGAGCGCCTCGGCCTTCGGTGCGCCACGCTGCTCGTTCACCGCGCCCTCGAGCATCTGCGTGTAGAGCTCGAAACCGATCGCGGCGACGTGTCCGTGCTGCTCGGCCCCGAGGATATTGCCGGCGCCGCGAATCTCGAGGTCGTGCATGGCGATCTTGAATCCGGCGCCGAGCTCGCTCGCTTCGAAGACCGCCTGCAGTCTCTTGCGGGCCTGCTCGGTGAGGTGCTCGGCCTTCGCGTAGAGAAGGTACGCGTAGGCCTTCTCGGCGCTTCGGCCGACGCGACCCCGCAGCTGATAGAGCTGCGCGAGACCCAGGGTGCCGGCGCGGTTGATGACGATCGTGTTCACGTTCGGTATGTCGAGACCGGACTCGATGATCGTGGTGCAGACGAGCACGTCGTGCTCCGCGTCGGCGAACTCGACCATGACGCGCTCCAGCTTCCGCTCGTCCATCTGACCGTGCGCGACGACGTACCGCGCGTTCGGCACGAGCTGTCGCAGCCGGTGCGCCTCCTGCTCGATGCCCTGAACGCGGTTATGGACGTAATAGACCTGGCCGCCGCGGTCGATCTCGCGGACGATCGCCTCGCGCAGCACGTCGTCGCTCCGCTCGAGGACGTGGGTCTCGATCGGCTGCCGGTTCTCGGGGGGCGTCTCGATGACGCTGATGTCGCGGACGCCCGAGAGCGCCATGTGCAGCGTTCGCGGGATGGGAGTGGCGGTCATGGAGAGCACGTCGACCTCGGTGCGCATCTGCTTCAGGCGCTCCTTGTGCTTCACGCCGAAGCGGTGCTCCTCATCGATCACGACGAGGCCGAGGTCGCGGAAGCCGACGTCCTTCTGCAGCACGCGGTGGGTGCCGACGACGATGTCGACCTCGCCGAGGCCGACCGCGGCCGCCACCTCGCGCTGCTCGGTCGGCGAACGGAAGCGCGAGAGCATGGCCACCCGGACCGGGAAGGTCGCAAGGCGCTCGGCGATGGTCTCGTAGTGCTGCTGCGCGAGGACCGTCGTGGGAACGACGATCGCGACCTGCTTTCCGTCCTGGACCGCTTTGAACGCGGCGCGAAGGGCGACCTCCGTCTTGCCGTACCCGACGTCGCCGACGATGAGCCGATCCATCGGGCGCCCGCGTTCCATGTCGCGCTTGGTGTCCTCGATCGCCTGCAGCTGGTCGGGCGTCTCGGTGAACGGGAACGCGTTCTCCATCTCGATCTGCCAGGGCGTGTCCTTCGCGAAGGCGAATCCCTGCGTTGCCTCGCGCGCGGCATAGAGGCGAAGCAGCTCGCGCGCGATCTCCTCGGCGGCCTTCTTCGCCTTGCGCTTCGTGATGATCCAGTCGCGACCGCCGAGCGCGGAAAGCGCGGGAGGCGTACCGCCGATGTAGCGCGTGACCTTGTCGACGCGTTCGGTCGGCAGCGAGACGACGTCGGTCCCGGCGAACTGCAGCTCGAGGTACTCGCGGACGACCCCGGCCACCTCACGCGTGATGAAGCGCTCGAACCGCCCGATGCCGTGGTCCTCGTGCACGACATGATCGCCAGGCTTGAGATCGGCGAGGAACGATCCGATCTGCACGCGCCGGCGCCGGCGCTCGGGATGGCGCGGCTTGCGGAACCCGAAGACCTCCGCGTCCGTGAAGACGCGGAGCTCGAGCTCCGGGATCGCGAATCCTTCGGCCAGCGGGACGCGCGCGACGACGAGCGCTCCGGCGTCGGGCGGCTCCTCGACGGTGTCGCGCGCGGCGGTCGTGATGTCGCGGTCGGCGAGCAGCTCGGCGAGTCGTGCGGCTTGAGGCGTCGCGACGATCCGCGTGTCGCGCCCGGCACCCGCGACCTCCCGCAGGAACTGATCGAGACGACCGGCGTAGCTCGTCGTCGAGGGCCAGCCCAGTCGCACCGCATCCGGCCCGGGAGCCGCGCGGACCGATCCATGTTCGGCCGCGAGCGCGTCGATGCGCGATCGCGGCACGTATGGGGGCGGGAACGCCGCAACGCCGAGACCGTGCGCCGCGAGCTCGTCGCGCTTCTCCTCGGCCTGAGCCTCGAACGCGTCGTGCGCCAGGTCGAGCTCGACCGTGTCCTCGATGACGACGGACGCGCGCGCACCGAGGTGATCGAACAAGGACGCGGTCGCGCCGAGCGCGGGCGCGAACGCGTCGGCGCCGGGCGCGTACGTGCCTTCGGCCAGCGCTTCGACGAGGCGGGCGTAGGCGGAGAGGTCGGCGCCCTCTTCGTCGTCGCGACCGAGCCGGTCCCAGCCGGCCTGCACGAGTCGCCGCGCGACCTCGGGCGCGTGCTCCATGCCGAATTCGCGCGCCGGCAGGACGATGAGCTCCTCGAGCGACGCCTGAGATCGCTGCGTCACCGGATCGAACGCGCGGAGCGTCTCGATCTCGTCGCCGAAGAGCTCGACGCGCGCCGGCTGCTCGGCGGACGCGGGGTAGATGTCGATGATCCCGCCGCGCCGCGAGAATGTGCCCGGCTCGTTCACCTCGGTGACCGGTTCGTAGCCCAGGTCGAAGAGCCACGCTGCGGTGTCCTGCCACGACAGACGATCGCCGGCGCGGAGCGTGCGGCCGCGACGCGCGAGCTCTTCCGGGGGGATCGTGTGCTCGAGAAGCGCGCGCAGGCTCGCCACCACGGCGACGGGGCCCGGCCCCGTGGCCAGGCGCCACAGCGTGAGCAGGCGCTGGTGCACGGCGGTGCCCGAGGGAACGCCGGCCTCGAAAGGCATCGTCTCCCGCTCCGGGAATACGAGCACGCGGTCCTCGCCGAGCCAGCCCGCGAGCTCGGCGCGCCAGCGGCGCGCGCGATCCTCGCTCGGCGCGACGAGCGCGACGGTACGTCCTGCCTCGGCCACGAGCGCGGACCAGGCGAACGCGCGCGCGCCCGCGGTGGCGTCGGCGAGCGCGACGCTGCGCCGGTCCTCCAGACGAGAGACGAGCTCGCGATAGGGCTCGCTGGAAGCCGCGAGCTGGAGAATGCCGCCGAGCCGTGCGCGCGCGACCTGCACGGCGCTAACCATTGAACTTCGCCATCGCCGGCTGAATGCCGTCCCGCAGCGCGACCTCGGCCGCTTCGGCCGCGCGGATGATCGACGTCTCCGCAGCCTGACGCTCGGTCGCCGCGAACGGTGTAAGCACGTACTCGGCGAGGTCCGTTATCTCGGCGGTCGGATCCTCCGGCGCGACGCCGACGCGGAGGCGCGGAAAGTCTTCGCCGATCGCGGACACGATCGAGCGCATTCCGTTGTGCGTGCCGGGACCCCCCTTTTCGCGAAGACGGATCTTGCCGAGCGGAAGGTCGATCTCGTCGAACACGACGAGCAGCGACGATGGATCGACTCGATAGCGGTCGAGCAGCTTGCGCACCGCCCGCCCGGAGTCGTTCATGAACGTCTGCGGCCTCGCGATGGCGACGCGGACCCCGTCTATGGCCCCTTCGGCGATGCGCGAATCGGCGGCCTTCACCGCGAATTCGGCGCGCGCGCGCTTCGCCAGACGCGACGCGACCTGGAATCCGACGTTGTGGCGCGTGGCGGCATAGCCGTCGCCCGGATTGCCGAGGCCGACGACGACGCGATCCACGCGCGGAGGAGACTTCGCGCGCCCGAAGAGTCCCGCGAAACGAGCCACGACCTCTCCCTGGATGCCGACGCCGAAACGCCCCGTCCGGTCGGACGGGGCTCGGGCCGCTTATGTACGACTAACGATAGCGGCCGCGACGTTCAGGACGGAGCGCTCGTTGATCGGATCGACGACGAGGATGGCCTCGGTCGCGCCGGCCGCTTCGAGATCGCGCAGATGCGTTGGGAGCTCCGCGACGCGGATCGCCGGCACCTCGTGCGGCCGCTCGACCGGACCGTCGGCCGCCGCGACGAGGACGCACGCGCTCCGGCCAAGGGTCGCCGGCTCGCGGCCGGCGTGCCGGCAGGCCGCGTCGATCTTCGCGTTCAGGTCCCGGAACCCCGCGGCGCTGTTGCCATACGACGTGAACCACGTGTTCCAGGCAGCGACGTGCGGCAGCGCGATCGCGAGCATCCGCGCGCCGTTCGATCCGAGCAGGATCGGGATCCGGCGCGCGGGCGGCGGCAGGAGCACGGCGTCCTCGAGCGCGTTGAAGTCACCGTGGAGCGAGACACGCTCGCCGGCGAGCAGGCGACGGACGATCGTGAAGCTCTCCTCGAAGCGCGAGACCGTGCGATCGAACGGGAAGCCGAACGCGTGGAACTCGGTCTCGTTCCATCCCGCGCCCAGCCCGAGGACGAGGCGGCCGCCGCTGATCTCGTCGACCGATGCGGCCATCCGCGCGAGGACGCCGGGCGCGTGGAAGGCGGTCGCCGCGACGAGCGGACCGATGACGACCCGCGTCGTGATGGCGGCGAGCGCCGCGAGCTGGGTCCACACGTCCCACGGACCGCGCTCGGACCGGCCGCCGCCGCGGTAGAGCATGTGGTCGCCGAGCCACAGCGAGTCGAATCCCGATCCTTCGGCGGCCTTCGCGATCGCCACGAGCTCGCGCCAGGGGACGATGCGCTCGACCTCCGGCAGCTGGATCCCTACGCGCACCTCGCGCGACGATATCGTTTGGAGCCATGAAGTTCCCGCGCTTCGACATGGAGCGGATGCAGTCGGTGTGGGAGCACAAGGTCCAGTACGACCTCTCCGAGTCTGGCGTCGAAGCCCTCACCCTCGAAGAGATCGCTCGCGATCCGAGAGAGCTCCTCCGGACGAAGCTCGGTTACGCCGACGGCGTGGGCCGCGAGGCGACGCGCGCGCTCATCGCCGCGATCCACACCGGGCGGGAGCCCGACGACGTCATGATCACGACGGGCACGAGCGAGGCGAATTTCCTGGCCGTCGCATCGCTCGTCTCGGCCGCCGACGAGGTCGTCGTCGTGATGCCGAACTACATGCAGGTCCACGGTGTCGCCACAGGGCTCGGCGCGCGCGTGCGGGAGGTGTGGCTTCGCGAGGAGCGCTCCTGGACGATAGACCTCGACGCCCTTGCGGCGGCGGTCAACGCGCGGACGAAGCTCATCTGCGTGTGCCAGCCGAACAATCCGACCGGGCAGATCCTGTCGCAAGCGGACATCGCCGCGATCGCCCGCATCGCCGACCGTCACGGTGCCTGGATCCTCGCCGACGAGGTCTACCGCGGGGCCGAACGGTCGGCGGAGGAGAGCCCGTCGTTCAGCGGCCGCGGCGAGCGCGTCATCGCGACCGGCGGCCTCTCGAAGGTGTACGGCCTTCCCGGGCTGCGCATCGGCTGGATCGTCGCGCCGCGCGAGCGCATCGATGCCGCGCTCGAGATGAAGGACTACACGACGATCGCGCCCGCGACGATCTCCGAGGCCCTTGCCGAGATCGCGCTCGCCCGGCGCAAGCAGCTGCTCGAGCGTGCGCGCTTCCTGATAAACGAACGCTGGCCGATGCTCGAGGACTGGGCTGGCTCCCATTCACGTGAGCTTCACTGGACGCCGCCGGCCGCCGGTGCGATCTGTTTCTTCAGCTACCAGTACCCGATCGATTCGCGGATCCTCGTCGATCGTCTCATCGACGAGTACAGCACGATGATCGTGCCGGGCATTCACTTCCGCGCGGAGCGCCATCTCCGCATCGGATTCGGGATGCCCGCGCGCGTCCTGCATTCGGGCCTCGCCGCGATCGATCGCCTGCTCACGACGCTCGATTAGCTGCGGCACGGCGGATGCACGTCCGCCGCTGCGACATTCGGGAGGAGGTGCTCATGCCACCGCTCACGATCTCGTTGATCCTCGCGATCATCGCGCTCATCTGCGGCGTCCTGATGCTCGTTTCGGGACGTTGGTCACGTTACCCGCTGGCCGCGATCGCGATCATCTGCCTCGCACTGAATCAGACCGGTCTCATCAATCGCTAGGTCTCGCGGGCGGGCGGGCCGGCCGCTTGCGGCCGCAGATAGCATGCGCCCAGAAATGGCGGCTCGCCCGCTCCATCTCTTCGAAGCCGGCGTCGTCACCGAGCAGCGCTTCATCGGACTGCAAGAGGCTCCGGCAGCGCTCGGCACGCTCCTCGGGGATCGCCTCGGCGCCGAGAAGCGCGTGCGGATCCCCTTCAACCCACGCGAGCGCTGGCTGAGCGCCGCGCGAGAGTCCTGCCGCGACCTCGCCGACGGCGTTCAGGCCTCGCTCCAAGAGGGCGCGAACGCCGCCGTCCTCGGAGGCGAGTGCACGATCGTGGCGGGCGCCCTGTCGGGCGCGCTCGCGGTGGAGCCCGAGCTCTCGCTCGTCTACTTCGACGCGCACGGCGACTTCAACACGATCGCGACCACGCCTTCTCACTACATCTCCGGCATGGTCCTGGCGCATCTCTGCGGCCGCTCCATCGCGCCGCTCCTCTTCCCGGGCGCCAAGCGCATCGCCGACGACCGGGTGGCGCTCGTGGGGGCGCGCGCCCTCGACAGCGGCGAGGCCACCAATCTCGACCGCTCGCGCGTCCTGCGCATCGCGTTCGACCGCGATCATTCGGCGAGCCAAAGCCTCGTGGCGTGGGCACGCCGCCGCAAGCTCTGGGTCCACCTCGACGTCGACGTGATCGACCCGCGCGAATTCCCGGCGGTGGCGTTCGCGGCGGTCGGCGGACCGACGATGACGATGGTCGGCGACGCGCTCAAGCAGCTCTTCGCCGTGTCCGACGTGAGGGGCTTCTCGATCTGCGGGTACGACGCACGCGCGGATCGCGATCGAGATCTCGCCCAACCCCTCGCCGCTCTCATCGCGAACGCGGTCGGCAGAGCGCCCGCCCGGGTCTAGGCCTCGCGTCCGAGGCGATCCGCGATCTCCCGGCGGTGCTCCCATTCGTGCTCGAGCATCCGGCGGATGACGCGGTACGCGGAATAGGTGGACTGCCCCGCTTCGCGCACGCGGCGGAGCTCCGCCGGCGTGAGCGCTTTCAATCGCTCGATCGCGGCGGCAC
>DATBKH010000047.1:0-4083 GCA_036555955.1 Candidatus Limnocylindria bacterium | reverse complement strand
CGACGAGGTCTTCCTCTGCGGCACCGGCGCGCAGCTCTCGCCGGTCACCAGCATCGACCACCGCGCCATCGGAAAGGGCGAGCTCGGCCCGATCACGAAGCGGATCAGCGGCATCTACTTCGATGCGGTGCGCGGGAAGTCCGCGAAGTACCGCTCGTGGGTCCTCCCCGTCTTCAAGCGTTGAGCGCGAAGAAGAAGGAACGGAAAGAACACCCGATCAAGCGGATCGTCCGCGCGATCGACGCGGCGGGCCGCGATGCCGATCTCGCCCGCCGGAGCGCGAGCGACCCGCGATTCCGTGAAGGCGTCCGAAGCGATCGCCGCGAGACGCTCTCGAAGTTCCGGACCGTGAGGCATGCCCTCGCCGACCGCGAGCGGATCGAGCGGGCGAAGAAGAAGAGCTAGACCGAAGCCTTCCCGTTTCGCGCCCCGCGCTCGCGATGCTCCACCGCGACGCTGACGTTCGGCTTCACTCCGGCGAGCGCGGGCAGCAGGTGATTCAGGACCTGTTCCGCCGTCGCACGAAAGATGCGCCCGCGCGACGACCTCTTCACCCAGCCGTCGCGGTCGCGGTAGTAGAGCTCCTTCATGTTCTTCGTGCTGATGGAGATGACGTAGGTCTCGTTCCTGAGGTCCACGCCCGGTCCTATCGGGCGAGGTCGGTCGCGAGGCCGCGGAAGTCCGTGCCGACGCGGACGACGATGTCGGCCGAGGTCTGCTCGCCGCTCGGCAGCGTGTCCACCGGAAGGCCGCCGAGCTGCTGCGCGAGCGCGTTCGCGGTGTAGCGCTTGGCGGTGTTCCTCACCAGTACGGCGGATCGTCCACTCGTGCCATCCGTGACGTTCGCGACGGTGAAGGCGCGTTCGGCCAGCCGGTCGGCGATGTTCTGGGCGACCCCGCTGCGGGCGCCGGCGCTCCGCACTTCGATCGACGCGCCTTCCGATTTCACCTGCGGGTCGTAGAAGAGCGCCGCCGCGAAGTCGCGTATCTTCGCGCGGTCCGGGATGAGGTAGAACCCGCTCTCGCCGCCGGACGCCTGCAGCTCGCAGTGCGGATAGCTGCCGCCACATGGGAAGAGCACTTCGCTGCGGATGGCGTCACCGTCGATGTCCGACCCGAAACGCGCCAGCGGGAGGATGTTCGCCGGATCGAAGTTCGTCTGGACGGCGCTGCCGACCCGGTCGATGAGGCCCGGCAGGCCGCGAAGGAAGTCGCCGTCCGTGAGCCGCGTGCGGAGCGCCGAGATGACCAGCTGCTGCCGCTGCGCGCGGCTGTAGTCGTTGGTGTCGTGGCGTGAGCGCGCGAAGCGCAGCGCCGTCGGGCCGTCCATGAGCTGTGGTCCGGCCGTGATGTCGAGACGCTCGATCCCGTAGTCCGGCGTGGGATAGGCCTCGTCGCGGACCGGCCGCTTCACATCGATGATCACGCCACCGACGGAGTCGACGATCCTCGTGAACGCGTCGAAGTCCACGAGCGCGTACGCGTTCAGGCGGATCCCGAGGAGGTCCTCGACGACCTTGCGCGAAAGGTCGGGACCGCCCACGGCGTACGCCGCGTTGATCTTGTTGGTGAGCACGCCGGGACGATCGATGTAGACGTCGCGCGGGATCGAGAGCATCGCGGCGGACTTGTTCACCGGGTCGAGGCTCAGCACGATCATCGTGTCGGTGTTGAGCGTCGACGTCGAATCGCCCCGCGAGTCGATGCCCAGCAAGAGCACGTTGAGCCGTTCCGTCCCGGTCCAGGCGGGTAGCGGTGCCTCCTGCGGGTCGCTCGAGCCCCCGATGAGCGGCGCGTTCGCGAGTGGAGCGAAGATCTTCGCCGCGAGCCCGGCCCACGGAGCGGACCCGCGGTACGCCGCGGCGTAGAAACCGACGAGCGCCGCGCACACCAGACCGAGCACCACGTAGTCGAGGATCCGTCTCCCGCGCAGCGAGCCCATGTTGCGCAGCTTTCCGGCGAACGCATCCGCGACCACGAAGAGGTGGTAGGTGAAGAACGCGCCCGCGGCGAGGAACGTGACCGCCGGCGCGTTTCGCAGAACGATGCTCGTGAGCGGATCCGCGATCGCGACGAAGGCGCCCGCGAGGAGGACGGTGAAGATGGGGAGCAGGATCATGAGCGCCCCGCGCACCCAGCGGCCGTGATACATCTGGCCGAGCCCGGGAAGCAGCATCGACAGGACGGCGGCGAATCCGGGAGAGCCGCTTGCGTGCGGCGCCGAAAGCGTGCGGACGTGCGGAGACGCGCCCACGCCTGCTCCCCAATTCGACATCGGACCTCTAGCGTACGAGACTCGGCTTTCCCGAGGATGGAGCGTCAGCTTCCCGTCGATTCCGCCACGCTGCGCGGTGCGCGCGCCGTCGGGATCGTCTGCGCGACGCTTTTCGTCCTTCCGGTCGTCCTCTCGATCGCGTTCCCGTCCGCGTTCCTGTTTCCGCCTTACAACCGGATCTACGAGCGGATGATCGCGGCGGTCCTGCTCGCGTGCGGCCTCGGACTCGTCCTCGCGCTCCGCGATCCGGTGCGCAACGCCGGCGTCTACGCCGTCGTCGGGCTCGCCACGGGGATGCTCGGCGGCGCCGTCATCTACGCGCTCATCGTCGACCGCGCCGATCCGCTGCACTGGGTCGCCCAGGTCCCCATCCTCGCGGCGATCACGGCGACGCTCGAGATCACCTACACGCGACTCCGCCGGCCGAATCCGATCGTCGTGCGCATCGTCGTAGCGGCGGTCGTCTTGCTCCCGCTCGCCTTCTATCTCCACGACATCGCCTACGCAGCCTTCGTCGCCGGCCGCTAGCGTTCGGTCCATGCCGCCGATCGTGCAAGTCGCTGACCTTCGCAAGCGCTACGGCGAGATCGAGGCGGTGCGTGGGATCAGCTTCACCGTCGAGGCGGGTGAGGTGTTCGGCCTTCTCGGTCCGAACGGGGCGGGGAAGACGACGACCGTGGAGATCCTCGAAGGGCTCCGTCGCGCGGACGGCGGGTCGGCGACCGTCGCCGGCGTCGACGTCTTCGCCGATCCGGCAGGCGTGAAGCGACGCATCGGCGTGCAGCTGCAGGCGAGCGCATTCCCAGACAACCTGACCGCGCGCGAGACGGTCCGCTTCTTTGCCGCGTGCTACGACCTTTACGTCGACGAGGTCGCGCTGCTCCGCGAGGTCGAGCTCGACGAGCGTGCCAATCAGCCGCAGGCCAAGCTGTCCGGCGGGCAGCGACAGCGTCTATCGATCGCGACCGCGCTCGTGAACGAACCGCAGGTGCTTTTCCTCGACGAGCCGACGACGGGCCTCGACCCGCAGGCCCGCCGGAACCTCTGGGAGCTCATACGCTCGATCCAGAAGCGCGGGACGACCGTCTTCCTCACGACCCACTACCTCGACGAGGCGGAGATCCTGTGCGACCGCGTCGCGATCATGGACGAGGGCCGGATCGTGGCGCTCGCGCCGCCGCGGCGCCTCATCGACGATTTGCTCGGGCGCGGATTCGCGAAGCCGGTCCTCCAGCAGAAGGCGAACCTCGAGGATGTCTTCCTCGATCTGACCGGTCACGAGCTGCGGGAAGCATGAGACAGACGCTCCGGCTCTTCGCGCTGCTGCTCCGTGGCTATGTGCGCGACCGCACTGCGCTCTTCTTCAGCCTCGTCGTGCCGCTCATGCTCATGGTGATCTTCGGCTACTTGAACCTCGGCGATTTTGGGCGGGTAAGCGTCGCGGTCGACGACGAGGCGAAGAACCAGTCGAGCGCGCAGTTTGTCCAGATCCTCAAGGACATCGACACCTTCCAGGTGACCGAGACGTCGAGGGATGAGGCCCTCAACAAGCTCCGACGTACCGAGCTCGACATGCTCGTCGTGATCCCGAACGACTTCGTGATCGCGCCGGCGCGACCCGGACAAACGGTGCCGCAGCTCGCGGTCTACGGCGACGACGCGCGTCCGCAGCAGGTCGCGGTGGGCCGCCAGATCGTCGCGCAGATCATCGACCGGCTCTCGTTCGCCGTCACGCAGACGGCCCCCGTCGTGGCGATCCGCGACGAGACCGTGCAGGGCGTGCGCCTCCGCTACGTCGACTTCCTGGT
>DATBKH010000046.1:0-18540 GCA_036555955.1 Candidatus Limnocylindria bacterium | reverse complement strand
CGCGCGCTGGCCATCGACCCGGCGCGGCGCTACTCGAGCGCCGGAGGATTCGCGCGGGCGTTCGCGGATGTGGCCGACCGGGGCGATCACACGTCGTCGCTCTCGGCCGTCCCGGCGGCGCGCGGCGCGCGCGGGCGATCGCTCCCGCGCCTCGACACCACCGTCGCGATCCTGGCGGTGCTCGCGATCCTGTTCGCGCTCTTCCTCTTCTTCTCGTCGTTCCCGCGGGCCGCGCTCCCGGGCGCGACCGCCACGCCGCCGCCGAGCGCGCCCGCCGCTGGGACGCCGAACGTCGTGGGGAAGCGGCTCTCCGACGCGATCGCGTCTCTGCAGGGAGCCGGTTTCGCCAACGTCGCTTGGGCCCCCGGCGCCGGGCAGGGCCAAGCGTGCGCGGTCCTGCGTCAGGAACCGCCGGCCGGCTCGACCGCGCGCGACGCCAGGACCACGCTCACGTACATATCGGGGAAGGACTGCACGAAGAAGGGGGACTGAGGCTGGGAGCGAGGACCGCGGCGCGGACCGACAAGGGTCTGGTCCGCGAGAACAACGAGGACAGCTATCTCGTTCGCGAGGAGCGGCGGACCACGCTGCTCGCCGTCGCGGACGGCGTGGGCGGCGAGGCCGGCGGGGAGATGGCCAGCGCGGCCGCGATCTCCGCTCTCGCGGCCCGCTTCTACGAGGCGCGCGGCGCGCAGCCGCCTTCGGAAGCGCTCGCCGCGGCGATGCGCGGCGCGAACGATGCCGTCCTCGGCGCGGCCGGCGAGAGCGGGCAGCAGGGCGCGGCGTCGACCCTCGTCGCGGCGGCCATCGACGGACGGGACGCGGTCATCGGCAACCTGGGCGACAGCCGCGCGTATCTCGTGCGTGACGGCGAGATCCGCCTCGTCACGGCCGACCACGCCGGCGACTACCAGAGCTCGATCACGCGCTTCGTCGGCGATCCACGCGGCGTTCAGCCGGACGTCTTCGTCGAATCGCTGCGCCCCGGCGACCGGCTCCTGCTCTGCTCGGACGGCCTCACGCGGCACGTCCCCGACCCCGACATAGCGAAGGCCGCCGCGCAGCGCGACGTCGACCGCGCAGCGACCGAGCTGGTCGAGCTCGCGAAGGCGCGCGGCGGCGAGGACAACATCACGGTCGTCCTCTATGCGGCGCGTGGGCGCCTCGGCCTCGCCGACCTCCGCGACAATCTCGTGAACCTCGTGCTGGCGCTGCTCGTCGCGGTCGTGGTCATCGGAACGATCGCGGCGCTCGTGTTCGTCAGCGGCGCGTACCCGATCGCACGGTAGCGACGAGGCGCGTGAATCCCGGCGACGCGCTCCACATGACGAGGACCGCGACCGCGGCGGCGACGCCGAGCACCAGAGCGAGACGGCCGAAGAGGGCGACGACCGAGAACGATCCGCCGATCGCCGGATTGCACACGAACGTCGGATAGAACTGGCAGTCGTAGGCCCACGTCGGGAGAATGAAGAACATCCCGGCCTGCGCGCCCGGGAACGGCTGCCCCGAGACGAAGGGATAGAAGTACGCGAACGCCGCGAACGCCGCGACGACGTACCCGATGACGATGCGGACGCGTCCGGTCTCCCAGAGATACGCGAGCCCCGCGGCGAGGGCGAGCAGGTAGAACGGCAGCGCCGTGAAGAAGTGGTAGAAGAACAGCACCCGGCCGATGGGGATCCACGCGACGTACTGCGCGAGCCCCGCGAAGACGACGAAGCCGAGGGACACCGAGCGCGCGCGGAGAGCCGCGAGGAACGCCCACCCGAACGCGACGAAGCCGGCCCAGAACAGCACGACGTTGCCGGCGTCGTAGATGTAGGCGTTGTCGCCACCCGAAGACTGGCCGAAGTACCAGTACACCGGCTTCAGGACGAAAGGCCAGCTCCACCACGGCGAGCCGGCCGGATGCGGAGACGTGAGGCTCGAGTGGTACCAGTACATCTGCTGCGTGAGCTCGATGAGATTCCAGCCGTAGGGGATCGTCGGACCGCCGAACCAGCGCTGATAGCTCGCGAGGTAGATCGCGACCGGGATGATGGCGAACGAGACGAAGAGGATCGCCGCGTTCAGGCCGCGGCGCGCCAGAAGGTCCAGCGGCCCCCCGCCGCCGGGCCGGCCCTGCTCGTACGCGCGCGCGGTCACGGCAAGGCACGCGATGAGGACGGCGACGAGCGTGTAAGCACCGGCCCACTTCGCCGCGAGCGCGAGACCGAGGAGGCATCCCGCGATGAGGATGTCGAGGGTCGCCCAGCGCCGCGGGCGGTGAGCGGCGATGATGAAGTACCAGCCCGCGACGATGAGCGTGGCGACGTAGATGTCGTTCATGCCGATGCGCGCCTGCGCGAACATCGAGCCGTCCGCGAGCACCACGAGACCGGCGAGCCACGGCAGGATCGCGGACGCGAAGAGCCGCCGCGTCAGGAGGACGAGGAAGAACGCGAGGATCGCGGCGAACAGGACGCCGGGGAGCCGCCACGCGAGCGCGTGCCGGCCGGTCTCGATGAGCTCGCTGCCGTTCGCTCCGGCGACGACCAGCTTGTCGGCTTCACCGTCGACGCCGAGGAACGTGCCGCTGACCGGTATCGCTGCGTACGGCGACGCGCCGTGCGTTTCCACGACGACCGCGCGCCCATCGTCCAGCGCGTAGAGGAAATCGGTGCGCGGAACCACCGCGAGCGCCGTCGCGGGCGCGGCGAACGCGCCGGTGCGGCCGTTGCCGAGCGCGACGGCGTCGTGCGCTCCCGTCTCCAGGTCGAACACGTCGAGCGTGGCGCCTTGGCTCCTCGCGACGAATACGCGGTTCGGGCCGAGCGCGTACGCGATGGCGCTGCCGGGCTGGCCGCCGGTGAGCGATCGCGTCTCCTTCCACGTTCCCGCCGCGACCACGTGGACGAGCCCCTGCGGGTCGAGCACGTAGAGCTCCGAGCCGTCCGGCTTCGTCGCGACGGCGACCGTCGAGATCGGAAGCGTGATCGGCTCTGACGCGCCGAGCGACGGAAAGATCGCGAGCTCGCTCCCGCCCGTCACGATGGCGTCGCCGGCGAGCGCGAAGGCACGAGCGTCCGTGAATGGCAGGGAGACGAGCCGCTCGGCCTGAGGAGACACCCCTTCCGGCAGGCCTGCGAAGCGCATGAACGCCAAGCCCCCGTCGGACATCGCGATCACGTAGTCGCCTTGGATCGCGAGCGCGCGTACCTCGAACCCAGGCTCCCCAGTCAGGGCCGGCTGGCCGGGACGCTGCAGGAGCACCGCGAAGCGGGCGCCGGGAGGGCGATCTGGATCCGGCTCGTTCGTGACCCCGTAGGCACGAGTGCCGTCATTCGCGACCGCGAACGCAGTCACCGTGCCTCTCGACGGGCCCGCCTCGTGACCGACGACGCGGTCGTCGCCGAAGGCGAGGATGCCGAGCGCCATGATCTCCTTCGCGAGGTGCGGATGCGTCCACTCGTACGGCTCGCGCTGCGCGAGCAGCTCGAACGCGGTGCGCGCGTGATAGACCTCGTCGAAGTACATGTCCCGAGGCCAGTCGAGCCGGTAGCCGCGCGTCACGAGCACGCCGACGGCGACGAGCATCGCGATGGTCACGTCCCGCCTGGTGGGCAGGCGTCCGGGGCCGAGCGCCGCGGGCAGAGTCCACCGCCAATCGCCGGAGGTGAGCGCCGGCCAGGTCCAGCGGCGGTCGCTCGCGAGGCGGGCGTCGCCGCGCAGGAGTAACCACACCAGATACGCGGCCGCTCCCATCATCAGGAGCGCGATGGCGATCTGGCCGATGCGGCTGAGCAAGGTGGCCTCGATGAGCGGCGGCACGCGCAGATCGACGTACTGCTGGTAGCGCGTGAAGGCGTAGTAGAGCGAGACCGCGAATCCAAGCGCGAGCACGACGTAGGGGACGAGGGCGCGCGATCGCGACGCGGCGAATGGGAGAGCGAGCGCGAACGCGGGGAAGAGGTACCGCTCGTGGGCGCGCGTCGGCAGGAAGTAGAAGGCCAGAGCCGCGAACGTCGCGCAGGCGAGGAGCATCGCGGTGTCGCGCCGCCACCACAGCGGCGCGATGGCGAGCGCCAGCCCTACGGCGAGGATCGCGCCGCCCCAGAACACGAGCGCGGCGTCGGGCTGCCAGAAGTCGAAGAAGACCGACCAACCGTTGAACGCGTAGAGCGAGGTGTACGGATAGGTCTCCGACGCGCTGCGCACCAGACGGAGGAGCTCACCGGCTATGCGCAGTGGATCGGGGCCCCAGAACGGCACGCAGAGCACGTACCCCGTGACGGCGGCGGCGCCGAGGGCTTGCGCGATCGGACGCCACCGCGCCTCGCGCACGAATTCGATCGCGGCGGCGGCCACGATGACCACGAGTCCGACGCCGAACTGCGGCTTCACGAGCGCCGCCAGCGCCGCGAGGAGCCCGGCGAGCCACCAGCGGCGCGCCCCCGCCGCGACCACCGCACCGAGGAGCGGGAGCGTGCCGACGGCGTCGACCTGCCCCCAGTACGGTCCGGCGAAGATCGGACCGGGCTGCAGCGACCAGAGCGCCGCGGCCGCGATCGCGGACGCGCGGCCCGCCGTGCGCCACAGCAGGACCGCGACGAGCGACGCGATGCCGACGTCCGCGGGAATGCTCACCGCCTTCACCGCGAGGCGCAGGAGCTCGCCGTCGAAGAGCGCGCCGAAGATCCAGAGCACGTACAGGAACGCGGGCGGATAGTCGCTGAAGTAGCCGGGCTCGTAGAACCGGCCGGGGCCGATCTGCGCGAGCCGCTCGGCCCACGCCTGGACCGTCCCGACGTCGGTCGGAAAGCCCAGCGCGCGCACGGCCGCAAGCCGGATGAGCACGCCGAGCGCGATCGCGCCAACGATCAGCAGGCGCGCGCGGCGCGCCGCGCGCTCGCTGTCCTGCGTCATTGCCAGTACTCGAATCGTGTGATGGCGATCGTCGCGTAGACATTCATCGCGAGCGAGAGGACGATCGCGATGACGAAGAGAGCGCTCGGCCACGCGCGCCACGCGCCGCGCCGCAGGCCGTCGCCGGCCAGCGCGAGCGCGACCAGCATCGGCTGCGCGTCGAGGCTGAACCGATAGCCGAACTGCTGGAAGCCGACGGTGCCGTGAAAGAGGTCGGGAAGAAGCGCGAGGAGCGCGGCGAGCCATGTCGCCGCGACCCGCGCGTCGCGCCGCACCTCACGGAGGGCGAGGAAGATCCAGAGGAACGCCGGCGTGGTGTAGAAGAGCGCCATTCCGATGAAGCGCGGCCGGATGAAGAACGGAGTGTTCGGCACGAGCTCGGGCCCCTGAAGGAATATCGCGTAGAGCTGTCGCGGCAGGTAGAGCGGCGAGAACAGCCCGAAGTTGAAGAAGATGTCGCCTTGCGTGAGGCGCGCATACCCGTCGTCGAGGATCGTCCCCCAACGCAGGAGGTTGTAGCCGACGTACACGAGCGCGAACGGCGCCCCGCCCGCGATCACGTCTCGCAGGACGCGCGAGTAGGGCGCCTCCGAGCGCCGCGCGCAGAGCAGCGCGAGCGCCGGCGCGGCGAACGCGACGGGCAGCCGCGCCAGGGCGCTCACGCCGATGAGCCCGCCCACCACGAGCGCGGAGCCGCCGCGTGCGGCGACCGCGAACGCGGCGGACAGGAACAGCATCGCCGCGGAGTGCGCCGCGAACCACGCGCGCCCATCCACGCTCGAGAACAGAAGCGTCGTGCCGAACGCCGAGAGGATCGTCCCGGCGAGCGCATAGGCGCGCGGCGCGCCGTAGCCGCGCAGCCCCCAGTAGAGGAGACCCGCGGAGGCCCCGCCGCCGACGCGCGAGGCGACCACCTGCGCGACGGAGGTCGTGGTGAACGGCAGGATCGGCAACGACAGGATCGCCGGCAGCGGTGGGTACACGACACAGAAGCGGCCGTCGCCGCAATCGAGGAGCTCGTTCAGCCACGGAGGCGCCTCGGTCAGCCACCAGCGGCCGTGAAGGATCGCGTCGGCCAGACGGCCGTAGTAGTCGTAGTCCGTGGAGAGTCCGACGCCCGCCGCCACATAGACCGCCGCCGCGATCACTCCGATCCAGATCGCGAGCGCCCGATCCGATACGGTCATGCGTCCCCAACACGCTAACCTGCCCGAGGTGCCCGCACGGCTCGGCGGCCTCTCATTTTTCTTCCCGGCCCTGAATGAAGAGGATCACGTCGCCGCCGTCGTCGAAGAGGCGCTCGCCACGCTTCCGCGGTTCACCGACGACCTCGAGGTCACCGTCGTGGACGACGGGAGCACCGACCGCACCGGCGCGATCGCCGACGATCTCGCGCGCAAGGACGGGCGTGTCCGTGTCGTTCACCACGGCGCGCGCCGCGGGTACGGCGGCGCGGTCCGCTCCGGGCTCAGCGGCGCGACGAAGCCGTGGGTCTTCTTCACCGACGGCGATCGCCAGTTCTCGCTCGAGGACCTCGGCCTGCTCATCGCGAAGAGCGACGGGGCCGACGCGGTCGTCGGCTACCGCATCAAGCGCGCGGATCCGCCGCGGCGCCGTTTCGTGGCGTGGGTCTACAACCGGCTCATCCGCGTGCTGTTCGGCGGTGGCTGGCGCGACGTCGACTGCGCGTTCAAGCTCTTCCGGCGCGACGTGTTCGACCGCGTCCCGCTGGATCGGGTGCGGTCGAACGGAGCGTTCTTCTCGGCTGAGCTGCTCATCGCTCTCCGCCGGTCCGGCGTTCGCGTCCGCCAGGTCGGCGTGCGTCACTTCCCGCGCACGGCGGGCGAGGAGAAGGGCGCGCCGCCGAGGGTGATCGTTCGCGCGATCCGCGACCTGCTCCGTTTGCGCGTGCGCCTCTGGCTCGCGGGCGCCTAGCGCCGCTCGAGCCTCCACAGCTCCTCGGCCGTCTCGCGCCGCCGGATCAGCCGCTCGCGGGATCCGTCGATGAGCACGACGGCGGGCCGCGGCGTCTGGTTGTAGTTCGAGGACATCGCGAAGCTGTACGCGCCCGCGGCGGGGATGGCGAGGACGTCGCCCGCGACCGCGCGGGGGAGGCGAACCGACTTGATGAGGACGTCCCCCGACTCGCAGTAGCGGCCGGCCACGGTCACGTCCTCGCCGGCGTCTTCGGTCGCGCGGCCGGCGAGGACCGCCGTGTATTCGGCCCCGTACAGCGCCGGGCGGATGTTGTCGCCCATCCCGCCGTCCACCGCGACGAACGGGCGCCCGTTCGGGACCGGCTTCCGGCCGACGACGCGGTAGAGCGCCACCGCGGCTCGCCCGACCAGACCGCGACCCGGCTCGACGTAGATCGTCGCTCCCCTCAGGGCGCGGTCGCGACGGACCGGCTCGGTGGCGGCGCGGGCGTACTCGTCGAGGTCGGGGGCCTCCTCGTCGGCCCGCAGCCGGATGGCGACGCCGCCGCCCATTCCGAGCTCGGTGATCGGCGCGCTCGTCGCGGCGCGCACCTCGTTCGCGAACGCGACGAGAGCGCGGGCGAGCTCACCGTACGGTCGCGCGTCGCGCACCTGGGCGCCGAGGTGCGCGTGGATGCCCACGAGCGTGAGGCCGCGCGCCTTCGTGAGCTCTCGGGCGTACGCGAGCGCCTCGCCGGTCTCGATGGGCACGCCGAACTTGCTGTCGACCGTCCCGGTCACGAGGTGCGGGTGCGTGTCGACGCGGATCCCCGGCGCGACGCGAAGCCAGACCTTCTGCGCGGTGCGCCGGCCGTGCGTCAGCCGCGCGAGCCGCTCGACGTCGTGCGCGCCATCGACGACGAACCGGCCGACGCGCAGGCGGAGCGCCGAGGCGACCTCGTCGTCGGGCTTGGCGTTGCCGTGCAGCTCCATGCGCGCGACGGGGAATCCGGCGCGCCGCGCTGCGAGGAGCTCTCCGAGCGACGCGACGCTCGCGTCCACGCCCTCCGCGGCGATGACCGCTCCGACCCCGAGCAGGGCGCAGGCCTTCACCGAGTACGCGATCTTCACCGGCCGGTAGCGGAAGAACGCGTCGACGTATTCGCGAAGGCTGGCGCGGATCGTCGCGGCGTCGTAGACGTACAGCGGCGTGCCGTAGCGGTCGGCGAGATCGACGAGATCGTGGCTGCCGATCCGCAGGCGGCCGTCGCGCGCCGTGGCGGTCCGCGCCGGCCAGATGGGTCGCTCGATCACGCGCTCAGGAGTTCTGCGGCGGATCGTCGGGAAGGGATTCGATGAACTCCTTGAAGACCGAGAGCTCGTTGTCGTCGCTCGACTCCGCCGTGATCGCGGAGCGGTCGAGGACCGACTCGCTCACGAGGATGCGCGCGCTGCAGCGCACCGCGAGCGCGATGGCGTCGGACGGCCGGCAGTCCACCTCTATCTCCCGGTCCGACAGCTGGACGAATACGCTGCCGTGGAACACGCCGCCGCCCGAGTCGTCGGCGACGAGATCTTTCACGACGACGCGGGTGATCTCCGCACCGAGCTTCGTGAGCATGTCGACGATGAGGTCGTGCGTGAGCGGACGCTCGCTCGAGATGCCGGCGATGCGCGTCGCGATGCTGTAGGCCTGGTCGGGGCCGATCCAGATCGGCAGAAGGCGCTTCACGCCCTCGGCCTGGAGCAGGACGACGTGTTGGTTGGTGAGCACGTGGACGCGCACCGATTCAACCGAACACGGCACGAGCATCGTCACAAGCCTACCCGGTCGAACCCCCGACAAAGCAAGGTGGCGAGCATGCCGTCGGCTAGCCGAAACGGTATCGAACCTGATCGCGACGCTGTCGAAGCAGCAAGAGAAAGAGCACCCCCGCGACGAAACCGAAAAGATGCGCGAAGTACGCGATGTTCTCCGCCGCTTGATGCGCGGTGACGCGCAGCTGCGCGAGCGCGTCGATGACCTGGAGGACGATGAAGAACCCGATGACGATCACCGCGGGGAGCTGGACGATCGTTATGAAGATCCCGAGGAAGACGAGAGTCGAGACGCGCGCCGCCGGGAACAGCACGAAGTACGCGCCGAGCACGCCGGCGATCGCGCCGGATGCCCCGACCATCGGCTCGGGCTGCACGAGCCCCTGGCCGATCGCCGCGACGATCCCGCAGAGGATGTAGAAGACGAGATACGTCGCGCTGCCGAGGCGGTCCTCGACGTTGTCGCCGAAGATCCAGAGATAAAGCATGTTCCCGATGATGTGCAGCCATCCGCCGTGCACGAACATGTGCGTGAGAAGCGGCGCTAGCGTCGCGATCGCGAAGTTGCCGGAAGCGATCTGCGTCGCGAAATCGGTCCAGTCGAACGAGTAGCGCGCGTAGAAGGAGCCCAGGGCGTCGGGCGAGCGCATCAGCGTCAGCATGTAGATCCACACGAGGACGTTGGCCGCGATGAGGATGCGATTGGCGATCGGAGTCTTCGCGGTCGGGTTCTGATCCCGCAGCGGGATCAAGAACGAAGCTCGGTCGCGACGATCTTCGAACCGTGCACCGTGAAGATCGTCCGCGAACCCTCCGACACGTAGAACGCGCTCGGCTCCTCGAGATTCTTCGGGAGCGGGATGCGCCCGAGCTCGCCGCCGTCGCGATTCATCTGCACGACCACTCGTCCCGGCGCGTCCAGGAAGTACACGGCGCGCTGGATGTCGATCGCCTGCACCGCCGTCGGCTTGATCGCCGGTCCCGTCCATCGCGGCACGAACTCGACGCGCGACGCGGTGAACGACGTAGTCAGCCGCCGGTATCGCAGGATCTCGCCCTGCGTCGTGACGATCCAGATGTCCTGATCGATCGCGAGCGACCGCGCGGTGCCGGTCGGGATCGGCTCGGTGAGGTAGGCCTGCGCGCGATCGAACCGGACCCCGTCGGACGACTCGTGCTTCCACACCTGCCCGGTGGTGGCGTCGAGGACGTAGAGGTTGCCGACGAACACGGCGAACGCCTCGACCGACTTCCACGTCGCGGCGTCGGCAGGCGTCACGTTCGCGACGCCGTTCCCCTCGGCGCGCCAGAGGCGCTTCCCGTCGTCGAGGGAGTAGATGACCTCGCCCTGATTCGCGACGATGCGCGGCGCTCCCACGCCCTGGGTGCCCTTCGTGAGGACCGGGCCGACCTGCGTCGGATCGCCGAAGATGCGCCAGAGCCGGCCCGATCCGGGGTCGGCGGCGTACAGGCCGTTGACGTTGCCGATGAGGCTCGTCGACTTCGCCCCCGCCGCGGACGGGGCGAGGTCGACGACCACGCCGGTGATCTGATCGTCGATCGTCTGGATCTGCTGGCGCAGCTCGGCGACGCGCGTCGCGTTCGCGGCCGGCGAGCGCGACGCCTCGTCGAGCGCGGCGATGGCGTGGTCGATCCGCTCGCGCGCGGCGGCCTTGTCCGGCGGCTCGCGCTCGGCGAAGCGCTGCGCCGCCGAGATGTCCGCCTCGACCCCGATGATCGCGAGCGTGTACTCGCCGGTCACGCGGTTCGCCTCGTAGTCGCGGAAGGCCAGCACGCCGATCCCGCCGGCGACGAGGAGGAGGAGCACCGCCAGGAACGACGCCGCGCGGCGCTGCCGGCGCGAGCGATCGCGCGCGGTGTTGGGATGGCGCGGCAGGGGTGGCGTGCGCCGCGGCATGAGCTCGACGCCGACGGCGACGGTCTTCCCGACGGCCTTCGCCGCCGGCGCGGCCGCCGCGCCAAGCGCGGCGGTGACCTGGGGCCGGCGGCGCCAGAAGGACTCGACACGCGTGCGGATGTCCTCGGCGATCACCACCTCGGTCGGCTCGGTCGCCACCGGCTCCGGCGCGACGCGCCCGGTCGTCGCGGTCGCCGCGGTGATCTCGATGAAGATCGCGGCGGCGCTGCCGATGACGCCGTCGGCGACAGCTCGGTTGTTGATGTGCTCGGCGGCCGCGCGCGGATGGAGCGTGACGGCCGCGTTCTTCAGCGTCTCGGCGCCGAGCCCTTCGACGAGCGCGCCCGACGCGAGAATGAGCGTGTCCCCGGGCTCCACGCTCTGGCGCCACACGTCCGGGAGAACATCGGTCACGCCACCGAGCGACTCGGCCTCGCGGGTGGTCGTCCGATGGACGAAGTCGGCCAGCTCGCCCGGCTCGTCGCCCGGAAGGAACAGGCGTGCGCGCCGCACCAGGAAGACCTGGGCCGATCCGATGCGCGCGGCGTAGAGCTCGTTGTTCACGACCACCGCGCACGCGCAGTGGAGCGCGACGCGCCCGCGCTGGTCGCGCAGGCGTTGGGCCGCGCGGCGATTCGCCTGGCGCAGCGCCTTGCGCAGGGAGACCTCGATGCCGGCGGAGAGGTCGTAGTAGTACTCCTGCCGCGCGAGGTCGGCGACCTCGCGTGCCGCGTCCGCGCCGGCGTTGCCGTGCTCGCGTGCGACCTCGCACAGGAAGTAGAAGCGCCCCTTCGTCCGGAGGGTCGCGCCGAGGGTCGGCTCGCTCGCGACGATCACGTCGGGCGCGCCGGGCCGCACTTCGGCGGTGGTGCCGATCTTCGTCGCGAGACTCGCCTGTCGCATCGCTCGCGAGTCTACGGACGCTTCGTGCCGGAAAGCGATGGAACCGAGCGGATCCGCGTGATGCCGCTGCGTGGCGCGCGCGCCGCGAGCGCCGCGACGAGGTCCTCCTCGCGAAGCCTGATCTCGGCGGCCCAGTGCGCCGTCGGGACCGCCACGACGAGCGTGCCTTCGTCCATGCGGAGGGCCGTCGTCCGGGCGGCGTCGGGACCGATCACCGCCGAGGCGACGCCGGTCCAGGCGCGGCACGCGTCGGCCTTGGCCACGTCGCTGTCGAGATGGAGCGTTCGCAGCGCGCGAGCCAGCGCGACCGAGAGCGGCCTCACCTCGAGGATGGCCTCGCGATCTCGGTCATCGTCGCGCGGTCGCGCAGCGCCGGCGGGATGCTCGTGAGGACCGCGGCGGTCAGAAGTGCCTGCGCGCCACCCGGCAATGCCGCGGCGAGAGCCTCGCGGCGACCGGTGTCCAGCTCGGAGAGAACGTCGTCGAGGAGGAAGATCGGCAGCTCTCCGAGGTGCGCGCGGAGCCACTCGGCTTCGGCGAGCTTCAGGGCGAGGACGGCCGAGCGCTGTTCGCCGCGCGAAGCGAAGGTCGGAAGCGGGCGCTCGCCGGCGGCGACAGCCAGATCCTCGCGATGCGGACCGACGAGCGTCGTCGCCTGCCAGCGCTCGCGTTCTCGCTTCTCGTGGATGAGGCGCCGGTAGCCCTCGGCGCGGAGCTCGGCCGTATCGCCGGGTACCTGACCGGCGTACGCGACGTCGGGCACGGGGTCAGAGCCGAGGCGCTCGGCGGCGACGCGAAACGCCGGCCGCAGCTCGCGGACCGCCGCGACCCGCCGCAGCGAGATCGCGGTCGCGAGGCGCACGAGCTCGGTGTCCCAGAACGCCATCTCGCTCTCGGAGACGGGCTCCTCGTCGCGGCCCGCACGCAGCAAGGCGTTGCGCTGAGTGAGCACGTTCGCGTACGCGCGGAGGTCCGCGCGATGGGCGCGATCCACCTGCGCCACCATCGCGTCGAGGTAGCGCCGCCGCGCGGAGGGAGCCGATACGAGGAGGTCGGTGTCCTCGGGAAAGAACGCGACGACCGCGACGCAGCCGATCACATCGTCGGCGCGGCGCGGTGCGCCGTCGGCCGTGTACCGGCGCGGACGGCGGCGCGCGTCGGCCGACGGTGCGAACAGCGTCACCTCGACGCGTGCGTTTCCCGCGGCGCGCTCGATGCTCGCGCCCACGCGCGCCACGGGAGCGCCCCAGCGGATCATCTCCGCGTCGTCACCGGCCCGCGACGACTCGCCGCGCGCCACGAGATGGACCGCCTCGAGGATGTTCGTCTTGCCTGCGCCGTTCGGACCGACGAACGCGGTCACGCCCGCGGCGAGCGCGAGCTCACGCTTCTCGTAGCTGCGAAAGTCCTCCAGCGCGAGCGCCGCGACCCGCATGAGCCCCGCGGGTCAGGCCGGGATGCGGAGCGGCATCACCACGTGAAGGTAGCTGTCGTCGCCGACGATGCGAACGACGCCGGGGGCGAGCGGCCCACCGAGCTCGAGCGCGACCTCCGGAGCGGTGAGGCTCGAGAGCGCGTCCGCGACGAACCGCGAATTGAAGGCGATCGTCGTCGGCTGACCCTCGACGGTCGCGTCGATCCGGCCCGTGTTGTCCCCCACTTCGGCCGCGTTCGCGGTGATGACGAGGGGCGGCTCGTTCGCCGGGTCGACTTGGAAACGCAGCATGTTCGCCGCGTCGCGCGCGAAGTACGAGGCGAGGCGCGTCGCCTTCAACAGCTCCTCGCGCTGCGCGAGCACCCGTGTCGCGTGGCTCGTCGGAATGACCTGGCGATAGTTCGGGAACTGACCTTCGATGATCCGCGAGACGAGATCGGCCTCGTCGGTGTGGAAGATGACCTGGCTCTTGTTCGGCGTGACGAGGATGTCGACGGTGGCGTCGTCCGAGTCCGTCAGGATGCGCGCGACTTCGAAGAGGCTCTTCGCGGGGATGATCACCTCGATCGGCGGGTCCACCCGATCGAGGAGCCGCGCGTGCCGTACCGAGAGCCGGTACGGGTCGGCCGCCGCCATCGTGACCATCTCGCCGGCGAACGTCGTGAGCACACCGGTGAGGACCGGCCGCGAATCGTCGGTCGCCGCGACGAAGGCAACCTCGCCGATCATCCGACGCAGCGTCCCCTGCGACATTCGCGTCGTGGGTTTGTCTGGGATCTGCGGAATGATCGGGAACTCCTCCGCGTCCATCCCTTTGATGTTCGCCTCGTACGGGCCGGACTTGAGGTGCACCGTCTTCGTGCGCACATTGAGCGAGAGCTCGACGTTCCCCGGCGGGAGCGAATTCACGAAATCGATGAAGAGCTTCGCCGGGACGGTGATGGCACCTTCGTCCTCGACCTTCGCCGGCACCCAGCAATTGATCCCGACCTCGAGGTTCGTGGCGGTGAGGCGGAGGCGTCCGGCATCCGTCCGGAGGAGGACGTTTCCGAGGATCGGCAGGCTGCCCCTCGTGGAGACCCCCCGGCCCGCGACCCCTAGCCCGTGAGCCAGGTTCTCTTGTACACAAATGACCTTCAACGCCGACCTCCCCGCTCGTTCCCTCTCAGATTCATACAACCAGTTGTGGCAGTAGTAGTGGTGTGGACTATGGGGCTTTCCGCACGCTTTGTGCTCGGGTGCTTTCGGGATGAGCGGTGGACCGGCTGGGGACGGTTGGCTGAACTCCTCTCCCGAGGGCGGCCGCGGCCCGGGGTGTTACAGAGAGCGAACACCCCGTTCGGGTGGGCGATGTCCACAAAGTCGGGGCCTTATCCACAGGGCGGGTGCGCTTATCCACATCCGGGCCCGTTCCAGCCGCACTTTTCGTCGGCTGGCAGGGTGCTCCGGTCCGAGCTTAGTCGGCGTATAGGAGCTCTCGGAGCGCTCCCACGTCGCGCCGGAAATCGTCGTTTTCGGCCATCTCCCGCTCGATCTTCTCGCAGCCGTGCAGGACGGTTGAGTGGTCACGGCCGCCGAGCGCCTCCCCGATCCGAAGGAGCGGGGCTTCGGTCTCCTCGCGCATGAGGTACATCGCGATCTGCCGAGGGAGCACGACCTGCTTGTCCCGCGCCTTTCCCTTGATCTGGTCCAGCGGGATCCCGTAGTAGCGGGCGACGGTCTCCACGATCCGCTCCGGCGACAGGTTCTTGCGATGCGGGTTGTAGAGGATGTTCTGGAGCATCTCCTGAGCGAGCTGAGTGGTCACCGGCACCGCCTGGAGCGCGGCGAACGCGACGATGCGCGTGAGCGCTCCTTCGAGCTCCCGGATGTTCGAGACGATCCGCTGCGCGAGGAAATCGATCACCGGCGGCGGCACCGCCACGTTCTGCGCTTCAGCTTTGGCGCGAAGGATCGCGATGCGGGTCTCGAGGTCCGGCGCCGAGATGTCGGCGATCAGGCCCCACTCGAAACGCGAACGCAGCCGGTCTTCGAGCTGCGTGATCGCCTTCGGCGGACGATCGCTCGACATCACGATCTGCTTGCCCTCCTCATGGATCGCGTTGAACGTGTGGAAGAACTCCTCCTGCGTGCCTTCCTTGCCGGCGATGAACTGGATGTCGTCGATGAGGAGCACGTCGATGCGGCGATACCGCTCGCGGAACTCCTCACCCTTCTGCGCGCGGATCGAGTTGATGAACTCGTTCGTGAACTTCTCGCTCGTCGCGTACGCCACGCGCTTTTTCGGGTGGCGCGCGATGACGGCCTGTCCGATCGCGTGCATCAGGTGCGTCTTTCCGAGTCCCGAGCCCCCGTAGACGAAGAGCGGGTTGTAGCTGTGACCGGGCCGCTCGGCGACCGAGAGCGCGGCGGCGTGAGCGAGACGGTTGTTCGAGCCGACCACGAAGGTCGAGAACGTGTAGCGGGCGTTGAGGAGCGCCAGGGCCTCGCGCCGTTCCTGGTTGGCTGCCTGCTGCCCGTTGGCCGGGGCCCCCGTGGGCCCTGCCGATCCGGTCTGGCGGGCCGGAGCGCCCGGTCCTGCCGAGGTCACGAAGCGCACGTCTACCGTGCGCCCGAGAAGATGCTGCAGCGTTGCGCGGACCTGCGCGCGGAACTTCGATTCGAGCCATTCGCGCGCGAACGCGTTCGGTACGCCGATGAGGAACACATCGTCTTCCTCGGAGATCACCTGCGTGTCCTTGAACCAGGTGTCGTATTGCGCACGCGAGAGCCCGACCTGCAGCTCGCCGAGAGCGGCCGACCAAAGCTGCTTGAGGTTCAACGGCTCCCCTTCTTTGCGCTCGTGCAACAACCGCTCCCCACAACCATCAACGCGTCGACTCGCCGCCACACCGAAGGGAATCGTCGAGGACTCTAGACCGCGCTCTCGGAAGCCCGCGAACTATACCCCAACGAGAATCCGTGCCGTCTGCTGCTATGCTCGCATGCACATCGCCGTTTTTGATCCGATCGTTCCTGCGGGAGAAGGGACTCGATCTTGAAGCGCACCTATCAGCCGAAGACACGCAGGCGTGCACGCGTGCACGGTTTTCGAGCACGCATGAGGAGCACGGGCGGTCGTCGAGTGCTGGCCGCGCGCCGCGCGCGTGGCCGCAAGCGCCTCACCGTCGTCTAGCGCCGCAACACCCGTGGACGCCGCGCGCCTGCGGCGCGACGCGGACATCGCCGTTGTGTGGAATGAAGGTGTCCGGTCGCGCAATGCACTCTTCGCGATGCGCGCCCTGCCGAATCGTCGCCGCGAAGTGAGGATCGCCGTGTCCACGTCGCGCTCTCTCGGGACCGCGGTCGTTCGGAACCGAACTCGCCGTCGCATGCGCGCCGCTTTCCGCGCGGCGATCTCGAGCCTGGACCTGAGCTCGGGCCTCGACCTCGTTGCCGTGGCGCAGCCCGGGCTGATCCGCGCTTCGTTCAGGGATCTCGTCGCCGCGGCCGCGAACGCGCTCGTGTCGGTCGCACGCCGGACCGCGAGCCCCGTATGAAGACCGCCGTCCTCGCCGCGCTGCGCTTCTACAAGGGGGCGGTCAGCCCCATGCTGCCGCCGGCGTGCCGCTACACACCGACCTGCTCCGAATACGCGATGGAGGCGGTCGAGCGCTACGGGGTCGTTCGTGGCGGCTGGCTCGCAACGAAGCGCCTGTTCTCGTGTCATCCCTGGAGCCGCGGCGGGTACGACCCCGTCCCGGAGCGGTAGATGCCAGGCTGCGATCCGGGCGAGTTCATCGTCACGTGCCTTTGGAACGCCCTTCTCGTCCACCCACTCATCAACCTGCTCGTTCTCGCGGACACCTTCATTCACGATTTCGGTCTCGCGGTCGTCCTCGTGACCGTCGCCATCCGGCTCGCGCTCTTTCCGGTGTTCCGCGCGCAGGTCCGGTCGTCGCGCGCCATGCAGGAGCTGGCGCCGGCGCTGAACGAGCTGAAGCAGAAGTACGGCAAGGATCGCGTGCGGCTCACCCAGGAGACGCAGAAGCTCTACACCGAGCGCGGGATCAGCCCGATCGGCGGATGCCTACCCATGCTCGTCTTCTTCCCGGTGCTGTTCGCGATGTACGCGGCCTTCCAGCAGGTGGGCGGTCTCACCGGAGCGCACGCGCTCACCGTTCTGGAGCTTCGCGACAAAGTGCTCTGGCCGTTCATTCCGACACCGGAGGGGCTCGGACCGACCGACACGATCGACCTCACCGCGCACTGGCTGCCGTGGGTCGCGAACCTCGCCCACCCGGATCACCTGTTCTTCAACTTCATCGGCCCGCTGCCGATCGTCTCGGCGATCCTGCAGCTCATCGCGTCGATCCAAGCGCTGCCGCGGAACCCTCCGCAGACCGACGATCCGACACAGAAAACGATGCAGTCGATGACGTACTACCTGCCGATCATCACGCTCGTCTTCTTCAAAGACCTCGCCGCGGGAGTGTTCATCTACTACATCACGACGACGATCTTCCAGATGGTCCAGCAATACTTCGTCATGGGCTGGGGCCAGCTGCCGCGCTGGATCCCAGCGCTCGCGAACGTGCCGACGCCCGCGGATAAGACCATGCGCGAGCGCGAGCAGGCGGCGATCGAAGAGGCCGAGCACGACATGGGCGAGACTCAGCCCGTCGCGAGCGCGCGCGGGAACGGTGACGGCGCCACGTCGCGCCGCCGGGGAAGGAAGAGGAGGAAGCGATGAGCCCGCTTCGTGGGGAGGAGTTCACGGGCCGTTCCGTGGAGGAGGCGATCGAGCGCGGACTTCGCGCCCTCGGCAAGAAACGGACGGACGTCGAATACGAGGTGCTCGAGAAGGGAAAGCCCGCCAACGTCCTCGGCATCGGCGGCGAGGACGCCCGCGTCCTCATCACGTTCGTCGAGGAGGAAGCGCCTCCCGAGCCGGAGCCGGTCATCGACGAGGCGGAGGTCCCGCGAAGGCCGGACGCCGTCCGGGAGGCGCAGGACGAGCGCGAAGAGACGGAGGACTCGACACCGCCCGTGCTCGCGGAGGACGTCGTCGCGGGGGCTGCCGTGCTTCGCGACCTCCTCGCGCTCATGGGTGTCGAGGCCGAGGTCACCACCGACGACCGGCCGCAGGAGGGTGTCGAGGTGCTCGGCCCGGACCTGGGTGCGCTCATCGGCCGCGGCGGCGAGAACCTCGTCGCGCTGCAGCAGATCACGTCCGCGATCACGTCGCGGCGCGTCGGCCGCACCGTTCACATCCCCCTCGACATCGAGGGCTACCGCCGGCGGCGCGAGGAGCAGCTTCGCGAGATCGCGCGCCGCGTCGCCTCCCGCGTTCGCACGAGCGGCCAGGCGGTGACGCTCGAGCCGATGCTCGCGTACGAGCGGCGCATCGTGCACCTCGCGGTGCAGGGGACGCCCGGCGTGAAGACCGAATCGGTCGGCGTCGATCCCAACCGTCGTGTCGTGATCAGCTCCACCGCGCCAGGCGCGCGCGGGCCGGCGCAGTTCCGTCCGCGCCCGCCGGGCGGGTTCCGGAGCGGGCCGGGGCAAGGCCGGTACGGCCCGCGGCGCGGCTTCGGCCCGAGACCCGGCGGATACCGGCCGCGTTCCGACTTCGGCGGACGCGATCGACCCTGAATAGCCCC
>DATBKH010000045.1:0-22387 GCA_036555955.1 Candidatus Limnocylindria bacterium | reverse complement strand
AGCGCGCCGCGACGGAGGCGGCCGGCGCCCGCGGGACGATCACGAATGGATGGGCTCAGGACCATCCCGGCACGACCGCGATGAGGCGGTCACCCCATGGATCGAAGTCGCGCTCGTCGAGCCCGCCGGCGATGCGCGCGCCGGACTCGCGCAGCGCGGTCTCGCCGCAATGCCACGCGCGAACGCGCGAGACCGAGCCGTTGATGACCATGTACTGGTGATCGCCGAGCGCGCGCCATATCTCGCGCTGGCTCGTGCCATCGCCGAGGACGCGCTCACGGACCAGACCGTCCGGCGCGTTCGCGACCGCGTCCTCCTGCGGCGGGACGTACAGCCCCTCGATGACCAGGAGTCCGTCGCGAGCCAGTAGCCGGCGCGTCTTCGCGAGCGCCGCCGCCCGCTCCGCGTCGGTCAGGAGTCCGGAGAACGGATCGTGCGGCGCCAGGATCAGGTCGTACTCGCCTTCGCCCGGCAGAGCCGCCAGGCCGGACCCGATGTCGAGAACGCGCCGCGCCTCCAGACGGTCAACCAGCGCCTGCCATTCGTCGTCGTGCGGCCGCGCCTCCGCCGGATCTCCCCTCGTTGCGAGCACGAGCCGCCCTAGAGCACCGGCCGTGCCAGCGGTCGGTACGCCCGATACAGGCGCAGGAGCGTCTCCCGTGGCGACGCGTAGAACGACGTCCGTTCGCTGTCCGGCCAGTCGACCGGCGGCGGGGCCACGCGGTCCTGCCCGCTCCGGCGGCGCAGCGCCTGCACGGCGGGCTTCGGCGAGCCGTCGGCGCGCCAGAGCCCGAAGTGCCGCTCGTGCGGTGCCATGTCGAGCGGAGGCTCGGACCAGATGCGCCGCTCGTAGTCGGCATAGCACCAGACCAGCGCGCCGGTGGCCCCCGCGGCGTGAAGCGCGGCGAACGCGGCCTCGCTGTACGCGGCGGCTTCGTCCTCGCGCAGCAGCGGCGAGGCTCCGCGCTCGGCCTGAGCGTCGCCGTCGCGAGTGGCGGCGCCGAACTCCGCGAAGAACACGTCCTTGCCGCCGAGCCAGCGCGTCACACGAGCCAGGAAACCGACGAGATCGGCGTCGGTCGGTGAGCGCGCCCACGGCGCGTAGATCGGATAACCGTGCATGCAGAGGACGTCGCACACCGTCGCGGCCTCCCGCGGTCCGATGCGGCGATCCTCTTCGAGATCCTCCATGTGCAGCCCGAGCGTGACGCGGCAGCTCGCGTCGACCGAGCGGATCGCTCCGGCCATGCGCGCCAACCAGCGGATCCCTTCGTCGCGGGTCGGCGGGACGCAGCAGTTCGAGTTCTCGTTGCCGAGGTCCCATCCCCAGAGGGCCGGATGGCGCGCGAGCGCTCGCGCCGCCTCGCGCGCGAGCAGCTCCTGCGCTCGCATCACGAGCTCGTCCGAGTACCAGTTTCGGATGGGAACGCGGGCCGCGCGTTCGCCGGAGACGACGCGGAATCGCGGCGAGGTCTCACCCTGGCCGGTGGCCCACTCCGGGATGAAGTTCGCGCCGCTCATGTGTCCGGTGAAGAGCGTCGGCACGATCTGGAGGCCGTGCCGCTGGGCGACGTCGGCGACGGTCCGCAGACGCGTCAGCGCCGGGTCGGCGACGCCGTCCGGGGCGGGCTGGAAGTCCTCCCACAGCAGGAAGAAGCGGACGGCGCCGGCCCCGGCCGCGGCGAGCCGTGCGAAATCTCGGTCGACCTCGCCCGCGTCGAAGCGCCGCCACCAGCGCATCGCGCTCGAGGACGGCCAGTAATTCGCGCCCACGGAAAAGGGCTCGGTCATGCGACGTGCGTGCGGGACAGGACCTGCTCGTACACACGAAGATAGTCGTCCACCATGCGGTCGCGACCGAACCGCAGCGCGGCGCGCTCGCGGACGCGACGCCGGTCGAGATCGCGCACGCGGCCCACCGCACTCACCGCGCCGGCGACGTCGTCGACGACGAAGCCGGTGACGCCCTCGTCGACGACCTCAGGGACCGAGCCGCGCCGTCGCGCGATCACCGGCGTGCCGCAGGCCATCGCCTCGATCATCGAAAGCCCGAAGGGCTCCGCGAATTCGACGAGGTGCAGGAGCGCGAATGCCGATCCGAGGAGCGCGTCGCGGTCCGCCGGCCCGAGGGATCCGACGTAGCGCACGTTCGTCCCATCGACGTGAGGCTCGATCTCGCGCTCGAAATACGTGCGATCGTGGACGATCCCCGCGATCACGAGCGGCATGCCGACGGCCTCCGCGACGGCGATCGCTTCGGCCACCCCCTTGTCGGGATGGACCCGGCCGAAGTAGACGAGCTCGCGCCCCGCGCTTTCCTGCGGAGTGAACTCGGCGAGATCGATGCCGTGATAGACGGTAGCGACATAGGGAAGCTCGGGGTCGCGATCCGCGTCGCTGATCGACACGTATGCGACGCGATTCGCGTAACGCCGGTACACGGGGCGGATGCGGTCGCTCGAAAACCCGTGGATCGTCGTGACGATGGGCGTGCGCACGAGGCCGCTGTACGTGAGCGGGAGGAAGTCGTAGTGATTGTGGATGAGGTCGAAGCGCTCGGCCTTCTCGAACGCGTTCGCGATGTGAAGCGACTCCCACACCTTCGGATCGAGCGACGGATCCTCT
The DNA here is from genome assembly GCA_036555955.1 of Candidatus Limnocylindria bacterium. Classification (GTDB taxonomy): domain Bacteria; phylum Chloroflexota; class Limnocylindria; order P2-11E; family P2-11E; genus 3-1-20CM-2-70-9. Next base: position 19,762 of record DATBKH010000045.1, on the reverse strand, counting down.
TGCAGCGGACGCTGGCAGACCGCATCGAGATGGGAACGCGTGACGCTGTCCGCGGTCGCGAACAGCGTCACGTCAACACCACGCTCGACCAGTCCCTCCGTGAGGAGGGACACGACCCGCTCCCACGGTCCGTAGTGGCGCGGGGGGACGCGCCACGAAATGGGAGCGAGCATCGCGACGCGCACCGCGCCGCTAGCCGCGGGAGCTGGTTCCGGCCTCCAGGTCTTCCTCGGCGCGGTCACCCTCGACCCGGTTGCCGTGGATCTCGCCGCGCCAGGCGCCGGTCGGAGTGCGCCGCTCCTCGATGAACTTCTTGAACCGGCCGAGATCGCCCTGGATGCGGACATCATCGGCGCCGAGCACGTCACCGACGCGCTGCGTGACGCCCTTCGGCTCCCAGTGCATCTCGAGCTCGATCTTCGTCTTCTGATCGCCGCTTGGCGTGAACCGCACGATCCCCCGGTTCTCCGCGCCTGACGTGCTGCTCCACGAGATGATGCGGTCCGGCACCTGCTCGGAGATGCTGGCATCCCACTCCTCGACCTGGCCGGCGATCTTCGCGCGCCAATGCAGCCGCTTGTCGTCGAGCTGCTGCACGGACTCGACCCCTTCCATGAACCGCGGGAACTCCTCGAACTGCGTCCACTGGTCGTAGGCGACCCGGACGGGAACGTCCACGTCGATCGATTTCTTCACTGATGGCATGTCAAGACTCCTCCGCTTCTTTGCGCTGGATCCGCCGCCGGTTCGCGCTCCCCTTCTTCGTCGCTGCCTTCTGCTCCAGCCGCTTTCTCGTCTCGCGTGGCGAGCGAGTGGGCGGTTGTCCGGCTCGATTGCGGGGGGCGGGACGCGACGGCACGCGCAAGGGAGGCGCAAGAGCGGTGCCAGACGAGGCGCCTCTCCACTGGCGCCGCGGACACACGGTGTCAGCCGCTCTGGGAGAATCGCCCCCGTCCGGCTGTCACAAAACGCGCGCCCGCGGTGCTCTCTTCGTGGATGGAGGCCTCCTCGTCCATGACGCTGCCCGCGCGCGGCGGCGAACGCGCCGCTCCGCTCTCGGCGTCGTTCGAGAGGCTCTTCCGTGCCGAGTACGCGCGAGTTGTCGGGATCGCCCAGCGCGTGCTCGGCGATCAGACCGAAGCGGAGGACGTGGCTCAAGAGGTGTTCCTGTCCTTCTATCGCGCGCACCCCGCCGAAGCTCCGTACGCGGCGTCCTGGCTTCACGCCGCCGCGGCCCACGCCGCGCTGAACGCGCTTCGCACGCGAGGCCGCCGCACTCGTCGTGAGGCCGCCGATGCGCTCCCGCCCGATGCCGTCGCGTCCGACGACCCCGCGGCGCAGGTGGCAGCCGCGGAGACCCGCGATGAGGTGCGCGCGGTCCTGGCCCGTATCCCCGAGCGGTCCGCCGCGCTCCTCGCTCTCCGCTACGCGGGCCTTTCCTACTCCGAGATCGCGACCGCCCTCGACGTCCGCGCGTCGAGCGTCGGCACGCTCCTGCGCCGCGCGGAAGATGCCTTCCGGAGGGAACTGACATGAACGACGAAACGATCGAACGCGCGCTCGGACCCACGCCCAGCGTCGACACGGACCAGGGGCTCGCCCGATTCCGTGCCCGAGTCGAGGCGGAGGGTGTCGTTCCGGTCGTGCCGGTCGGGCGACGTCTCCCACGGCGATGGCTCCAGGGACTTGCGGCCGCCGCCGGCGTCGTCCTCGTCGCGAGCACGCTCGCTCTCTCCGGAGTCGCGGGAACGATCCTCCAGATCTTCGAGCCGAAGAGCGTCGTCGCCGTTCCGCTGACGCAAAGCGATCTGAATTACCTCGGTCAGTCGTGCTCGGGGATGAACCTGCAGGAGTGCCTCGGCGCGTACGGGACGTTCGAGTGGACGACGCCGCCACAGCCGAAGGAAGCGCAGTCGCGCGCGCTCGCCGCGTCCGCCGCGGGCTTCGCGGTGCTGGCTCCCACCAACGTGCCCGCGAGCGTCACCGGGTCGCCGCGCTACGGCGTCATCAACAAGGCGAACGCGACGTTCACCTTCAGCGCGGACGCGACGCGTCAGACCGCGTCGCGCCAAAACCAAACGGCCCCGCCGCTGCCCGCGAACATGGACGGCAGCAAGCTCTTCATCACGGGCGGGCCCGCGGTCGTGCAGATCTGGGGAACGCCAGGGGACGCGAGTCGCGGCCAGGCGGCCGCGATCCCCACGCTCGTCGTGGGCCAGGCGAAGGCACCGACCGTCTCGAGCGACGGCGTCAGCGTCGACGAGCTGAGGAGCTACCTGCTCTCGCAACCCGGGATCTCGCCGCAGCTCGCCGCGGCCATCCGCGCGATCGGCGACCCCTCGAGCACGCTCCCGGTCCCGGTGCCCGCGGAGCTCGCGATCTCGCATCCGATCACCGTTCAGGGCGTGCAGGGCCTCTTCGTCGGCGACAACACCGGCATCGCGAGCGCCGTCATCTGGCAGAAGGACGGCATGATGTTCGAGGTGATCGGCTCGTTCGACGAGGCGCAAGCCCTCGCGATCGCGAACTCGATGCGGTAGTGCTCGCGACCGGGGCGGTCCGCCTCGATCACGTCACGAAGCGCTACGGGTCCGTCGTCGCGCTCAACGACCTCAGCCTCGCCGTGGACACCGGCGTGTTCGGCTTCCTCGGGCCGAACGGCGCCGGGAAGACCACGGCGGTGAAGGTGCTCCTCGGCCTCACGCGGCCAACGAGCGGGAGCGGATCGCTCGCCGGAGCGCCGTTCGGATCGAAGGCGTCCCTCGGCCGCATCGGCTACCTCCCCGAGCTCTTCCGCTACCAGTCGTGGCTCACGGCTCGCGAGGTGCTCGCGCTGCATTGCCGGCTCGTCGGGCTCGAACGCTCGCGCTGGGGAGCCGAGATCGATCGAACGCTCGCGACGGTCGGCCTGCACGATCGCGGGACGAGCCGGGTCGGGACCTTCTCGAAAGGGATGCAGCAGCGCCTCGGTCTTGGCGTGGCGCTCCTCGGCGAGCCCGCGGTGGTCCTGCTCGACGAGCCCACGAGCGCGCTCGATCCGGTCGGACGTCACGACGTGCGCGAGATCATCCGCGCGCTCCGCGAGAAGGGCGCGGTCGTATTCCTGAACTCGCACCTCCTGTCCGAGGTCGAGCAGGTCTGCGATGCCGTTGCGATCGTCGACCGGGGCCGCGTCGTCGCGCAGGGCGCGCTCGAGCAGCTGCTTCGCACCTCGTCCGTTCGCGTGCGCGCGACGGCGCTCTCCGCGGGAGCGCGCGCGGCGATCGCGCCGTTCGGGGAGGTCGATCACGCAGACGACGGCACCGTCCTCATCCGCGGCATCGATCGAGAGCGCATCCCCGACCTGGTGCAGGCGATGATCACCGCCGGGGCGCGTGTCTACGCGGTCGAGCCGCAGCACGAATCGCTCGAAGAGCGGTTCCTCAGCCTCCTCGGTCAGTGAACGCTCTGGCCGTGTCCCGTCAGGTCGTGAACGAGGCCGCCCGGCGACGGCTGTTGCTCGCGCTCGTCGTGCTCACGGTCATCGTCATCGCGCTGACGGTGTGGGGCATCTCGCGCATCGAGGACCTCCGCAGCAGCGGCCAGCCGCTCCCGGAGGCACAGAAGAAGACGATCGTCTCGCAGCTCCTCATCCTCGTCATGTTCATGTTCAGCTGGGTGCTGTCGCTCGCGGCGGTCTTCGTCGCCGCGCCGTCGATCTCGGGCGAGGTCGAGTCCGGGATCGCGCTCGCGATGCTCGCGCGACCGATCTCGCGCGCGGAATACGTGATCGGCAAGTGGCTCGGGCTCATCGGCCTGGTCATCACGTACGGCGTCGGCGCCGCGGTGATCGAGCTCTTGGCGGTGCAGGCGGTCAGCGGCTATCAGCCGCCGCATCCGTTCGAGTTCCTCGGCTTCGTGATCGCCGAAGGGATCGTGATCCTCACGTTCGCGCTCATGCTGTCGACACGGCTCGCCGGCGTGGTCGGTGGCGTGATCGCGGCGATCCTCTTCGGGATCGCGTGGATGGGCGGCATCGTCGGCGGCGTCGGCCTCGCGTTCGGCAACGCGACGATCATGCACGTCGGCACCGCGACGAAGCTGATCCTGCCCACCGACGGCCTGTGGCGCGGGGCGGTGTGGAGTCTCGAGCCCTCGATCGTGATCGCGGCGCAGCAGGGACTCGGACCCGCCGTCGCCGCGAACCCGTTCTTCGCCGCGGAGCCGCCGCCGCTCATCTACGTCGCCTGGGCGATCGCGTGGATCGCCGCGATGCTCGCGCTCGCGATCTGGAGCTTCCGCTCGCGCGAGATCTAGCCGCCGTCAGAAGTGCGCGTAGCGGATCGAGCGCGGGGCGGGTCCTGTCCCGGGAGGAAGGGTAGGGCGCTGCCTATCGCCCTTGCTTCCTTCGCTGTCCGGATCGTGCGCGGCCGACGCGGGCGAATGAGCGGCAGCGCCCCACCCTTCCTCCCGTGCCACCCGCCACCGCGCTCGGCCCGCCCGCACCCGGCGTCGCCAACCGATCTCGGCTCGCTCCCACTAGCATCCCCGCGGTGACGATCGATCGCGGGTTCTCGAGGCGAGCGGGTATCCAGGCGTACCTGATCGCGGCGTTCTCTTTGATCTACGCCGTCGTGTTCCTCGGCTTCGTCCGGAATCATCCGGAGAACACCGAGGCGGCCGCGCTCGCGTGGGCGCTCATCGCCGCCGCCGGAGTCTCCGCGACGATCGCGACGACGTCGACCGCCGCGCGCGTCGGCGGCGACGCGCGGCTGTGGCTCACCGCGCTCGGCGTGGGGTACGGCCTCCTCTCGGCGGCGCACGGCACCTTCGCGGCGATCGCGGCGCGGCAGGACATCGCGACGACCGACCTCTCCCCCACCGATCCACGCGGGCTCGCAACGTTCGGGTTCGCCGGTCTCTGGGCGATCGCGCTCGGCCTCGAGACCGTCGCCGGCAACGCGACGCTGCCGCGCAACCTCGGATGGCTCGCGATCGTCTCGGGGATCGACCTCGCGCTGCTCTACGCGGCGACGGTCGCGGGGTTCGAGAGCGTGATCCTCGTGACCGGCGGTCTCGCGTCGGTGATCCTCGTTCCGGCGTTCTGGTTCTGGACCGGCCGAATCCTCCGCTCCTCCTAGGCCCCTTCGAGCGGGCCGTCATCGCGGTGCCGCTCGTGGGCGCGCTCGCGATGGGGATCCCGTTGTACGTGTTCCCTCGCCCGTTCGCGCGCCTCGCGGATCTGAGCGGAGACGATCTCCTCATCTACCAGCTCGGCGGCGCGGCGATGATCGGCTACGCGGTCGCGCTCGCGATGAGTGTTCGCACCGCAGAGTGGCTTCCGCTCCGTTTCGTCGTCCTGGCGACGTACGCGTGGGCGGCGCTCTCTTTCTTCGCGGGTTTCATCGCGATCGCGTCGAACCAGCTGAACGGCTTCGTCATCGTGGTCCTGCTGTGGGCCGTGCTCGTCGCATGGTCGATCGGGCAGGTCCTGGTCGCGCATCGCGGTGCCGTCGCCGGGCCGCGCGACGTCGCGACGTGGACCGCGGCCGTCCTCGTGCTGGCGACGCTCTCAGCTGCGGTCTTCGGTCTCGGCCCGCAGATCGTCGGCCCGTTCGCGGCGCTCATGGGCTATCGCGGGACCGACGAGTTCGTCTACCGGCTCGCCGGAGCGGCGTGCTTCGGGTACGCGGTGATGGGCGCGCAGGAGCTGCGCTCGCTGCACTGGGACGACATGCGGCTGCCGAACGTCATGGCGCTCGTCTTCAACGCGCTCGCTTTCGTGGCCGCCGCTCTCGAGCTCGCCGCCGGCCGTACCACGCTTCTCGCCGTCCTCGTCGCGCTCGCCGCGGGACTGTTCACCGTCGCGATCGCCGCGATACTCGTCCGCCGCGGACGCTAGTCGGAGATCGTCGTCTCGGCGGGCCCGAGGATGCTCCAATGCGTCATGTCCTTACCCGGTTTCGCCCCATGCCAGTGCCGCGTCCGCGCGGGGATGAGGACGACGACGCCGGGCGTCAGATCGGCCTGCGCCGCATCCGTCGCGACGAGTCCATCGCCGCTGGTGCACAGGAGGATCTGATCCGTCGTGTGCATGTGCCAGCGATTGCGCGCGCCCGACCGGAAGTGGATCTCGGAGAGCCGAAGGTCGCTGCTGTGCTCGCCTCCGACCGCGGTGAACGCCTCGACGCGTCCGGAGAAGATCTCGGCGACGCTTGGAGTCGGCCTGCGATCCTTCGGCGTCACGACGCGCACGCGGTGATGGTCGCACGTGTCCGTCAGACTTGAGCTCGTGAGAGTGCCCGCGGCCGTCGAGACGAACGCGCTCGAGCGCACCTACACCTCGGGCCGGTCCACCGTCGCGGCGCTCGCCGGCGTGACCCTGCGGGTCGGCCGCGGCGAATTCGTCGCGGTCATGGGCCCGTCGGGATCCGGAAAGTCGACGCTCCTCAACATCGTCGCCGGTCTCGAGCGACCGAGCGCCGGCTCGATCCGTGTGGACGGCGAGGACCTGTCGGCGCTCGACGAGACCGCGCTCTCGCGGCACCGCTCCAAGCGCGTCGGCATGGTGTTCCAAGCGTTCAATCTGCTGCCGCGGTACCGCGTCGTCGAGAACGTCGCGCTCCCCCTCGCGTTCGCCGGAGTCCTGCCGACCGAGCGGCTCAGACGCGCCCGCGCGGTCCTCGAGCGGCTGGGCATGAGCGCCCGCGCCGAGCATCGAACGAACGAGCTCTCCGGCGGCGAGCTTCAGCGCGCGGCGGTCGCGCGCGCGCTCGTCGGCGAGCCCGCGATCCTCCTCGCCGACGAGCCGACCGGGAATCTCGACAGCGCGAACGGCGCCGCGCTCATCGCGCTGCTCGAAGAGCTCCACAGAAACGGCCAGACGATCATGCTCGTGACCCACGACACGCAGATCGCCTCGCACGCCGAGCGCACGATCCGCATGCGTGACGGGCGGATCGTCGACACGTGAGAGCCGGCGACCTCTTCGCGATGTCGCTCGCCAACTACGGCCGATCGCGTCTGCGTTCCGCCCTGACGACCGCCGGCGTGGCCATCGGCACGGCCCTGGTCGTGCTGCTCATCGCGCTCGCGACCGGCGCCGAGGGCAACGTGCGCCGCTCGATCTTCTCGATCGGCGACCTCCGCCTCGTCACCGTGCAGCCGTTCCAGCCGGGGGCGAACGGGCTGTCCGCGGTGCCGCGGACGATCACCGACGACACCGTCGCGCGCATGAAGGCGATCGCGCACGTCGACGCCGTGTACCGCCAATTCGACGCGCCGCTGGGGATGGTGGTCGAGGGCGGCGAGGATGCGACGATCCGCCCGCAGGGCATCGAGCCGGGTGCTCCGGTCGATCGCGGCGACCTCATCGCGGGACGCCACATCGCGGACGGCGATCGCGCGGTCGCGGTGGTGCCCGGGAACATCGCGCGCCTCCTCGCGCCGAACGCCGCCGCGGCGCTGGGGCGCACAGTGACGATGCGTGTGGGCGGGGCCGTGAAGCTGGGCAGCACGCGCATCGGCGGCAGCGGAACGCCCCGCGACTACACGGTCACGATCGTCGGCGTGTTCGACGAGCAGGCGTCGCAGACCTCGTTCCGCATCCCGCTCGAGGACGCGCTTCTGGCGGGCGCCGAGAACCGCGGTCTCACACCGGCTGCGCTGCGCGAGACGACTGGCTACAGCGGTCTCGCGGTGGAGGCCGACGACTCGACGAACGTGAGCGACATCGTGCAGGCCGTGCAGGAGCTCGGCTTCTCGTCGTTCTCGCTGAAGCAGGTCATCGAGCAGATCGATCAGGGCTTCGGCGTGTTCAAGGGGATCCTCGCCGGGATCGGCGGCGTGGCGCTCCTCGTCGCGGCGATCGGCATCGCCAACACGATGGTGATGTCCGTCCTCGAGCGCACGCGCGAGATCGGGATCATGAAGGCGGTCGGCGCGTCGCCGGCGGACGTCCGTGCGCTCTTCCTCGCGGAGGCCGCGTACGTCGGCGTCTTCGGTGGACTCGTCGGTCTCGGGCTTGGCCTGGCAGGCGGGCGGGTCATCGATCGCGTCATCCGCGAGCTGAACCCGCGGACGAGTCCGGCGCCGATCTTCGTCGTCGGACCCGAGCTCGCTGTCGGGGCTCTCGCGCTGGCGCTCGCCGTGGCGCTGCTCGCGGGATTCCTCCCCGCACGGCGCGCGATGCGCATGTCCGCGCTCCGCGCGCTCCGCTACGAGTAGCGCGCCTAGAACGGACCCGCGAGCTCCGGCGGAGCGAAGAGCGCGGTCGGGCCCTGCCACCACATGTCGACGTCGTCACCGCGTGACTGGCGCATGAGGGCGGCGATCGTGTCCGGAGGCTGATCCCCGGCGGCCGCCACGACCACGACCTCTCCGGAGCGGATTGCCTTCGCGTACCGGCGGCGGATCTCCTTCGGCAGGCCGCCGCCGATCATCGCGCGGAGGCGCCCGAGGATCCCGCCCCATCCGCGCCCCGGCACCCAGGCGCGCCCACCGGCGATCAGCTCGGCGCGGCGACGGTCGCGCGCGATCACCGAAATGTCCTCCTGCTGGACACCGGAGGCGCGAAGCAGCGTCACCGCCGAGACGGCCGCGTCGTCGTCCTCGAACGCCGCCGCGGTGACCATCCCGCCGGCTTCCTCAGGGAGATACGAGCCCGTCGCCACCGGTCCGAATCCTAGCTAAGCGCGCCACGCGAGGATCGGAATGCGCATCTCGTCCGCGCTCATGCCGCCATGCGATCCGCGGTGGCGGAACGTCTGGCCGTCCACCCTCACGATGCTCGCGGCGCGATCGTTCTCGAGCATCGCGAGCACGTCGCCGATGCGCCGGCGCGCGATGTGGTCGTCGCCGCGGCCGAACAGCCCCGCGGCGATCGCCTCGTCGCGGTCCAGGTAGAAGAACGTGGCCGGATAGCGCCGCTCGAGATGCTCGCGGACGCGATCGCGCTGGTCGGTGTGCAGGAACGCCAGACGCGGTTCGCCGGCGATGGGGTTCCGGAGCAACGAGCGGAGCTGGTCATCGCCCACGAGGTCGACGAGCTTTTCCGGATCGGTGAACGCATGGCCGTGGTCCGCGGTGAGGAAGATGAGCGTGTCGCCCGGCGGACGCCCGGCCACCGCGCGCTCGAGGGCTTTGTCGAACAGTGCCGCCTCGGTCGCGTGCTCGGCCGAGCGCGGTCCCGACACATGCGCGACCGAGTCGATGCCGGCCCAGTAGGCGTAGACGTAGGCGGGCGCGTCGCCCCACGGACGCTCCGCGAGCAGATCGCGGAGGCGGACGCTCATGGATGAAGGCAGGTAGTACCCCGCGTAGCCCGCCTCCGCGGCGTGCATCCGCGTCATCGCCTCCCCGCGGAAGATCTCCGGCTCGACGACCCACGACTGGCAGCCGCGCTCGCGGAGGCGCGCGTGCACGCTTCGGACGAGCGCGAACCGGCGCGGATCGAGACGCTGGTCGTCGAAGAACGAGCCGCGCCTCGTCACGCCCGGGCCCCACCGCAGCATCTGGGTGACCGCCGAGAACTCCTCGAGCCAGACGAAGTACGCGATGTTTCCGTGCTCCTGCGGCGTCCGCGCGGTGTTCAGCGTCGTGATCGCCGCGGCGGTCGTCGAAGGGAAGATCGTCGTCGCTTCGATGAGCTGCGCGTCGCGGCCCTCCTCGGCGCGAGCGAGCAGCGACGCGACGAACGGCATGTCGCCGCTCGCGCGAAGCGCTCGAAGCTGGCCGAGACCGAGCCCGTCGGCGAGGACGACGACGACCTGCTTCACTCCGTCGCGCAGCTGCGGCCGCAGCGACCGGAGCGGCGGCGGGTCGGTCTCGTCGCGAATCCCGAGAACGTCGAGCACGGTCGCCGCGAGATTGACGAGACCACCGCCCTCGTAATCCGGCGGCACGAGACCGCGCGCGCGGAGCCGTTCGAGGAGGGGCTCGGACATCGGCGGACGATAGTGCGGTCTTTTGGCGCGGAGGGTCGCGGTCTAGAGCGCCTCGCCCGTTTCTTCGTGACGGATGCGCAGAGCGCCGCGCCGCTCGAGCACCTCGCGCGCGCGGCGGAGCTCGTCCCGCGGACCGCTGACGCTCACGAGCGCCTCCCCGCGGTCGACGGCGCTCTCATAGCTCTCGTACCGGCGGCTCTGGAAGAGCTTCGCGCGACCGACCAGCGCTCCGATCCCGGCGAAGGCAAAGATGAGCGCGGGCGCGCCGAGCACGACCGCGACGAGGTTCTGACGCATGGTGTCGCCGCCGGCGATCACGAAGATGACCGCGAGAACCGCGCCGATGACCGCGCCGGCGATGGCGCCGGCCGGACTGAACGAGCCCGCGGCCTCGCGCGCCTGGCGGACGTTCTCGGCCACAACGCCGACGTGATCGGGCGGGATGCCCGCGGCGTCGAGCGCGGTCACGGCCGCGACGGCCCGCTCGTGGTCGGGGAACGCCGCGACCAGGGACTCCTCTTGGAGCTCTTCCTTGATGTCTTGCATGCGACGCCTACGCGCAGAACGCGTGCCGGACTATTCGGCGCGCGTGTGCCTTGCGGCCGCTTCAGCGAGCGCGCGGTCGAGCGATCCCGTATCGGCGAGCGGCGCGGAGCACACCGTTCCGACGCAGACGTACGCCGCGGCACGGTCGGGGGGGAACCCAGAGCGGGCGAGCGCGTCGGCGTCGCGACCGGGGACGAGACGCCGGCGCGATCCGGCCGGGTCGGTCATCGCGAGCGCGCGCGCCCAGAGCGCCGCGGCGGCCGGATCGTCGGCCGGGCCCACCACCGTCACGATCAGCGGCTCGACGAGAGCGCGCGCGACGGCGTTCGCGTAGCTCGCGGCGAACTGCCCCCATTGCCGGTACTCCCCCGCAAAGCCGCGGAGCGCGCGGAGGGCGAGCTCGCGCCACTCGTCCTCCTCGATGAGTGCGGCCAGGCGCAGCAGCCCGTCCGCGGCGAGCGCGTTCTCCTCGATCGGCCGCTCGCGGCGCGCGAGGCGGCCCGGCTCGCGTCCACCCGCCGGGGCATCGAAGAACCCGCCGGTCTCCGGATCGCGCAACCGGTCGCGCAGCGTTGTCGCCATGACCCGCGCACCGTCGAGCGCCTCCGGATGCCGGCCCGTCTCGTACGCGTCGACGCTCGCCGCGAGATTCGCGGCGAGGTCGCCGAGGAGATCGGCGACGCGCGGTCCCTCGCCGGCATCGAAGTGGAAGAGCGTCTTCGTCCGCGAGTCGAAGAGTCGTGAGGCGATCGCCTCCCTCGCGTCGTGCGCGCGCGTCTCGAACGAGTCGTCGCCGAGCGTGAGCCACGCGGCCCAGTAGGCCGAGGCGGCCAGCGCGTTCCAGCCGGTGTAGAGCGTGCGGTCGACGAACGGGGCGTCGTGCTTCGCCCGCTCCTCGCGCGAGTCGAGCGTGTAGTAGTGCTCATCGGCGTCTTGCGAGCCGCTCCAGAGCTTCGCGTCCGGCCGCCAGAGCACCGTATCCATCCATCTCGCGACGTCTCGCACGACGCGGTCGTAGCCCGCGTTCGGGAACGAGCGATGCGCCTCGGCGTACACGGCCAGGAGCTCGCCGTTGTCCTCGAGCATCTTCTCGTAGTGCGGGATCTCCCACTCGCGTGTCGTCGCGTACCGGAAGAAACCGCCTTCGACCTTGTCGTACATGCCGCCGCCGGCCATCGCGCCGAGGGTACGGTGCAGCATCGTCGCGATCTCGGGGTAGTCGTGGCGCCGGTGCTCGTCGAGCAGGAACCGCAGCAGCTTCACCTGCGGGAACTTCTGTCCCCGACCGAACCCGCCGTACTGCGGGTCGTATTGCCCGCGGATGAGCGACCCGACCTGATCGACGATGTCGTGGGTGAGGTCGCCGGCCGCGATCGCGCGCGCCTCCTTCTCCTTCGCGCGGAGCTCGGCGACGCGTCGCGAGAGCTCGGCGCGCTGCTCCGACCAGAGGTCGGCGACCTGCTCGAGGTACGAGCGCATCGCGTCGGGTGGAACGTACGTGCCCCCGTGGATGATCTCGCCATCCGGTGTGAGGAACGCCGTCGTCGGCCAGCCGCCCATGTTGTAGCGGCGGTTCACGTCGGGACGCTCGTCGTTGTCGACGCGCACCGGTACGTACCGTTCGTTGATGAGACGGATCACCTCGGGATCGCTGTAGCTCGTCTCGTCCATCACGTGGCACCAGTGACACCACACCGCGCTGATCGCGAGGAGCACGGGCCTGTCCGCGACCTGCGCCTCCTGGAACGCCTTCTCGCCCCACGTGCGCCAGGAGATCTCGCTCGCGCGGTTCGCGCGCGGAGAGAAGCGGAACGCGCCCGCGCCCGTCCCCTCGTCGATGACGTCGTCAGTCGGGGATTTCATCGAGCTCGATCTTGTTGCCGAAGGGATCCATGACGTAGGTGCGCCGCCAACCGGGGATAGGGTCCGCGTCCTCGAATCGCGCGCCCGCCGCACGAAGCCGCGCGACCGTCTCGTCGAGGTCGTCGACACGAAGAGCGAAGTGCCGGCGCGGATGCAAGCCGAGCTCCCTGTCGGCCGAGAGGTGCACGTGGCCGGGCGGCGCGGAGTACCAGATGCCCGCGCGCTCGCGCAGCGTGGTGGGACGCTCGAGCTCGCTGAGGCCGAGTGCCTCCCCATAGAACTCACGAGCGCGGGCTTCCTCGCCAGGCGGATAGAACACTTGCGCGTGATGCAACGATGGGGCCACCAGAGTCCGAGTTTAGGCGCTGAAAACGCGCTGTTTTCGAGCGTGGTCCTGGGCTATCATTTCGTGTGTAACGCGCACGGAGGTGCCGACTTGGCGATCGAGCAGACCCCCACGACGACCGCGACGCCACTGGTGTCGCTGACCGCGAAGGCGACCGACAAGCTCCGCGAGGTTCTCGCGAAGCAGGAGCGCCAAGATCTCGCATTGCGCGTTTACGTCACGCCTGGTGGATGCTCGGGCTTCTCGTACGGCATGACGTTCGCCGATGGCACCGAAGAGGATGACGCCGTCGTCGAGCAGGACGGTGTGCGCGTCGTCGTCGACCCGATGAGCGCGATGTACCTCAAAGGCTCCGAGATCGACTTCGTCGACGCTCTCATGGGCGGCGGGTTCGCGCTTCGCAACCCGAACGCGGTCTCGAGCTGCGGATGCGGCCAGTCGTTCCGCACCGCCGACCAGCACGGCACCGCGAAGGCCTGCGCGCACTAGGCCGACGGCAAGAGTCACCGGACTCGGCGGCGCCTTCTTTCGCGCTCGCGATTCCGACGCGCTCGCTGAGTGGTACCGCTCCAAGCTCGGGATCGACGTCCAACCCGGCGGCTGGCATGTCTTCGAATGGCGCGACCATGACGATCCGGGCCGCGTCGGCTCGACGGTGTGGTCGCTGTTCGCCCAAGACTCGGATTACCTCGGACCGCGCGACGCGGCGTTCATGCTCAACTATCGCGTCGACGATCTTGACGCTCTCCTGACGAAGCTCCGGGGCGAAGGCGTGACCATCGCCGACGAGAGGCACGAGGACGAGAACGGCCGCTTCGCGTGGATCACCGATCCGGAGGGACACCGCATCGAGCTCTGGGAGCCGGCAGCCGGCCACTGAGCAGGTGAAGCGCGCGCTCGTGATCGTCGACATGATCGAGGACTTCGTGCACGAGGGCGGCGCGCTCTACTGCGGGCCGAGCATGGGCCGGATCCTTCCGGTGATCCAGCGCGAGGCCGCGCGGTCTCGCGCCGCGGGCGAGCCGGTCCTCTACCTGACCGACAGCCATCTGCCGGACGACGCCGAGTTCGCGATCTTCCCGCCGCATGCCGTCGTCGGATCGAAGGGCGCCCAGATCGTCCCCGAGCTCGCCCCCGCCGACGGCGACGTGGTCATCCCGAAGCGACGCTACTCCGGCTTCTTCGGCACGGACCTCGACATCACCCTGCGCGAGCGCGGCGTGGACACGCTCCGGCTCGTCGGCGACTGCACGAACATCTGCGTGCTGTACACGGCCGCGGACGCGCGGAATCTCGGCTACGCGGTGGAGGTCGTCGAGGCCGGAGTGACGTCGTTCGACGAGGAGGCGCACCGCGATGCGCTGCGCGAGCTCGAGAAGACGCTCGGAGCCAAGATCCTCCGCTAGCCGATAGCGATGTGCGCGGCGAGCGCCAGGATGATCACGCCGCTCGCGACCGCCGCGACGCGCTGGACCAGCGGGGTCAGCCTTCCGTGAAGCAATGCGCCGGCGAGCGCGAGCGCTTCCTGCCACGAGAGCGACGCGAGGAACGCGCCCATCACGAACGCGGCCCGTGAGGCGACGTCCGTCGAGACCTCGGGCAGCGCGACCGCCAGCGTCACGAAGTAGATGACCGTCGGCGGGTTCAGCATCGTGAGCATGAGGAAGATGAGATACAGCGGACCGCGTATCTCCTTGTCGGCCACCCGAGCCGACCGGAACATGCCGCGGATCGCGATGTAGGCGAGGACGATCGCGGCGAGGATCCTCGTCGCGGGCAGGAACGGCTCGATCAACCGGCTCGCCGCCGCGCCGAACAGCATGGCGACGGTCGCGAAGATCAGATCGGCGCTGGCCGTGCCGGCGCCGGCGAGCGCCGCCGCGCGAAAGCCCTGGCCGACGCCCACGCGCAGGATGAGGATGGCGATGGGACCGACGGGGATGGCGATCGCGTAGCCGGCCGCGACGCCCAGCAGAAACGCCTGCCCCACTACGCGGTCGTCTTGCTGAAACGCTTCGCCTTCGTTTCGAAGCGGGGCAGCGTGCCCCGCGAAACCGGCGTGACCGAGCAGCGGATGCCCAGCTCCCGGTGGATGGCCTCCGCGACGCGCTCGCTTTCTTCGGGCGTCGCCTCGATCGTGCAGCGCAGCTCGTCCATCGCGCGCACCGTCACCAGCTCGACGCGATACTCCCCCACGCCGTCGTGACGGCGGATGATCGCCTCGATGGCGCTCGGAAAGACGTTCACGCCGCGCACCGTGAGCATGTCGTCGACGCGGCCGACGATGCCTCCCGCGAGCTTGAGGAGGGTGCGGCCGCAGGAGCATGCCCCGCGGACCGCGCTCACCCGATCGCCGGTGCGGTAGCGCAAGACGGGCATGCCCCACCGTCCGAGGTTCGTCAGGACGAGCTCGCCGTCGCCCTCATCGGAGGTCGCGCCGTTCGCACCGAGGACCTCCGCGACGAACTCGGACTCGTTCAGGTGGACGCCGTCGCGTGCCGAGCAGGAGAAGCCGTGCGCGCCGACCTCGGTGGCGCCGGTGTGATCGAACGATTCGACGCCCAGGGCCCGCTCGATGCGATCGCGCGTCGCGGGGATCGAGCCTCCGGGCTCGCCGGCGTGGATCGCGACGCGCAGCTTCGACCGCGCGAGATCCACGCCCTCGTCCCGCGCGGCCTCCGCGAGGCGCAGCGCGTAGGTCGGCGTGCAGAGCAGCACGGTCGCCTCGTTGGCGAGGATCGCGGCGACGCGCTCGGCGGTCGACATGGCGCCGCCGGTGAGACAGAGTGCGCCGAGGGCCTCGGCGCCCGCGAACGCGGACCAGAACCCGATGAACGGGCCGAATGAGAACGCGAAGAACACGCGATCGTTCGCGGTGACGCCCGCGGCGCGATAGACCGCGCGCCAGCAGTCGCTCCACCACCGCCACGACTCGGCCGTATCGAGGATGCGCAGCGGCCGGCCGGTCGTGCCGCTCGTTTGATGGAGCCGGACGTAGCGCTCGAGCGGATACGTGAGGTTCGTTCCGAACGGCGGCTGCGACGCTTGGTCCTCGGAGAGCTCCGCCTTCGTGACGAACGGGAGGTCGGCGAGGGCGGCCTCCGTCCCTCCCAGACGCGCCCGGTAGAACGGATTGCGCTCGGCGAGCTCGCGTATCCGCGGACGGAGACGCGCCCATTGCGCGGTCTTGCGCTCGCGATCGGTCCACGTTTCGAAGTCGTCGGGCCGCTCCATCCGGCGGCGAGTCTATCGACGGAAGAGCCACGCTCCCGCGGTCGGACGGATGCGATCGTCGTACCCCCCGGTGACGAGCACGTCACCGTTCGCAAGCACCGTCGCGGTCGCGAACGACCAGCTCGCGTCGAGAGATCCGGTGACGGCCCTGAACGCCGTACCGTCGAAGAGCTCGGCGGTCGCCGCGCCGCCCGCGACGAGGACCTCGCCCGACGGGAGGAGGGCGAGCGCCGCCGGCAGCTTGTAGCGCGCCGCCATCATCGCCGCGGCCGGCCGGAACGACCTATCCCGCGGGTCGAAGATCTCCGCGCTCGCGTAGCGACCGGCGAAGTCGCGCGCATCGGATCCACCCGTGACGAGGACGCGCCCGTCCGGCAGCGCGATCGCGGCGTGCTTGTAGCGGGCGACCGTCATCGGCTTCGTCTCGCTGAAGGTGCCGGTCGCCGGATCGAAGAGCTCCGCGCTCGCCTCGATCCGCCCGCGCGCGCTCGACCCGCCGGCGACCAGCACGCGTCCGTCGGCCAGGAGCGTCGCGGTGTGCGCCATCCGCGCGGCGTGCATGTCGCCGACGCGGTGGAACGTCCCGGTGAGCGGGTCGTAGCGCTCGGCGGTCGCGAGGTAGCGGGCACCGTCGATGCCGCCTGCCACGAGGACCGTGCCGTCCCGGAGACGTGTCGCCGTCGGACCGTCGCGCGGCTCGGACATGTCGCCGGTCGGCACGAAGGCACCCCTGGCCGGCTCGAAGAGCTCGGCGCTGCGAAGGGCGTCCCTCACGTTCAGCCCGCCCGCGACGAGGACGCGGTCGTCGTCGAGCAAGGTCGCGGTGTGGTCGCACCGCGGAACGGCGAGCGCGGGACCCTCCCCGAAGGTCAGCGTCGAAGGCATGAAGAGCTCCGTCTCGCGGATGTGGCAGGAGCCGTCGTAGCCGCCGGTGATGAGCACGCGGCCGTCGCGCAGCCGAGTGGCGGTGTGCGTCGCTTTCGGCGCGGCCATCGAGCCGACCCTCGTGATCGCGCCGGGGACCACGTGCGTCGTCGAGCTCGGAAGCGCGGCGGGAGCCGCGCAGGCGACGGCGAAAGACGCGATGAGGACGAGGCACCGCCGCACGCCGCTCCTACAGCGCCGGTCGCCGTACGGTTCCCGCTGTACTATCGGCAGTACGCGTATGGCTGACAGTACGAGGCTCGCCAGGCAGGTTCCCGCCGTCGACAAGGCCGCGCGCGTCCTGCGGGCGCTCGCGGACGGCGGACGGCCGATGGGGATCAGCGAGCTCGCGCGGGCGCTCGACGTATCGAAGGGAACGCTCCGCGACGTGCTCCTCACCCTCGCGGGCTTCGGATTCGTGGTGCGCGATCCGGACACGCGCTTCCGGCTCGGTCCGGAGCTGCGCAGCCTCGCGGACGCGTCCGCGCCGGACCTGCTCTCGCTCGCGCAGCCCTACCTGACCTCGCTCATGGAGAGCTTCGGGGAGACGGCCATCCTCGGCGTCGTCGCCGACGGAAAGCTCGAGATAGCGGCGCGCGCCGAGCCCGCGACCGATCTCCACATGACCGCACCGCTCGGCCGTCGCCTCCCTCTCGACAAAGGCGCGCACGGCAAGGTGCTCGCCGGCCGCGACGCGGTCGGCTACGACGACCAGGAGCTCTTCGCCGGCGTGCGCGCCGTCGCCGCCCCGATCGTCGACGCGCGCGGCCGGAGGATCGCCGTGGTGATGGTCGTCGGCTTCAAGGATCGCGTCGATCTGCGAACGCTCCGCCGCATCGGCGACCGTTGCCGGTCGGCGGCGAGCGCGCTCTCGCGGCGCATCGGCGCGGAGGCGGCGTGAGCAAGGAGCTCGTGACCCTGCGCGTGAACGGCGAATCGCGGACCGTCGCGGCCGACCCGCACCACACCCTCCTCGAGGTGCTCCGCGAGGAGCTCGGCCTCACCGGCACGAAGCACGGATGCGAGCTCGGCGAGTGCGGCGCGTGCACGGTCCTCGTCGGCGGCGTCCCGGTCCTCGCGTGCCTCACGCTGCCCTCGCTCGTCGGCGACGCGGACGTCACGACCGTGGAGGGTCTCGCGACGAAGGACGCGCTTCATCCGCTCCAGGTCGCTTTCGCGGAAGAGGGCGCGGCACAGTGCGGGTACTGCACGCCGGGCATGCTCGTCACCGCGAAGGCGCTGCTCGACGCGAAACCTCGGCCGACGCGCACGGAGATCGCCGACGCGATCAGCGGCAACCTTTGCCGCTGCACGGGATACACGGCGATCTACGAAGCGGTCGAGAAGGCGGCGTCGCGTGTCTGACCTGAGCGTGCTCGGGCGGCGCCTGCCGAAGGTGAACTCGTGGGCGCATCTCACCGGTCAGGCGCGCTACGCCGACGACCTCTTCTTGCCGCGCATGCTCTACGGACGCCTGCTGCGCTCGACGAGGCCGCACGCGCGGATCCGTCGCGTCGACGTCACGCGCGCGCTCGCCCATCCCGGCGTCGTTGCGGCCGTGACCGGGGCGGACATGCCCGAGAAGATGGGCATCATGCCGTCGACGCAGGACGAGACGGCCCTCGCCGTCGACCGAGTCCGCTACGTCGGCGAGCCCGTCGCCGCGGTCGCCGCGGTCGACGAGGACGCCGCGTACGAGGCGCTCTCGCTGATCGAGGTCGACTACGAGGACCTCGAGCCGATCTTCACCATCGAAGAGGCGCTCGCGCGCGAGGACGTGAAGATCCACGACGAGGCCAAGCGCGCGAACGTCTTCAAGGAAGTGCACCTCTCGTTCGGCGACCTCGACGCCGGCTTCGCGAGCGCGGATCACGTGCGCGACGACTGGTTCTTCTTCGAGGGCAACACCCACGCGCCGATCGAGTCGCACAGCGCCGTCGCGTCCTTCGGCGCCGACGACAAGCTGACGCTCTGGACGGCGACGCAGGTCCCGCACTACCTGCACCGCGAGCTCGAGAAGGTCCTCGGCTTGCCGCGCTCGCGCATCCGCGTGATCGCCACGCCGAACGGCGGCGCGTTCGGCGGGAAGAGCGATCCGTTCGGCCACGAGTTCGCCGCGTGTCTTCTCTCGATGCGCACGCGGCGGCCGGTGAAGATCACCCTCGACCGAGAGGAGGTCTTCTACGCGCACCGCGGCCGCCACCCGGTGAAGATGCGCATCCGCACCGGCGTGAAGAAGGACGGCGAGATCACCGCCGTGCACTACCAGAGCTGGCTCGACGGCGGCGCGTACGCGTCCTACGGCATCGCCACCACCTATTACACGGGCGCGCTGCTCACCGTCACCTATCGCATTCCCGCCTACAAGTTCGACGGCGTGCGGGTGTACACGAACAAGCCGCCGTGCGGCCCGAAGCGCGGACACGGCACGACGCAGCCGCGCTACGGATTCGAGTGCCAGCTGGACAAGATCGCGGAGGACCTCGGGCTCGATCCACTGGAGTACCGCAAGTCGATCCTGCAGCCGCCGAACAGCCGGACGGTGAACGAGCTGCGCATCACCTCGATGGGCCTCGGCGAGTGTCTCGACGCGCTGCAGCGCGAGACGCGCTTCTCGGAGCGGCGGGGCACGCTCGGGCGCGGCAAGGGGATCGGCCTGGCCGGCAGCGCGTACATCTCCGGCGCCGGTTTGCCCATTTACTGGAACGAGATGCCGCACTCCGGCGCGGAGATCCGCATCGATCGCGGCGGCGGCGTGACGGTCATGTGCGGGACCGCCGAGATCGGCCAGGGTTCCGACAACGTGCTGGCCTCGGTCGCGGCGGAGGCGCTCGGAATCCTGCCGGCGGACGTGCACGTCGTCTCCGGCGACACGTCGCTCGCGCCGATCGATCTCGGCAGCTACTCGAGCCGCGTCACGTTCATG
>DATBKH010000044.1:0-5049 GCA_036555955.1 Candidatus Limnocylindria bacterium | reverse complement strand
GAACTCGCCCGGGAGCCGCGGGGGCGAACGACGAAGTAGCCCTCGCCGGGGTCACGTCCGTTATCGACGTGCTCGAGCGGAGAGCATCGGGGCTGTGGCGCAGTGGGAGCGCATCACACTGGCAGTGTGGGGGTCGCGGGTTCGAATCCCGCCAGCTCCACAAGCCAGTGAGGACGAGGCAGAAAGCCGCAGCTTTCTGGTGAGGACGAACGACGCTTGTACGCGGCGTTAGCCGCGGTACCAGCCGCGAAGCGCGGTACAAGCTTCCTGAGCTCTCAATGCGGGGTGGTACCGCGGAAGGTAAGGCCCTTTCGTCCCCAGTGACGCGCAGGCGTCGGGACGAAAGGGCATTTTTGTGTCCGCAGCACGAAAGACGAAGGAGGTCGAGATGAAGAGCGAAGTCGAAAAGCAGAGCGACCGCTACACGCCGTCGGCCATCGAAGCGAAATGGCGCGAGCGCTGGGCCTCGACCGGCCTCCACAACACGCCCGACGAATCGGAGAAGCCGAACTTCTACTTCCTGACGATGTTCCCGTATCCGTCCGGGGAGATTCACGTCGGCCACTGGTATGCCTTCGCGCCGCCCGATGCGGCCGCGCGCTTCCTGCGCATGCGCGGAAACAACGTGCTGTTCCCGATGGGCTTCGACGCGTTCGGGATCAACGCGGAGAACGCGGCGATCGACCGCAAGATCCACCCCGCGGTCTGGACCGAAAAGAACATGGCCCACATGCGGGACCAGTTCAACCGCATGGGCGCGGCCATCGACTGGCGCCGCGAGGTCGTCACGTGCTACCCGGAGTACTACCGCTGGAACCAGTGGATGTTCTTGAAGCTCTACGAGAAGGGCCTGGCCTACCGCGGCGACGCCCCGGTGAACTGGTGCCCGCGCGACGAAACGGTGCTCGCGAACGAACAGGTCATCAACGGGCGGTGCGAGCGCTGCGAGACCGTTGTCGTGAAGCGCCAGATGACGCAGTGGTTCTACCGGATCACGCGTTACGCCGACGAGCTGCTGCGGTTCGAGGGGCTGGACTGGCCCGACCGGGTGCGCGTTCTACAGACGAACTGGATCGGCCGTTCCGAGGGCGCCGAGATGGCCTTCCCCGTCGACGGCCACGCCGGCGAGGAGATCCGCTTCTTCACGACGCGTCCCGACACGGTCTACGGCGCGACCTTCATGGTCATCGCGCCCGAGCACCCGCTCGTCTCGAAGATCACGGCGCCGGCGCGGCGCGAGGAGGTCCAGGCCTACGTCGATCGCGCGCGGAACCTGGCCGAGATGGAGCGCACCTCGGCGGAGCACCCGAAGACCGGAGTGGATACCGGCGCCTTCGCGCGTAACGCGTTCACCGGGGACCGCATACCCATCTACGTCGCGGATTACGTCCTGGCGACCTACGGGACGGGCGCGATCATGGCGGTCCCGGCCCACGACGAGCGCGACTTCGCGTTCGCGAGGAAAAACGGCATCGAGATCCGCGAAGTGATCGCGCCCGACGGAACACAGCACGAGCGGCTCGACGAGCCGTACACCGGCGAGGGGACGATGGTCCGGAGCGGGCCGTTCACGGGCACGCGCAGCGAGGACGGCCGGCGCGCCGTCGCCGAAGACGCGAAGCAGCGCGGCATCGGCGGGCCATCCGTGACCTACCGCCTACGCGACTGGCTGATCTCGCGGCAGCGCTACTGGGGCACGCCGATCCCCATCGTCCACTGCGAGCGTTGTGGCGCGGTGCCGGTGCCGTACGAGCAGCTGCCGGTCGTGCTGCCGCGCGACGTCGAGTTCACCGGCCGTGGTGGATCGCCGCTGAGTCACGTCCCGTCCTTCGTGAACACCACGTGCCCGAAGTGCGGTGGCCCGGCGCGGCGCGACACCGACACGATGGACACGTTCGTCGATTCGTCCTGGTACATGTACCGCTACGTCGATCCGAAATACGAGGCCGCGTTCATGAATGCCGACCTCGGCCGGAAGTGGCTACCCGTCGATCAATACACCGGTGGCGTCGAGCACGCGATCCTGCATCTGCTCTACATGCGCTTCATGGCGAAAGCGCTGCGGGACCTGGGCGAGCTCTGGTTCGACGAGCCCGCGGTCCGCTTCCGTTATCAGGGGACCATCGTCTTCAAGGGCCGCAAGATGTCGAAGTCGCGCGGCAACGTGCAGACCCCCGACGCGTACGTCGAGAAGTACGGCGCCGACACGCTCCGCCTCTTCATGATGTTCATGGGTCCGTGGGTCGACGGCGCGGACTGGGACGCTTCAGGGATCGAGGGCGTCCATCGCTTCCTGCGCCGGGTGTGGGATATGGCGCTCGCCGATCCATCGTCGGGACCGCGCGACGCGAACGTCGATCGGGCGGTCCACCGCGCCATCAGAAAGGTGACCGAGGACCTCCAGACGTACTCGTTCAACACCGCGGTCGCCGCGATGATGGAGCTGTCGAACACCCTTCAGCGCGCGACCGGTCCGAGCCGCGACGAAGGCGTCGCGACGCTCGTGCTTCTGCTCGCTCCGTTCGCGCCGTACATCACCGAGGAGCTCTGGGAGCGCCGCGGTGGCAAGGGTTCCGTGCACCGGCAGAGCTGGCCCACGTACGATGCCGCCGTCGCGGCGGCCGAGCAGGTGACACTGGTCGTTCAGGTGGATGGGAAGGTGCGTGATCGGATCGAGGCGGCTGCGGGCGTTTCCGAAGAGGCGGCGCGCGAGCTCGCCGCGGCGAGCCCGAAAGTGAAGGCCGCGCTCGACGGCCGCGAGATCGACAAGACTTTCTTCGTTCCGGATCGCCTTGTGAACATCGTCACGCGGCGGCGGTCGTGACGGCGGAGATCCGCCTCGCGGCCCTCTGTGATCACGCGCTCGTCGGCCAGGATGGAAAGGTCAGCCTCATGGGCATCTTCCGGAACATTTCGGTCAGCGGCCTGCCGGCGCAGCACCCGCGCATGTTCGTCGTCGCCATCCTCGGGCTCGAGATCGGTGCGCACACCGTCCGCGTCCGACTGCGCAAGCCCGACGGTCAGCAGGCCATGCCCAATCCGCCGGAGATCTCGGTCCACGCCGTCGCCGGCCAGGACGTGAACGTCATCGTCGAGCTCAACAACATGAGCTTCACGAGCTACGGCACGCACACGTTCGACCTCGAAGTCGACGGCACCTCCATCGGCGGTCTGCCGGTCGTGATCGTCCAGATGCAGCAGCAGCAACAGGGCCGTCGCACGAATTGACGACGGGCTGTCGTCAGAAATGACGACAGCAATGGCGCGCCGGAGCACTGTTCACGACGCGCCGCTTGGCTCACCGTCGTGGCGTGCGTCGCAGCGTGCTCATCGTCATCGCCCTCGCCGTTCTCGGGACGGCCGGCCTCGTCGCGGTCCGCGCGCGAGGGAGCGACCATGAGACGGTCGCGGTCGTCGAGGAGACGCCCGCACCCACGCGGACACCGGATCCGCTGATCGTGGTCGACGTCGCGGGGGCGGTCGCGCGCCCGGGCGTGTACCGGCTGGCGGCCGGCGCGCGGATCGCCGACGCCCTCGTCGCGGCGGGTGGGATGACCGGCGAGGCGGACCTCGCGGCGTTGAACAAGGCGTCCCCGGTCCGTGACGGCGAGCGCATCTACGTTCCTCGTCCCGGCGAGACCGTTCCCGCCGGTAGCGCGGGCAGCGACGCGCAGCTGAAGATCGACATCAACCGCGCGACCGCTGCCGAGCTCGAGGCTCTTCCGGGCATCGGGCCGACGATCGCCTCCCGGATCGTGCGGTCGCGCGGCGGCCACCCCTTCGCCCGCATCGAGGAGCTGCAGACCCGCGGGCTCGTCACGGCGCGCGTCTTCACCGACATCAAAGACCTCATCACCACTCGTTGACGCGCCTTCTCGCCGCGCCTCTTTTGCCCGCCGCCGCCACGGCGGTGCTCGTCGCGCTCGCCCTACAAGTCGCGCCGTTCGCAGGGCTGCTCTCAGCCGGCCTCTTCGCCGCCCTGTGCGCCGCGCTCGCGATCGCGAGCGCGGACCGTCTCAGACGACTGGCCTGGGGCGCCGCGATGCTCGTCGCGGTGGTGTCCGGGTTGGCTGCGCTCTTCGGTCCGCTCCCCGGATTCGACCTTCGCCATGCGGGACCGCTGGACGATCTTCGCGATGCGCTCGGCGACCCGCTGCGCCGGCTCATCCCGGAGCCCGAGGGCGGCATCGTGCGGGGCATCGTGCTGGGCGAGCGTGCGGCAGTGGACGCCGATCTCGCGAGCGCCTTCGCGCGGAGCGGCACGTCGCACCTGCTCGCGATCTCCGGGTTCAACATGACGCTTGTCGCGACGGCCGTTGGGCTGCTCGCGCGGGGTCGCCTCCCGCGACCGGTCCAGGCCGTCCTCACGGTCGCGAGCGTCCTGTTCTACAGCGTGCTCGTCGGCCTCGCTCCGAGCGTCGCACGCGCCGCGGTGATGGCGGTTGTCGCATCGTGCGGACTCGCGTACGGCCGCCGCCCCGCGACCGACAACGCTCTGGCCCTCGCCGTCGCGACCATGGTCGGGATCGACGCTTCGGCCATCGGCGACGTGGGCTTCCTCCTCTCGGCGACCGCGACCGGCGGTCTGCTCTATCTCGGCGATCCCATCGCACGACGTTTGTCGTTCCTGCCAAGAGCCCTGCAACAGGGCCTCGCGACGACGTTCGCGGCCACGCTCCCGACGATCCCGATCGTCGCCGCGGTGTTCGGTCGCGTGTCGCTCGTGTCGCCGCTCGCGAATCTCGTCGCGGTACCGCTGTTCCCGCCGCTGATGATCTCGGGCGTCGTCGCGAGCATCGTCGGAGCGGTCTCGCCCGAGATCGGACAGGTGCCGGCCATGCTCGCCTACGCGCTCGCGTCGCTGCTCCGGTTCGTCGTCGAGACCTGCGCCGCGCTACCCGTCGCCGCGCTCGCCGTTCCCGAGGGTCCTGTCGCCGGCATCGCCTACGGCACCGTCATCGGCGCGACCTTGATCGTGGTGCCGCTGTTCGGCGCGCCAGTCGCGGGCGCCGTCGTCGCGCGCGTACGCCGCCTTCGCCTTCGCATCGC
>DATBKH010000043.1:0-10429 GCA_036555955.1 Candidatus Limnocylindria bacterium | reverse complement strand
GGGCGCGCGGCGGAGCTGACGACCGCGGCGCTGCTCTTCGAGTTCCTCGATCGGTCGAAGCTCCTCGCGCGCTATCTCGACCCCGACTCCGCGCTCGTCGAGGAGCAGGGCCGGAATGTGGCGAAGTTCCTCCGCCTGGTCCAGAGCGCCGGCCGCGCTCTCGCAACAGACCGCGCGTCGTTCTTCGTCCCGCACCTCGAGCTCCTTCGCGAGGCCGGCGATGATCCAGTCGCCGCGGACTTCGAAACGTCGCAGGAGCAGGTGAACGTCCTCTCGATCCACAAGGCGAAGGGGCTCGAGTTCGGCGTGGTCTTTCTCGTCCACGCGACCGACGAGCGGATCCCGGGTCAGGCGCGCCTCGACCCCTTCCGTCTGCCCGACGAGCTCGCCCGGACCGAGCCGCCGGATCGCGATCGCCACATCGCCGAGGAGCGCCGGCTCGCGTACGTCGCGATGACGCGAGCGAAGGACACCTTCTATTTCACGAGCGCGATCGACTACGGCCATCAGCGGGCGGCGCGGCCGAGCCGCTTCATCGGCGAAGCCCTGGGTCGCGAGCCCTCGCGCCTGACGGCACGGCTCAAGGCGTTCGAGGAGTTACAGCGATTCCAAGAGCCGCCTGCCGAAGCGGACGCGCCACTGCCGGCGCTCGGCGCCGACGACGTGTTGACGGTCTCGTACGAGGCCATCGACGACTACCAGCGCTGCGCGCTCCTGTACCGCTTCAAACACGTGCTGCGGATCCCGACCTTGCCCACGCCGCAGATGACGTACGGGCTTGCGCTGCACGAGGCCGTCCGCGACTACCTGCGGCGGAAGCGGGACGGCCAGATGCCGACGCTCGCGGAGGTGCAGGCCGTCTTCCGAGCGGCCTGGCTCGCCGAGGGCTTCATCAGCCCGGCGCACGAGAGCGAGCGCTTTCAGGCGGGCCTCGCGTCGCTTCGCCGGTTCTACGAGCAGGAGCAGGGCGAGCCGCCGCCGGACCTCGTCGAGCAGCGGTTCAGCTTCATGCTCGGGAAGGACCGAGTCGTCGGCCGCTGGGACCGGGTCGACCGCGGCCCGAACGGCGCGACCGTGATCGACTACAAGGCCGGCGCGGATGAGGAGGGGAGCGGTCGTGCGCAGCGCGCCGCGAACGAGAGCCTGCAGCTGCGCCTGTACGCCCTCGCGCACGAACGCGTCTACGGCGAGCGCCCCACTCGCACCGCGCTCCACTTCCTCGAGAGCGGCGAGCGTGGCGTCGTCACCCCCACCGAGGAAAGCATCGGCGCGGTCCGCGGCCTGGTGACCGGGACCGCGAGCCGGATCCGGGCGCGCGAGTTCGCGCCGAATCCGAAGGGTCTCCGCACCTGCCAGCAGTGTCCCTATCACCAGATCTGTCCGAGCTCGCTGACCGCGCGGTCCAGCGGCGTGGCGGCGGTGCCGGTGTCCTGACGTCGTTGCGCACAGACGTGGCACGCAATCAAAAAAGGGAGCAGGTCACCCTGCTCCCTTTCATGTCGCGTCCGCGGCGCTAGGCCGTCGCGGACACTCGGCGCTGGTTGCGGACCAGGTACGCGAGGCGGACCGTTCCGCCGAGCGCGATGAGCGCGGCCAGGAACGGGATGATCTGCGCGATGGGGTCGTTCGCGAGGGGCGCCGTCGCCGGGGTCGCCTGCGTCTCGGCGGCCGTGGCCGGCGCGAGCACCGCGATCGTGCCGAGGTCGTACGGAGCGAAGAACGTGCCCTGCGTGACCTGCCAGGTGTACGTGCCGGCTGCCGGGAAGAAGACCTTCGCGACGTAGTGACCCGGAGCTCCGTCCGCCGTCGCGGGATAGCTCAAGACCTTTCCGGTGCCGTTGCGGACGACGATCTCGGCGACGTCAGCCTTGTACGGCTCGACGCCGTCCATGAGGATCGTGAACCCGACCGGGATGTACTGACCGGCGTGCAGACCGGACGGGGGGAGCGGGTCCAGCTTCGTGACCGCGCCTTCCTTGGCGAGGGCGGTGCCGGCGAACGCGCCCAGCGCCAGGAGTGTGCCGGCTGCGAGGATGGCTATGCGTCGCATGCGTTCCTCCAAGCGTGGCTGCATGGCCCTTGCGCCACTCGAGTCCTCTACAACGCCGGGTCGGCAGCGGTTCCGGCGTCTCTGTGCAACGACGTCAGGACGCCGGCGCGGCCGGCCGGGGAGCCCGAACGGTCAGAAGGAGCAGGAAGGCGACGAACACGAGGACCGCCGCGCCGATGAAGGAGACGCGGTAGTTGTCGAAGTTGGCGATGAGGATCCCGGCGATGACCGCGCCGATCGGCTGTGCGAGAGACCAGACCCCCGAGCCGAGACCGGTCATCTCGGCGGCGCGCTCGGGGATGACGAGATCGACGAGGAGCGGGACGTTCAGTGCCGTCCAGACGCCGTTCGCCAGGCCGATGAGGCCCATGACCACGAGCGCCTGGGGGACGCTCGCGACCTGTGAGCCGACGAGCGCGATGACGGAGAACGCGATGAGGCCCACGGCGAGGACCGGCTTCTTTCCGACGCGATCGGCAAGGTAACCGGCCGGCACCGCGCCGACGATCGTCCCGACGAGCGCCGGCAGGAACAGCAGGAATGCATCGCCCTCGGTCGTGCCGAGCTCGTGGACGCCGAAGCGCGTCAGATAGGGCAGCACCCCGCCGGTGCCCAGCCAGAAGACGGCGGCGGCGAGGACGTACTTGGCGAGCTCGCGCTGGCCGAGCAAGCCACGCACGTAGGCGCCAACGTCGATGCGGACAGCCCCGTGGGGCGCGGGTGGCGCCAGAGGCTCGCGGACCCCGATGGTCGTGATCGCGAACGAGATGACGAGCACGGCGGCCACGAGGATGAAGACGAGCTCGGGCGACCGGCTCCAAAGAAAGAGCGCGAGGAGCGACGCGCCGATCTGTCCGAGCATGTTGAACACAGCGAGCACCGTCCCGATCCTTCCGCGCTGGCTCGGGGGCACGATGTCGGCCATGAGGGCGGTGTAAGGGTCGACGGCGACGTTGAGGAAGAACGCGTTGACCGAGAGCACGAGCAGCATCGGGACGAGCGGCGGAAACCCGGCAAGGAAGAGGAGCGAGGCCGCGGTGAGGCTGACCCCGACGATGAAGAAGGGTTTCCGGCGGCCGATGCGCGTTCGCGTCCGATCGGACATCGCTCCCACAATTGGTTGCGCGAACGCCCCGGCGAGAGATCGCTCTTGCGCGAGAAGACCGACGGCCCACACCGGGACAGCGGGATAACGCTCGAGGTAGAGGCCCGCGGCGCCGTTCAGGAAGTTGTAGACGGCGTTCGCGCCGAGATTCCCGCAGCCGAACACGATCGATTCGCCGAGCGAGAGCGGGCGGGTCGGCTGGTGCGTTCGCACTCGCGAGTTCTACCTCACGCCCGAGGGCAGAGCGTCCCGCCGCCCTCGGCCGGCGCGTGCTTGCGCACACAATTCTTGCGTCGAACGCTTGTGCTAACGGCTTCCGGCGCGGACAATCGCAGGCCATGGAGCTCGTCGCCGCACTGGCCCTCCTGGCGGCGGTCGCCGCCGGCGTCGCCCTCGCCGTGACGCTCCGCCGGCAGGTCCCGGACACGACCGCCGCTCTGCACGAGGCCGTCGCCGCGCAGCTGAGCGCCGCGCAGCGGGGCACGCAGGGGCAGGTCGAGCTCCTCGCGCGATCCGTGGCGGAGCTTCGCGCGGATCTTGGGCGCTCGCTTGGCGCGACGGAGCAGCAGCTCGCGAACCAGGCCGGCACGACCCACCGTACCTTGAACGACCTCTCGCGCCAGCTCGGAAGCCTGAGCGAGCAGAGCCAGCGGATCGGCGAGCTCGCCCGGGATATCGGCTCGCTCCAGGACCTGCTCCGCGCCCCGAAGGCGCGGGGCGGCTTCGGCGAGCTCCTCCTGGAGCGGCTGCTCCACGACGCGCTTCCCGCGACCGCGTACGAGATCCAGTACACGTACCGGGACGGGTCGCGCGTCGACGCGGTCGTCCGGTATGCCGGGCGGATCGTTCCGATCGACGCGAAGTTCCCGAACGAGACCTGGAACGCGCTCGCGAAGGCCAGCGACGACGCCGACCGCCGGACGAAGAAGCGCGCGTTCCTGCAGCAGGTGCGACGTCACATCGACGCCGTCGGCCGCTACGTGTCGCCGGCGGACGGGACGATCGACTTCGCGGTCATGTACATCCCTTCCGAATCCGTCTACTACGACCTCGTGCTGCGCGACGAAGAAGGAGAGCCGGACCTGCGCGCCTATTGCGCCGACCGCAAGGTCATACCGGCGTCGCCGAACACGCTCCTCGCGTATCTCCAGGTCGTCGCGCTCGGCGTCCGCGGTCTCGCGATGCAGGAACGAACGCGCGAGCTGCAGCAGGGCGTGTCCGCGGTCCGGCGGGAGTTCGAGCGCTTCGTGGAGCTTCACGACCAGCTCGGCCGGCACCTCGAGAACGCGACGAAGAAGTTCGACGAGACCGACCGCGCCTTGTCGCGCGCCTCGAGCGCCATCGAGACGCTCGCGCAGGCGCCGATCGCGGCCGGCGGCGAGCAGGCGGTGCTGCCGATGCGGCTGGACGCTCCGCGGGAGACCGAAGGGCGCTGACGCGACAAGCGCTCGCGCTCATCGCGCTCGCCGGGCTCGCGGCCACGGTCCTGACGGTCATCACGCGCGACCCGACGGAGCCGATCGCCGTGGCGCTGGTGATCGTCGGCGGCGCGATCGCGCTCGCCGCGGTCGTCGCCCTCCTCGGCGTCGCGGTCGAGCAGCGGAACGCCGCGTACCGGTCACGCCGGCGGTCGGCGCGCCTCGGACCGCCGGTCCGCCGGGGCCTCGAGCTCGGCGCGCTCATCGTCGTGCTCGGATTCCTGCGCGCCATCGACGGCCTGAGCCTCGTCACCGGGGGATTCGTCCTCGCCGGGTTCGTCCTCGCCGAAGTCGTCTTGAGCGCGCGCCCCGCCTCGCGTTCGGGCTAGCCTCAAGCACCGATGGACGTCGCGGGCCGCAAGAGGCGGGCCGGCCAGAGCGTCGACGCGCGCGCCGAGGCGCTGGACACGCTCGCCCTCGACATCCACGCCCGCCCCGAGCTCGCGTTCGAGGAGCGCTTCGCCGCGAGCGCACTCGCGGACTACCTGGAGCGGGAGGGCGTGCGCGTACGTCGCGGCGCCGGAGGACTCGAGACCGCGCTGTCGGCCGAAGCCGGGTCCGGCGGTCCGGTCGTCGCCATCCTCGGCGAGTACGACGCCCTGCCCGGGATCGGGCATGGCTGCGGCCACAACCTCATGGGCACGGCCGCGGTCGGCGCGTTCCTCGCCGCGCGCGACGCGCTGGACGGCGTGCGCGGGCGCGTGCGGTTCATCGGCTGTCCCGCCGAGGAGCGCGGCAACGGGAAGGTGCACCTGCTGAAGGGCGGCGCGTTCGAGTCCGTCGACGCCGCGCTCATGTACCACCCGGGCGACCGCGACGAGATCGACCCGCTGATGCTCGCGATGGTCAATCTCGACGTCGAGCTTCTCGGAAAGGCCGCGCACGCGGCGGCGGAGCCGCACGACGGCATCAACGCGCTCGACGGCATCGTGCAGGGATGGAACGCGATCTCGGCGTTGCGCTTGCTGGTGCGCAGCGACTCGCGCATCCACGGGATCATCACCGACGGCGGGAAGGCGGCGAACATCATTCCCGACCGCGCCGCCGCGCGGCTCATGGTGCGTTCGCCGGACAACACCTACCTCGGCGAGCTGAGGCGCAGGGTCCTCGCGTGCTTCGAGGGAGCCGCGGTCGCGACGGGCACCGAGCTGCGTCCCGAGTGGAGCGACGTCTGCGAGGTCGTGAACACGAATCGGCCGCTCGCGGACGCGTTCTCCGACAACGCGCGGGCGCTCGGCCGCACGATGCAGCAGCGCAGGCCCTCCGACACGCACGGCTCGACCGACATGGGGAACGTGACCACGCTCATCCCGGGGATCCACCCGTTCCTTTCGATCACCGATGGACCCGTGCCCGGCCACTCGATCGCCTTCACCGAGGCGGCGCGCTCGACCCGGGCGCTCGACACGATGCATGTCGCCGCCAAGGCGCTCGCGATGACCGCGCTGGACGTGCTCTCCGATGCGAGCTTGCTGAAGCGGGCGAAGGAGGCACATGACGGCCGCGGGGCGTGACTGGCAGGGCGTCGATCGGGACCCCGAGGAGGCGGCACGCCTCGCCGCCCTCTACGACCTCGACCACGCGCCGCTCGAAGCCGGCCCCGACGTCGAATGGTTCGTCGGGCTCGCGCGAAGGACCGGCGGGCCGATCCTCGAGCTCGGCTGCGGGACCGGGCGCATCGCCGTGCCGATCGCGCAGGACGGGCTTGAGATCGTCGGGCTGGATCGCTCAGGCGCGATGCTCGAGCGCGCGGAACGCCGCGCCCGGCGCGCGAATGTCGAGGTGCGGTGGGTCGAGGGTGACATGCGCGCGTTCTCGTTCAACGAGGCGTTCGCGCTCGTGTTCGTCGCGTTCAACTCGTTCCTCATGCTCGATCCATCGGATCGCTGGGCCTGCCTCGCGCGCGTGCGGGAGCACCTCGCGCCGCGCGGCCGCGTCGCGATCGACGTGTTCCAGCCCGACCCCGCGCTCGTCGCCGGTCTGGACGGGGGCGTCATCGACGAGTGGGAGCGGGCCGACACCGAGACCGGGCGGGCGGTCCATAAATTCTCGTCGAGCCGCGCGAACGTCGACGGCGTGACCCAGCGCATCTGGTACGACGAGGTGCTGCCGGACGGGGGCGTGCGACGCATCACCGGCACGACGACGCTCCACTACCTCTACCGCCGCGAGTCCGAGCTCCTCTTCTCGGAGGCGGGGTTCAAGATCGAGACGATGCACGGCGACTACGACGGAAATCCGGCGGACGCGTCGTCGCGCAAGCTGCTCATC
Source organism: Candidatus Limnocylindria bacterium (assembly GCA_036555955.1). GTDB lineage: Bacteria > Chloroflexota > Limnocylindria > P2-11E > P2-11E > 3-1-20CM-2-70-9. The sequence goes on along the minus strand of DATBKH010000043.1, from coordinate 3,525 downwards.
GTGGCGAAGCGCAAGGAGCGTGGCCAGGCCCGCGAGCGACGGCGGCAGTGACCGACCTCGTCTTCCGCGGCGGCACGGTCGTAGACGGGACCGGTGCTCCGGCGCGGCGCGCGGACGTCGCCGTGCGGGACGGGCGCATCGCGGCCGTGTCCCGCGAGGTGCCGGCGGCCGGCGCGCGGATCGTGGACGTGACGGATCGTGTGGTCGCTCCGGGCTTCATCGACATCCACTCGCACTCGGACGAAGCGATGTTCGTGAACGACGCGCTCGAGAGCGCGCTGCACATGGGCGTCACGCTGGTGGTCTGCGGGAACTGCGGCGGCTCCTCCGCGCCGGTCAGCGGTCTTGCCGAAGCGGAGCTCGACCGCGAGCTCGCGCGGCTCGCGGTGAAGCGGACCTGGCAGAGCTTCGGCGAGTACGCCGCCGCCGTCGACCGCGTGAAGCCGGCCATCAACGTGTGCTCGTTCGTCGGCCACGGGACGCTTCGCTCCTGCGTCATGGGCGCGGAGGATCGGCCGCCGACGAAGGGCGAGCTCGCGCGGATGCGGTCGCTCCTCGCGCGCTCGATGGACGAGGGGGCGATCGGCCTCGCCTCGGGCCTCATCTATCCACCGAGCGCGTTCGGCACGACCGACGAGCTCGCCGCGCTGTGCGAGATCGTCCGCGAGAAGGGCGGACTCTACGCGAGTCACATCCGCAACGAGAGCACGAAGCTCCTCGATGCGGTCGAGGAGAACCTCGAGATCGGACGCCGCTCGGGCGCGCGCGTCGAGCTCTCGCATCACAAAGCAGCGGGGCAGAAGAACTGGGGCAAGGTCCAGGAATCGACCGCGCTCATCGAAAAGGCTCGCGCCTCGGGCGTCGACGTGACCGCGGACCAGTACCCGTACACCGCATCGTCCACCGGACTCGCGGTGACGATCCCGAACTGGGTGCACGAAGGCGGGACCGCGAAGATGTGCGAGCGCCTGCGCGATCCCGCGGTACGCGCGCGGATCCGGAACGAGGAGGTCGAGACTGGCCGCGCGTTCGATCGGATCGTCATCGCGCGGGCGCGGCACCACCCCGACTGGGCCGGAAAGAGCGTGCAGCAGCTCGCCGACGAGGCCGGCCGCGATCCGCTGGAGTGGTCGTGCGACGCGCTCATCGAGCACGAGGGCGCGGTCGACATCGTGCACCACTCGATGAGCGAACCGGACGTCCGTCTGGTCATGGCGAAGGAGTGGGTCTGCATCGGCAGCGACTCGCGGGCGAACGCACCGTACGGTCCGCTGAGCTTCGGCAAGCCGCACCCGCGCTCGTACGGGACGTTCCCGCGAGTCCTCGGGCGATACGCGCGTGACGAGCAGGTGCTCCGGCTCGAGGACGCAGTGCGGAAGATGACGTCCCTGACGGCGTCGCGCCTGCGCGCGAAGGATCGCGGCGCCGTTCGCGAGGGCGCGCACGCCGATCTGGTCGTCTTCGACGCGGAAACCATCCGCGACACGGCCACGTACGACGATCCGCACCGCTATCCCGTGGGGATCGACTACGTCGTCGTGAACGGCGGCATCGCCCTGGACCACGGCGAGACGACCGCGGACCGGTACGGGCGGTTCCTGAGGCAGGGCGCCGAGCTCGGGACGGGCCGGCCCGGAGGCCGATGAAAGTCGCGATCCTCGCCGAGGGACTCTTCACCCGCGCCACCGCGAAGACCGCGATCGGAGTGCTGCGGTACGCGCCGTTGGACGTCGTCGCGGTCGTCGACTCGCGGACCGCCGGCAAGGACGCCGCGGAGTGCGTCGGTGTCGGAGAAGGAGTGCCCGTCGTCGCGACGGTCGAGGATGCGATCGCGCGGGGCGCGGCCGTCCTTCTGATCGGGACCGCGGCGGCCGGTGGGCAGCTTCCGGACGGCTATCGCGCGCCGCTCGCGAAGGCGCTCGCGCGGGGCATGGAGGTCTGGAACGGATTGCACGAGCGGATCCTGGCCGACGCACAGCTCGCCGCCGCGGCGCGCGAGGGCGGGGGAAGGGTGCGCGAGCTGCGTGAGCCGCCGCGCGATCTCGAGGTCGGCGGTCATCGCCGGCCGCGCCCGGGAGCCCGTGTCGTGCTCACCGTCGGCACCGATGCGGCGGTGGGAAAGATGACCGCGTCGCTCGAGATCGTCGCCGCGCTGCGGCGCGCCGGCGCGAGCGCCGAGTTCGTGGCCACCGGCCAGACGGGGATCGCGATCGCGGGAGGCGGCATCGCCGTCGACGCGGTCGTCGCGGACTTCATCGCCGGCGCCGCCGAGAGACTCGTGTGCGATGCCTCCCAACGGGCGGACTGGATCATCGTCGAGGGGCAGGGAGCGCTGACGCATCCCGGTTTCTCCGGCGTCACGCTGGGTCTGCTCCACGGCAGCGCCCCGCGGCTCATGGTGCTGTGTCACGACGTGGCTCGAAGGAACGTGAAGGGATACGCCGACCGCCTTCCCCTTCGCTCGCTCGGTGAGTGCATCGACATCTACGAGAGCGCGGCGGCGTGGGGGCGAGCCGCGGACGCGCCGCGCGCGCGGGTCGTGGCGGTCGCGTTGAACACCGCGCTCGTCGACGATGCCGCGGCACGCGAGGCCATCCGCCGGGCCTCCGAGGAGACGCGTCTTCCGGTCGCCGACCCGATCCGCGGAGGCTCCGACGGCGCGGACCGCCTCGCGCGAGCGATGCTCGAGGCGGTGCCCGGATGAACGCGACGGTGCGGACCGTCGAGCTGCATCTCGCGGTACCGTTCTCGATCTCGCGCGCGACACACACCACGAAGCGTGTCGTCCTCGTGGAGCTGCGGGAGGGGGAGCGCACGTCGCGCGGAGAAGGCGTGCCCGACGCGTTCTTCGGCGAGACCGTGGAGTCGGTCGAGCGCGACATCCGCGCCGGGCTGGACGCGCTCACCGAGGATCCGCTCGACCTGCGAACGGTCGAGGCGACTCTGGCGAGACGATTCCCGCACGGCGGCGCGGCGCGCTGCGCCATCGACGTGCTGGCGCACGACCGAGCGGCGCAGGCCGCGGGCGTTCCCCTCCGCGAGTTCCTGGGCCTCGGCGAAGACGCTCCGCCGACCTCGTTCACGATCGGCATCGCCGAGCCCGCGGTCATGGCCGAGCGCGCCGCCGCGGCCGGAGCCGCGGGCTTCACCGTGTTGAAGGTGAAGCTCGGTCACGGTGACGACGCGGCCTGCCTCGCCGCGATCCGCGAGCGGTTCTCCGGGACCATCCGCGTCGATCCGAACGCCGCCTGGGCGGCGGACGACGCGCCCGGTCGCATCGCGGAGCTGGTCCGTTTCGATCTGGAGTTCGTCGAGCAGCCCATCGCGCCGGCCGATCTCGAGGGATTGCGGCGCGTCCATCGTGCCTCGCCCGTGCCGATCGTCGCCGATGAGGCCGCGGTGAGCCTGGACGACGTCGCGCGCCTCGCCGGCGCGTGCGACGGGATCAACGTGAAGCTGCAGAAGTGCGGGGGCATCGGACCCGCGCGCGACATGATCTCCGCGGCGCACGAACGCGGCATGAAG
>DATBKH010000042.1:0-2372 GCA_036555955.1 Candidatus Limnocylindria bacterium | reverse complement strand
GGCTCTTCGACAGCCACGTCCTGTGGAAGGAGCCGTACGTCCTGCTCGCGCTCATGGCGCAGAACAGCAAGCGCCTGCGGCTCGGGACCTGCGTCACGAATCCCGCGACGCGCGAGCCTACCGTCACCGCGAGCGTGCTCGCGGTGCTGCAGGAGCTCTCCGGCGGGCGGATGGACCTCGGGATCGGGCGGGGCGATTCGGCGCGGCGCGTGCTCGGCAAGAAGCCCACCGACCTCGCGATGCTCGAAGAGGCGACGAAGGTGATCCGCGACCTTTGCGAGGGCCGCGAGGTCACGTACGAGGGCACGACCCTGCGGTTCGACTGGGCACCGCAGCACCGCCTGCCGGTCTGGATGGCGGGCTACGGCCCGAAGGCCCTCGAGGTCACCGGCCGCGTCGCCGACGGCGCGATCATCCAGCTCGCCGATCCGAGCCTCGTGGGCTGGTGCGTCGGCCTGCTGCGTGAGGGCGCGCGCCGCGCCGGCCGTGATGCGAAGGAGGTCGCCGTGATGGTCGCCGCGCCCGCGCACGTCGGACCGCGCGATCAGGTTCGCGACCGCGTGCGCTGGTTCCCGGCGCTGGTATCGAATCACGTCGTCGATCTGGTGAAGCGGTACGGCGAGCGCGGCCTGCCCGCGGATCTCACGGCGTACGTCCGCGATCGTCCCGGATACGACTATCACCACCACGCGGAGTCGGGATCGAGCAACGCCGCGTTCGTGGACGACGAATCCGTCGACCGCTTCTGCGTCACGGGTGAGGTGGACGAGCACATCGCAAAGCTCCGGGAGCTCGCCGCGATCGGGATGAGCCAGTTCAACATCTACCTCATGAGCGGCGAGGAGGAGCGCATCCTCGACATCTACGGCGAGCGCATCATTCCCGCGCTCGCGAAGACACCCGCCGCGGTCTAGTGGGGCACCGACGCGCGCTTCCGCTGATGGAAGCGTCGCGCCTTCTCACGATTGCCGCAGTCGCTCATATCGCACCACCGCCGCGAGTGGTTCTTGCTCCTGTCGAGGAAGACCCACTCGCACGTCGGCGACGCGCACTCCTTGATGCGCTCGCGCGCGTTCGATGTGAGGAGATCCGCCGCCGAGCGCGCGATCTGCCACAGCGGACGCTCGAGATCGTCGGCGCTGGCGAGCGTCCACCCCACGCCGTCGCGGTCGACGACGAGCCGCGATCGCGCGGCCCCCGCCGCCGCGGCGTCGCTGATCAGCTCGAGGTCGGCCTCGGTGGGCGGATCTCCAGACGCCAATGCCGAGAACACGCCCCAGATCGCCTCGCGAAGCGCGACGCCGAGCTCGTAGACGGCCGCCGCACGACGCGGATCCTGCTCGGCACGGCGCTCGAGGCGCTTCGCGGTCGCCCTGTCGAGAGCGCCCGCCATCTCGGCGAATCGCACGATGTCGGCATATCCGCGCAGGTGGTCGTGGGTCGGCGTGACGTGCGTCCCACCGATCGTGTTCGCAAAGTCGAGCGCCAGGGCTCCGCCGGCCAGCTCGATCTCGTGGTCCGGCTCGGGTGGAATGTCGCGCATGTGATGGTCTGAACCCCCTATGGACTATTGACTGGTTAGAGGGTAGCGCCCACAGTTCGCATGTCAACCGTCGATCACGGTAACGCCGGTTAGGAGGTCGTTCAGGTGGAGATACTGGTGTTCGTGGCTGCTGTCGTCGTGCTCGATGTCGCGGCGGCGCTGTTCGGAGTGGACAGCCGTCCGGTCGAACCCGAGCGGGTCCGGCGGGCCCCCGCCTAGAGCGTGCCGGTCGCGGCGTACCGGTCGGCGATCGCGAGCGCTTCGTCGATCGCGCGGATCCCGGTGGCGAGGTCCCCGTCGCTGACCGTGAGAGGCGGCGCCACGAACAGCATGTTCCAGCGGCAGAAGACGTAGACGTCGCGCTGGAGCAGCGCCGCCTTCAGCGCGTTCGCGAGCGCGCTCGAGGGTCCGTTCCACCGCTCGAGCATCTCCTTGCTGCCGCGATCCTTCACGAGCTCGATCCCCGCGAACAGCCCGCGGCCGCGCACGTCACCGACGGACGGATGACGCTCGCCCACCCGGCGGAGCTCGGAGAGCAGCTTCTCCCCCATCCGCGCGGCGCGATCGATGAGCCCCTCCTCGCGGTACGCCTCGATCGTCGCGACGCCCGCGGCGCACGCGAGCGGATGGCCGCTGTAGGTGGACCCGACCCACAGGACGTTCTGATCGAAGTGGCGCGCGATCCGCTCGCTCACGATCGCGCCGCCGAGCGGCACGTACCCCGAGTTCACGCCCTTCGCGAAGGTCATGATGTCGGGGGTCACGTTCTCGTGGTCGCCACCGAACCACTTCCCCGTGCGACCGAAGCCGGTCATGACCTCGTCGAAGA
>DATBKH010000041.1:0-2833 GCA_036555955.1 Candidatus Limnocylindria bacterium | reverse complement strand
AGTCGGGCCGCACATACCTCGCCGAGGGAGCGAACGTCGCGCGCGCGTCGCGAAAGGATCTGCGCGACGCCGTGCGGATCGCGCGCAAGGCGAGCGGCGCGTGGTCGGGGATGACGGCGTACAACCGCGGTCAGGTCCTCTACCGCATCGCGGAGATGATGGAGGCGCGCGAAGCGGAGCTCGCGGCGCTCTGCTCCGGCCAGAAAGAGGTGGGCGCGGCCATCGACCGCGTCGTCTGGTACGCGGGCTGGGCCGACAAGCTCGCCCAGGTCATCGGATCGTCGAATCCGGTGGCGGGCCCGTATTTCAACTTCACCGTCCCCGAGCCGACCGGCGTCACCGGCATCCTCGCGCCCGAGCCCGCCCTGCTCGGACTCGTGTCGCGGCTCGCGCCGGTCATCGTCGGCGGCAACACCGCCGTCGTCATCGCAGCTGAGGCCCACCCGCTCGCGGCGATCGAGCTCGCCGAGTGCCTCGCGACGGCGGACGTGCCGGGTGGCGTCGTGAACATCCTCACCGGTCTACGCAAGGAGCTCGCGCCGGTCCTCGCATCGCACATGGACGTGCAGGCGCTCGATCTCACCGGCGCCGATGGCGACGCGACCGAGCTCGAACGGCTCGGTGCCGAGAACGTGAAGCGCGTGGTGCGTGGCCGCGCGGACGCGCAGAGCCCTTACGAGATCGAGGCGTTCCTCGAGCTCAAGACCGTCTGGCACCCGATCGGGATGTAACCGGCCGCTCCGCGGCATCGCGCGCCTGCTCCAGACCATCGAGGATGAGATCGAGCCCGAATGCGAACTCGAGATCGTCGTCGTGGTGGACGTCTTTGATGGCCCGGCGGATGATCGGGTACTTCCCCGCGCGGAGCTCCTCGACGATGCCCTTCACGACCTCCGGGCCGCGCTCCTGCCCGAGGAACAGGTCCTCGGTGAAGCCGAGGGTGCGACTGCCGAGCACGTGCATCGCGGTGTGCGTGAGCTGATTCGAGAAGCCACCCGCGAGCAGATTCCCGATGACCGCCTCGTGGTATCGCAGCATCGCCGGGCTCATCCCCGAGGTGTGCGCGATGACGCGAAACACCCACGGGTGCCGGCGCAGCAGCGCCCGCGCGGCGAGTGCGCGGGTGCGGATGGCGCTCTTCCAATCGGCGCTGGCCGGGGGCGCCGGAATCTCATCCACGAGCACGTCGACCATGCCGTCGACGATGTCGTCCTTGCTCTTCACGTGGTGATACAGCGACATGGCTTCGACGCCGAGGTCTTGACCGACGCGCCGCATGGTGACCGCCGCGATGCCGTCCCTGTCCGCGACGGCGATCGCCGCGCGCAGGATCCGCTCGCGGCTGAGCGCAGCCGGCGTGTTCGTCCGCCTTGCTCGGCCGCGCTGTCGCCGCCGCGGGGCCTTGACAGCCTTACGTTGTATGGCTATGGTGACACCTCGGTCTTACATTGTAAGGCAAGGGGAGGAAAAACGCATGACGACGCTGATGGGAGCGGAGCGGGGTCTGGACACGGCGGCGGCGCCGCCACGGCCGAAGACGATGATGGCCGTCCTGCAGGACCGGTACGGATCCGCCGACGTGTTGCGTCTGGCCGAGATCGCGGTGCCGGAGGTACTGCCGGACCGGGTCCTCCTTCGCGTCCGCGCGGCCTCCGTCAACAGCCTCGATTGGCGAACGATGCGCGGTGAGCCGCGCCTGTTCCGGAAGGCGATGGGCGGCCTCCGCGCTCCGAAGAACCGCGTCCGCGGCGTCGATGTGGCCGGGACCGTCGTCGCCGTCGGCAGCCAGGTGACGCGTTTTGTACCGGGCGACGAGGTCTTTGGCTCCACGGTCGGCGCGTTCGCCGAGTACGCGCGAGCGCGGGAGACGAGCCTTCAGCCCAAGCCGCAACGGCTCAGCTTCGAGGAGGCGGCGACGCTGAACGTGGCCGGTCACACGGCGCTCCAGGGTCTTCGCGACGGCGGAAGAGTGAGAGCCGGGCAGCGCGTCCTCATCTACGGCGCCGGCGGCGGCGTGGGGACGTTCGCGGTCCAGATCGCCAAGGCGCTGGGCGCTCACGTGACCGCTGCCTCGACGACACGCAAGCTCGAGCTCCTGCGATCGATCGGTGCGGACGAGGTCATCGACTACACCCACGACGACTTCAGCCGCCAGGGCCGTCCGTACGACGTGATCTTCGACATCGTCGGCGACCGTTCGATCGGCGACTACCGCCGTGCGCTGACGCCGACCGGCACGCTCGTGATCATCGGCGGTTCGGGCGGGCGCTGGCTCGGGCCGGTCGTTCACATGCTCAAGGCGATCGCGGTGCGGCGATTCGTGAGCCAGCGGCTCGTGCCGTTCATCTCGAGCACGAATCCGGAGGATCTGGCGGAGATCCGCGAGCTCGCCGAGAGCGGCAAGCTCCGTCCGGTGATCGATCGCCGCTATCCGCTGAGCGAGGCGCCGGCCGCCGTCCGCTACCTCGAGGAGCACAACGCGACGGGCAAGGTCGTCATCACGGTGAGCTGATCGCTCCGGGAGCGATCGGCTGGCGCCACGCGTACATCACCGCGCCGAGGCCGGCGACGGTGAGCGCGGCGGCCGCGGGAAATACGAGAAACACGTCCTGCGACGCGATGACGCTGCCGATCGCCGGTCCGATCACGAACCCGAAGTTCGCGGGGAGATACGCGAACGTCATGACGCGGCCCCTGGTCGCGTCCGTGGCCGAGGCGGATAGGAGCGTGAACGACACGCTGAAGAGGGCCGCCGCGAGCCCATTCACGACGGTCCACGCAATGGTGAACGGCACGATGTCGCGGGTGAAGTACGGCGCGGACCAGATCGCGG
>DATBKH010000040.1:0-4905 GCA_036555955.1 Candidatus Limnocylindria bacterium | reverse complement strand
GGTTCCCATGTGGTCGGCGTAGCCGCGGAACGCGGCGACCCGCAGACCGGCATGGGGCGAGTCCGGCGATGGCTCGCGCCGGCCGCCGAGCTCCGCAAGATGCACGTACGCGATGCCGGCTTCGCCGAGGCTCCGCTCCAGCGCGGCCGCGCCGAACTGCGGGTGGCGCCTCGATCCGGGCGCGACGCGCACGTCGGCGAGCGTCCGAATGCCCGCGTGCGTGAGGATCGCGATGAACTCGCCGATCGTGCGCGTACCGTGACCGATGGAGTGGATCTCCACGCGGATCAGTGTGGGAGACTCGGCGCGTGCACGAGGTGACGATCCGTCCCGTCACGCCGGATCAACACGAAGCGGTCATGCACTACTTCGACATGGTCGCGTACGCCGACAATCCGAACTGGTCGCGCTGCTACTGCATGGAGCGCCTCGCCGAGGACTACGACGCGCGCACGAAGGAGCAGAACCGCGCGTCGCGCAGCGAGCTCATCCTCTCGGCGAAAGCCAACGGCCTCGTCGCGTACCGGCTCGGACGCGTCGTCGGGTGGTGCCACGCCGCGCCGAAGACCGAGCTGCTGAACGTTCCCGCCGGACCGCACGACGCCGCCGACGTCGGGGCGATCGTCTGCTTCGTCGTCGCGCCGGACCAGCGCCGTCAGGGAATCGCGACACAGCTCCTCGACGCGGCGCTCGATCATCTCCGATCCCGCGGGATGAAGATCGCACAGGCGTACCCCTGGCGGGGCGAGGTCGATCCATCGCGGTGGGTCTGGGCGCAGTACGTCGGCCCGCTCTCGATGTATCAAAAAGCGGGGTTCCGCATCGTCTCGACGGAGGACGACTTCTGTATCGTCGAGCGAACCCTATGAGCGCGAAGGTCGTCTCACTGCAGCTCCACGAGCGCCACGGCCAGCGTCCGCGTGCGGTCGCCTCCGCGACGGCGACGGCCGGCGGGGGTCTCGTGGGCGACTCGCACGCCCAGAAGACCCGTCGAGCGGTAGTCGTCGTCGACCGCGATGTCCTGGACGCGCTGGGCCTGGGTTTCGGGGATCTGCGCGAGCAGATCACCGTCGTGGGGCTCCCGGAAGTGTCGACGCTCCCCTCCGGTACGACGCTGCGGATCGGCGGGATCACGCTCCGCGTGAACGGCGAATGCGAGCCGTGCACGCACATCGGCGAGCTGAACGGGCGGCCGGACCCGGCGGCGTTCCAGAAGCTCCTCGAGCACCGCCGCGGCGCCGCGTGCACGGTCGTCGCCGCTGCCGGCCCGCTGCGCGTCGGCGACGCGGTCGAGGTGCTCGTCCCGGCTTAGTCGCGACTTCACTACATCGCGCTCCTCGCGTTACCAGTCCTCCGACGTCGCGACACGGCGCCGTTACCGTCGCCTGCGCATCTGGACAGACGCCTGCCTTACGCCAGTCCGAGTCCACAGCGACCAATCGGACGACGGCGAAAGGATGGCGACAACTGAAGATGCGCAACCTCACGACGCTTCCAGCACTCAGCGCATGCGCTCTTATCCTCGGTCTCGCGGTCGGCGCGAACGCCGCGCTCGCCTCGACCGCGACACCCAACAGCACCCAGCGGACATGGGCGTGCACGACGGAGTCGCGCGTGACCGATGTCAGCGGGATCACCGGGGCGAGCCAGGGCGGTACCGCCTCGGTCAGCTTCATGGTCGGGGAGAACTGCAACGTTCAGCTCTCGCTCGTTTCGTACAAGGCCCCGGCGGCGACGTTCTCGGAGAACACCGCGGGCCAGCAGACGATGTTCGACTCCACGACCGCGACGCTCAGCGCGGGCGAGCACACGCTCTCGGTTGACGTGCCGAGCTGCTTCTTCCAGATCGACTTTGTCTTCGGCACGCCGATCACGACGCTCGGCCCGGCCGGGTCGAACAACTTCTACTCGGCGCAGGGCCGTCTCATCTCCGCGGTGAACGGCGGAACGTCCAGCTGCTCGACCACGTCCGGTGGGACGACGGGCGGCACGACCGGCGGCACGACCGGCAGCACCGGTTCGACCGGGACCGTGATCCCGGTGAACACGACGCCGACCACGACGGTCATCCCGGCGGGCCCGATCACCTGGGCTCCGGGCTTCGGACCGAACGGTGTGGTCGCATCGGTGCAGCCCGCTCCGACGAACACCGCGGTCGCCGGTGTGCAGAGTGCCCCGGTCGTCGCGAGTCTTCCCTCGACGAGCACCAGCACCGACAACAACGGCATGCTCGCCATCGGCGTGGCCGCCGTCGCTCTCGGCGTCGTGCTCCTTCGCGCGAAGCCGGCATCGGTACGGAGCCGCTTGGAGTAGCCACCAAACCCGCGTTGCCACAAGAAGAGGAGGCGGCGTCAGCCGCCTCCTCGCGCGTCACCCAACCGCGACCGATTGAGGGCTGTTCCGCAACCTTCCGCTCGCCTAGCCTCACGCCGTGAGCGTTGCGACCGCGTCCGCATCGGCAATCCGGGATCGGGCCTAGTCGCACGCCCCCACGCACACGCGATGCGACGAAAGCCTCCCAGGACCGGGAGGCTTCTTTCGTAAGACCAAGGAGGCGTCTGACGCCGCCGACGGAGAGGGTTCGCCGGGGATAGCGCCCCTGCGAGAAAGAAGGGAAACGTACCTGGCCAGCGAGCATGACGCCTGCGCCCTCGTCGCCGTGGCCCGCAAGGACGGGCGGCCGCGGCGCGACGTGCTCGACGCGGTCCTTGGCGGCATGGCCGCGCTCGCTCACCGCTCCGGTGTCGTGAACGGCGAAGGCGACGGTGCCGGCGTGCTCACCGACCTCCCGCGCGCGCTCTGGGGAAAGCTTCTGAACGACACGGATGCCGTCCGGTCGCCGCGGTTCGCGGTCGGGCACTTCTTCCTGCCGGACGGGACGGCCGCTGGCGAGGTCGTGTCGATCCTGGCGCGTCACGGCGTGCGGACCCGTCTCGTGCGCGAGAACGAGACGGAGGCCGGGGCGCTGGGCCCGCGCGGCCGTCTGGAAGCCCCGGGCTTTCTCCAGCTCGCGCTTCTCGCTCCGAGTGCTGGACGGACCGGATCGCGTGCGCTGTACGCCGCCGGGCTCGAGATCGAGCGCACGACGCCGGCGACCGTTGTGTCGCTGTCACGCCACAGCGCCGTGTACAAGCTTCGCGGCGCGGGTCATCAGCTCACGTCGTACTTCGCGGACCTGGGCGACCCGCTGTTCGCCACGTCCGTGGCCTTCGGCCACAACCGGTACGCGACGAACACGTCGACGAGCTTCACGCGGGTGCAGCCCTTCGCCGCGTTCGCGCACAACGGCGAGATCAACACGATCGATCGCCTGCGCGAGGAGGCGCGCGCTCTGGGGATGGCGCTGTCGCGCGACGGCAGCGATTCGCAGGACGTCGACGCGGTGCTCCGCGCTCTCGTCATCCGCGACGGGCTCACGCCGATCGAAGCGATCGAGATGCTCTTCCCGCCGATCGTGAACGAGATCAAGCGGTTGTCGCCCGAGCTCCAGGACGTGTACGTCCAGGCGCGCGCGGCCGTTGGACCGCTCGCGCAGGGTCCTGCCGCGATCCTCGCGCGGGTCGGGGACACCTGCGTCTTCGGCGTCGACGCGCTCGGCCTCCGCCCGCTCTGGCACGTGCAGACGGAAGACGAGCACGTCTTCGCGAGCGAGCGCGGCTTCGTGCCGCTCGAGCGATACGTCGAAGAGCCGTACCCGCTCGCGCCCGGCGAGCGCGTCGCGCTTCGCCGCGACAACGGCTGGCGGCTTCTCGATCAGCGCGCGATGCGTGCCGACTTCGCGCGGTCGCGTGCCGCGCGTGGCGTGATCGGCGCGGGACTGCGCGAGCGCCTCGTCTGCGGCGGTCCCGCCGAGCCGCTCTCCGCGGGTCGCCGCTTCGAGATCGGCGTTCCGCCGGACGAGGTCGAGGACGTCGCGGTCCGGCGCGAGCGTCAATTCGCGGCCTTCGGTTTCGAGCCCGACGACCTGAAGCACGCCGCGTTCATGGCCGAGACCGCGAACGAGCCGATCGGATCGCTCGGCTACGACGGACCGCTCGCCGCTCTCGCTCCTCGCGCGAACCTCGCGGACCATCTCCACGAGACGGTCGCCGTGGTCACCAATCCGGCGATCGACCGCGAACGCGAGATCGAGCACTTCTCGACCCGCGTGCTTCTCGGTCCGCGTCCATCGCCGCGGGCGCGCCGTTCGCGCCCGTGGATCGAGATCGCGACGCCCATCCTGCTGGGCGGCCACGCTCCGGAGACCGGCCTGCGCTCCGACGACTACCGCGCGCTGGCTCGCGAGCGCGGAACGTGGCTGCTCGAAGACGTCGCCCATCGTTTCGCCGCGGACGCGCGGCGCAAGCCCGTCGTGCTCGAGACCGATCGCGATTGGGACGAGCATCCCCACGACGCCCTCGTCCGGCTCGCGGCGGCGGCGGCGCGCGGCGTTCGCGCGGGCTCGCGTCTGGTCATCGTCCAGGATCGCGGCGTCCTCGCCGAGGGGCGCGCGTGGCTCGATCCGCTGCTGGTGACCGCCGCCGCGCACCGGGCCCTCGTCGCGGCATCCGGGGGCGCGGGATCCCTGCGGCGCGACGCGTCGATCGTGGTGTCGGCCGGTAGCTTCCGCAATCTCCACGACATCGTTGCCGCGCTGGCGCTGGGAGCGGACGCCGTGAACCCCTACCTGTTGCTCGAATACGCGATCGCCACGGCCGACCCCGACGCGCCGGGGAATCTCGTCGAAGCCCTGCGCAAGGGCATCGAGAAGGTCATGTCGACGCTGGGCGTGCACGAGCTGCGCGGTTACGGCCGCCAGCTCGCCGCGGTGGGGCTCGCTCCGGAGGTCGCGCGCTTCATCGGGCTCGAGACCTTCTGCGCGACCGACGAGATCGGGCTCGGGTGGGAGCGGATCGCCGAGGATGG
>DATBKH010000039.1:0-4581 GCA_036555955.1 Candidatus Limnocylindria bacterium | reverse complement strand
GACACGTGCGTGAGGCTCGGCCCGCGAACGTCGAACTGCATGGAGATCTGCGCGGAGCCCGCGTTCGCCATCAGCATCGGAACGAGGAAGGGCGAGAGGCGCGATGGCCCCCGCTCCTTCATCAGAAGGACCTGGTCGATGAGCGTCTCGATACCGCCGACGCCCGTGGCGATGGCGACGCCGATGCGATCGCGATCCGGGCCGCCGCCCTTCAGTCCCGCGTCCTCGAGCGCCTGCGCGGCCGCTCCGACGGCGTACTGCGTGAAGCGGTCGGTCCGCCTGATCTCTTTCCGGTCCATGTATCTCGCAGGTTCGAAGCCCTTCACCTCGCCGGCGATCTGCGTCTCGTACGGCGACGGGTCGAAGCGGGTGATCCGTCCGATGCCGCTTCGCCCGTGAACGAGCGCGTCCCACGTCGTCGCGACGTCGAGACCGAGCGGTGTGACCGCGCCGAGGCCGGTGACGACGACGCGTCGCGTCACGGATGTGAGGGCGCGGCGCGTTCGCGGAGCGCCGAGAGCGCTCCGCTGATGGAGAGCGGGTCTGAAACGTTGATGAGCTTCACGTCGGCGATGCGCTTCACGAGGCCGTTCACCACCTGGCCCGCGCCGATCTCGACGAACGTCGAGGCGCCGCGCTCGGCCATGTAGCGGACCGATCGCAGCCACTCGACGCGGCTCGAGAGGTGACGCACCAGCGCGTCGGGGATCGCGGACGCCGACGGATGCGGCAGGGCGCTCACGTTCGCGACGATCGGCACGACCGGCTCGCGGAAGTGGAGCGTCCGCATGAACGCGGCGAGGTCCGGACCGATCCTCCCCATGTCCGGGAAGTGGAACGGCGCCGAGATGCGAAGCGGCACGACCTTCCGCGCGCCGCTCTTCGTGAGCGCCTCGCTCACCATGGCGACGCTCTCCGTGTCGCCCGCGATCGTGACCTGCGCGGGACCGTTGTCGTTCGCGACGACGGCGCTGCCGACGGGAAGCGTGTCCTTGATCACGCGATCCACCTCGTCCGCCGTGAGACCGACGATCGCGGCCATCGCGCCCTTCGCGCCGCGCGACGCAGCGAGCCGGCCGCGCTCGGCGACGAGGCGCAGCGCGTCCTGGAAAGTCAGGACCCCCGCGGCGACCAGCGCGGTGAACTCGCCGAGCGAGTGTCCCGCGACGAACCGCGGCCGGAACCCCACAGGGAGCGCGGCGACGCCGCGCGGCTCCGAGCCGTCGCTGCTGCGGCGCCCGAGCTTCGCGTTCATGGACTCGATGAACGCCTCGAGGACGGCGACGCTCGTCGCGAGGATCGCGGGCTGCGCGATCGTGGTGTCGTCGAGGTTCTGGGATGGTCCTTCGAAGCAGATCTTCGATAGCTCGTAGCCGAGGGTGCGGTCCGCCTCCTCGAATGTCTCGCGGGCGCGCGCGGACTGCTCGTAGACCGCGCGGCCCATGCCGACGATCTGCGAGCCCTGTCCGGGGAAGACGAAAGCAGAATCCGCCACGAGGACTGCAACGATAGCGGTCGGTCGTCTACCCGTCGAGAGTCACCGCAATTCGGCTACAGTCTCCGTGCAGTGAATTCACGGCCGTACGTGCAGCGCGAACGCGCCCGGCGCAAGGCGCGCACCGCGAGCGCCATCGAGTCGGCCGCCTTGCGCGAGATCGCGCGTCACGGCTATCCGGGCTTGCGGGTATCGGCGGTCGCGCGGCGCGCGCATGTTGCGCCGCGGACCGTGTACCTGCACGCGGCGACGAAGGAGCGACTCGTCGAGACGGCGCTCCGCGCGCGCGCCGAAGGGCTGATCGGACGGATCGAGCGCTGGCGGCCACGCGGCGACAGCGGCGACGCGATCCTGGGCGAGCTGATCGCCATGCACGAGCGTGAGTACCGCGCCGAGACGGTGCTGCTCGAGACGCTCGTCGACGGCGCTCTTCCGCGCGAGGTCGGCGCGCTGCTCCGCGAGCTCGACGGCGTGCGCCTCGGGATCATCACCCGCACCTTCACCGACCTCGCGCGGCGGGGCGCGCTCGGCATGCGGCTCGCCGACGCGATCGCGCTCGCGCACGCGCTGCTCTCCTATCCCACGTGGCGCACCGCGCTGACCGGTCCGGGGCGGCGGCGTGCGCCGCGGCTCATCTATGCCGCGCTGCGGACGGCTCTGCTGTAGGAACCCGCGCGTCATCTCCGCGCGCCCGCGGCAACCGCTAACGGGACGTCGCCTCGGCAAGCCCGCTGGGTCGCCTAGATCCTTTCGATCTCGATCCGGCCCGGCACTCCGTTCAATTCGCCCGACCAGGCGTGTCCGCGTCCGCGCAGGCCCTCGTCGACCGTCGTCGCCAGGGCCTCCTGTTTGATGAAGTCGCCGTACTTCGCGAAGACGCGGCCGAGGTCGCCGGCGTAGCGGAGCGCGATGCGATCGGAGATGTCGAGGCCTGCCTCCTTGCGCATGGTGTTGAGGTGATGCGCGAGCTCGCGCGCCAGACCTTCCAGCTCGAGCTCGGGCGTGACCTTCGTCTCGAGCGCGACCGTGGCGCCCGCGTCGCGGCCGACGGCGTGGCCGGGCGCGCCCTCGTGCGTGACGAGGACCTCCGTGTCACGCAGCTCGAACCCCTCGACGCTGATCGTGCCGTCCCGGCGCTCGAAGCGCCCTTCGGCAAGCGCCTGCCGAACGCGCGGCAGGTCCTTGCCGAGCTTCGGCCCGAGCACCTTCAGGTCGGGCTTCACCGTCTCTTTCACGAGACCTTCGGCGGCATCGCGGATCTCGATCGTCTTCACGTTGAGCTCGTCCTTCAGGATGTCGGCGAGCTCCGATCCGGTGTCGAGCGCGCCACGGTCGCGATCGTTCGCGTCGAAGACGACGATGAGCTTGGGCAGCGGCATGCGGGTCTTGACGCCCGCGGACGAACGGGCGGCGCGACCGAGCTCGACGACCCGCCGCGCGGCGCGCATCCGGCGCTCGAGGTCGTCGTTCACGCGGTCGGCCTTCCCGTCGGGATACGCGGTGAGGTGGACGGACGACGCCGCACTCCGCTCCGCGTGCCGCACGAGCCCCTGGTAGAGGTCCTCGCTGAGGAAGGGCGCGACCGGCGCCATCAATTGGATCACGGTGCTGAGTGCCTCGTACAAGGTCTGGTACGCCGCGAGCGAGTCGCGCTTCGAGCGCGCCTTCCAGAATCGAGCGCGATTGCGGCGGAGATACCACGTCGAGAGATCGTCCCAGAACGCCTCGAGCTTGAAGACCGCGCTCCGGACGTCGTACGCGTCCATCGCCGTGCGGCAATCCGCGACGAGCCGGGCGAGCGCCGACAGCAGCCAGCGGTCCATCAGCGGCCGCTCCGGGAGTGGGACCGGAGGTACGGACGGGTCGAAGTCGTCGAGCGTCGCGTACGTGACGAAGAACGAATACGTGTTCCAGAGGACGAGGAGCTTTCGTTTGAAGTCCTCGAACGGCGGCCAGCCGAAGTACATGATCTCCTGCAGGTCCTCGCGCGCGACGATCCAGCGGATGGCGTCCGCGCCGACGAGCTCGCAGGCCTCGTACAGATCGACCATGTTGCCGCCGGACTTGTGGAACTCCTCGCCCGGCGCGGCGAGCATCGGCTGGAACGACTGGCAAACCCGGTATGGCGCGTCGCCGGTGAGCACGACCGAGAAGAAGAGCTGCGAGTAGAACCACAGCCGGATCTGCTCGACCATCTCGACGATGTAGTCGGCCGGGAACCACTTCGCCCAGTAGTCCTTGTCGTGCAGCCAGTCGAGGGTGGAGAACGGAACGATGCCCGCGTCCAGCCAGCAGTCCCCGACCTCCTTCACCCGTTTGCTGTCGGCGCCGCACGTGGGACAGCCGACCACCACCTCGTCGATCCACGGCCGGTGCAGCTCGCGGAGGGCCTCGAGCCCGCTCTTGGCGCGCTCGCGCAGCTCCTCCTCGCTGCCGACAACGAAGAAGTGCCCGTTCGCGCATGTGTAGAAGGGAAGCGGCAGTCCCCAGTACCGCTTGCGGCTGATGTTCCAGTCGCCCATGTTCTGGAGCCAGTTCTCCATCCGCCGTCCGGCTGCCGGCGGCAGCCAGCCGACCTTCGCCGCCGCCGCGATCATCCTCGGGCGCAGCTCGTCCATCGAGATGAACCACTCGTCGTCGACGCGGAACACGATCTCCTCGTGGCAGCGCCAGCACTCCGGATAGCGGTGCGTGTAGTCGGCGGCGCGGAACAGGAGCCCGCGGCGCTTCAAGTCGTCGGCGATCTCACGCGCGACGTCGCGCGCCTCCTTGCCCTCGAGCCAGCCATAGCCGCGGACAAAGCGCGCCATCTCGTCGATCGGCACGAGCACCGGCAGCTTTTCCGTCTTGGAGAGCGCGAAGTCCTCGGCACCGCAGCCCGGCGCGATGTGGACGAGACCGGTGCCCTCGACGGCGGTGACGTCCTTCCACGCGATGACGCGGTGGCCGATGACGCCCTCGCTCGAGGCCGGGAGCTCGTCGAACGGACCGCGGTAGCGAAGGCCGAGCAGAGCGCTGCCCTTCAGGGTTTCGAGGACGCGGGCGTTCTCGAGCTTCGCCTGCTCGAACGTGTCCTTCGACGCGAT
>DATBKH010000038.1:0-2718 GCA_036555955.1 Candidatus Limnocylindria bacterium | reverse complement strand
GGATCGGCCGCGACGGTCGCGTTACGCCATCGCGGCGCTCGCCGCGATCGTCGTGACGCTCGTCACCCCCGCCGGCTTCGGCTCGTGGACCGCACCCGGCTTCCATCTCCTGAACCCGCCACGGGAACTGCAGGAGTGGGCGGTGCCCGACGTGCGCAACGGGATCGGGTCGCTCTTCGGGGTCACCCTCGCCGTCGTCGTCGCGGTCGCGCTGTTCGCGCGCCCACTCGAGCTGCGCGAGGTCATCGTCCTGCTGCCGCTCCTGCTGCTCGCGCTGACCGCCGTACGTCAGACGCCCCTGTTCGCGATCGCCGCCGCGCCGTTCCTTGCGACGCGGACGGGCGATGCGCTCGCGGCGCTTCTCGCGCTCGCTCGCGTGAAGCTGACGCTCTCACGGCCGCCTTCGCGTCCCGCGCGAGGTCTCGCCGCCATCTCGTTCGCGGCGTCCGCGGTCTTCGTCGTCGCCGCGTTCGTGATCGCGCCACCGCGTCCGGATGAGTCGCTGTACCCGGTCGATGTCTTGGCCGCCCTGCCCACGGGCAGCGGGCTCTTCAACAACTACGACTGGGGTGGCTGGTTGATCTGGCATGCACCCGCGACTCCCGTATTCATCGACGGGCGGTACACGCCGTATCGATGCTGCGGCGTCCTCGACGATTACCAGACCGTGGTCGGTGCCGAGCCGGGATGGCGCGAGGTGGTCGCAAGGCGGGGTGTGCGGTCAATTCTGGTCAGGCCGGCCGATCCGATCGCTACCAGGGGTATCGAATCGGGTTGGACCGTGCTCGCCCGCGCCCCGGGATTCGTTTTGCTCCGGATTCCGTAGGGGATACTTCGACCCACGAAAGACACCGCTCGCAGCGCGCGTCAGCCCGAAGACCTCGATGCGCATTTCGAAGCCATCGTCGACGCATTGCGGCGCGATGTGCGGAATTTGCGTCAGCAGGTCGAGCGGTTCGGCCGTACCTATCAGAAGCAGGCCGAGGAGCGCTCACGCCACCGCACCGACGGAGAGCTGGACGAAGAGACGCAGCGCGGGTACCGCAGGTTGAAGCAGATGCAGCTCGTCGTGCAGCACATCGAATCGAGCGCGGCGTATCTCCTCGGATCGGGCATCGGTCCATCCGCCGACAGCGACGAACAATCGGTGGAGGTCGCGCAGCGGGTCCTCGAGAGCCTCGAGGCCGAGCGCGAACGGCTCTACCGCGACGTGCACGACGGCCCGGCGCAGGTGCTCGCGAACGCGATCTTCGAGATCGAGTACCTGGAGCGGATCGCCGAGCGCGCGCCCGCCGAGGTGCGCCAGACCCTCCGGACGGAGCTCGCGAACCTGAAGAACCAGTTCCGCAGCTCGCTCGACTCGGTGCGCGGGATGATCTACGACCTGCGCCCGCCGGAGCTCAGCGAGCTCGGGCTCGCCGAGGCGATCCGCAACTACGCATCGGAGTGGGAGGCGCGCTGCGGCATCAAGATCGGCAGCCAGCTCGATCTGAAGGACACCGGCCTCACGCCGATGCAAGAGCTTGCCGTGTATCGGATCATGCAGGAGGCGCTGCAGAACGTGCACAAGCACGCTCACGCGAGCGGCGTCGGGATCGCGTGGTCGCGCGCGAACGAGAACTGGGTCATGCACGTCACCGACGACGGCATGGGCTTCGACCTCGTGAAGGCGGCGCGCCACAAGAAGTCCGTCGGCCTGCTTTCCATGCGCGAGCGCGCCGAGCTCATCGGCGGCTCGCTCCAGATCCAGTCGACTCCCGGCGAGGGGACGGCCGTGACGCTGCTCGTCCCGATCGAAAAGAAGGTTGAGCCGCTCCGCGCCCGCCGCGACGGACGGACTCGTGAGGAGCACCCATGAGCGAACGCCCCGAGCGCGCGATCCGCATCCTTCTCGCCGACGCCAGCCGCATCACCACGATGGGGATCCGGCAGGTGATCGAGAAGGAGTCGGACATGGAGATCGTCGGCGTCGCCTCGGACGGGGAAGAGGCCGTCGCCAAGACGAACGAGCTCGAGCCCGACGTTCTCGTCATCGAGGTCGACCTGCCACGGCTCTCCGGCGTGAAGGCGACGCAGCGCGTCCGCCGCGAGCTGCCCGCGGTCGGTGTGGTGATCCTCACCGCGCAGGACCAGGAGCAGATCCTCTTCGAGGCGATCCGCGCCGGCGCCGCGGCCTACCTTCACAAGGACTGCGAGCCGACGGAGCTCATCGACGCGATCCGCAAGGTCCGCGCGGGGCAGTTCATCATCAACGAGAAGATCTTCAGCCGCCCCGCGGTCGCGTCGAAGGTGCTCGCGGAGTTCCGCGAGCTTTCCGTGTATGGTCCTGGCTCGACCCACGTCTTCGCGCCGCTCTCGCCGCGTGAGGTGCAGATCCTGGACAACATCGCGCAGGGCATGACGAACAAAGAGGTCGCCTACGCGCTCGCCATCTCCGAGCAGACGGTGAAGAATCACATGTCGAGCATCCTTCGTAAGCTGTCGGTGAACGACCGGACGCAGGCGGTCGTGTACGCGATCCGTCAGGGATGGATCAAGGGACCGGAGATGGGTAATTGAGCGCGGAGGCACCGAGCGTCCTCGCGGAGATCGCGACCGAACAGCAGAAGGTCACGGCGGAGATCCGCGAGCTCGACCTCCTCATCGAATCGACGCAGACCGAGGTCAACCGTCTGAAGGCGCGCGAAGACCAGATGAAGGCCAAGGTCGAAGAGGTCC
>DATBKH010000037.1:0-12812 GCA_036555955.1 Candidatus Limnocylindria bacterium | reverse complement strand
TCGCGCGCGACGACGACCTCGATCCCCTTCGCCTTCGCCTGTGAGTCAACGGCGATTCGATCGAGCGCGTCGTCGCTCCGGTCGGGATCGTGGTGATAGAGCACGAGGCGCTTCACCTTCGCTTTCGTCGCGACGTCGATGGCGCTCGCGATCGTCGAGTGTCCCCACGTGGGCTTGAAATCGGCCTCGAGGTACTGC
Organism: Candidatus Limnocylindria bacterium; assembly: GCA_036555955.1. GTDB lineage: Bacteria > Chloroflexota > Limnocylindria > P2-11E > P2-11E > 3-1-20CM-2-70-9. The sequence goes on along the minus strand of DATBKH010000037.1, from coordinate 12,614 downwards.
GCGTCGTGGATGAGCGTGTCGGCTCCGCTCGCGAGCGCGACCACTGGATTGGCGCGGCCCGAGAACGGATCTTCGGTATCCGTCGCGTACACCAGCGAGCGGCCGTCAGCCTCGAGGCGGAACGCGAGCGCCGGTGCGGGATGGAAGATGCTCGCGGCGCGCACGCGGAAGCGTCCGATCTGCTCGTCGCTGCCGTCTTGGAGCTCGCCGACAGACAGCTGCGCTGGCAGATCATCGATGTCCACCGGAAAAAAGGGATCGTCCATCCCGAGGCCGAGGAGCTCCCGCATCGTGCGCGATTGCTTCGGGCCACGGATGCGCAGCGACGACTTCGGATCGTACGCGGGACGGAAGAACGGAATCCCCTGGATGTGATCCCAATGCAGGTGCGACAGCAGCAGGTCGACCGAGAACGGCCGCGAGCCGCCGCCGTTCATGAGCGCGACGCCAAGCTCGCGAAGGCCCGTGCCGGCGTCGAGGATGAGCAGCGAGCCGGTGCTGTCACGCACCTCGACGCACGCCGTGTTTCCACCGTACCGGACGGTGGACGGCCCCGGCGTTGGGATGGAGCCGCGCGTGCCCCAGAACCGCGCCTTCATCTGCCTGCCGCCTGATCGCGCTGCGAGAGACCGGCATTCGGTACGTCGGCCATGCCGGGATCGTCGGGCTTCGGCCACGTGTGCTTCATCGAATCGAGGGTCCACTCGAGATCGTGGACGTTCCGCCGGAGGGCCGCGACGACCATCGGATCCAGATGATCGCCGGCCATCTCGTCCATGAGCTCGAGCGTCTTCTCGAGCGTGTACGCCGGCTTGTAGTAGCGCGGCGCGGTGAGCGCGTCGAACACGTCCGCCGCGGCGACGATGCGCGCACCGAGCAGGATGCGCTCGGCGGGCAGACCGCGCGGATACCCTTTCCCGTCCATCCGCTCGTGGTGCTGGGCGGCGATGACGGGCACGTCGCGCATGTCCTGCGGAAAGACCAGATGCGCGAGGAACTCGCCGGTCTTCTCGGCATGCTCCTTCATGTATGCGAACTCGGCGTCGTCGAGCTTGCCAGGCTTCATGAGGAACTGATCGCGTACGGCGATCTTGCCGTAGTCGTGAAGCAGCGCGGCCGCGCGAAGCTTCTCGAGCTCGAGTCCGTCCAGCCCCATCGCGCGGCCGATCACCTCGGCGTACCGGGTCACGCGCTGACTGTGTCCCGCGGTCTGCTGGTCGCGTGCGTCGATCGTCACGGCGAGCGTCTCGATGAGGGTCGTCCAAAGGCGCCGCTGCTCGGCGACGAGCTGCGCGTTCTCTACGGCGATCGCCGCGGAGGCGCCGAGCGAGCTCAACGTCTCCTCGTCGTCCAGGGTGAAGTCACCGCCGCCGTTCTTGTTCACGACCTGGAACACGCCGATGACGCGGCCGTTCTGACCGGTCATGGGGAAGGTCAGAAGCGACTTCGTCCGGTACCCGCTTCGCTTGTCGGGGTCGGGGTTGAAGCGCGGGTCGTCGTACGCGTCGGAGATGTTGATGCGCTCGCCGGTCGCCGCGACCGTCCCCGCGATGCCGACACCGATCGGCTGGCGGATCTCTCCGGCCCCGGTACCGAGAGCGACCTTCGACCAGATCTCGCCGCGGTCGCGATCGACGATGAAGATCGTCGCGCGGTCGGCATCGAGGAGCTGCGTGGTGGCGGTGGCCATGTCGCGGAGAAGCGCGTCGAGGTCCGTGATCGACATGAGCTGGCGCGTCACGTCGACGATGAGGTCGAGCCTCGAGCCGGCGGTCACCGGTCGGTCGGTCTTGCGGCGGTACTGCGTGCGCCGCTCGCGCTTCGCGCGGCGCTCCTGTGTCATCAGTTGTCGATCGGAATGTGCTCGAGCACGGGACCGACCGTCTCGGCGATCTGCTCGAGCAGCATCTGATCGCGGCGCTCGAACGCGCCGTTGCGCTTGTTCAGCGCCTGGATGAACCCGACGACGCTCTGGCCGTCGCCGCCCCACACCGGGACGACGAGCATGTTCAGGGTGCGGAACCCCGTGCGGAGATCGACGTTTCGGTCGAATCGCGCGTCGGCGTACGCGTCGGGGACGTTGATCGTCTCGCCGGTGAGGGCGGACTGGCCTGCGAGACCCTGACCCATCGGCAGCCGGATCTCGGTGGCGGTGCGCTGCGCGACGCGCGCCCAAAGCTCCTTCTTCTTCTGGTTGACGATGTAGACGGTGCAGCGCTCGGCGTCGACGGCCTGCGAGCACAGGTCGACGAGGCCGCGAAGGTACGCCTCGCGGTCTTTCTGCACCGCGAGGTGGCCGAGCTTGACCAGGACCAGCGCCACCTTGTCGTCGAGCACTAGCGGTACCCGCCCGCGGCGGCGCGCGCGAGCGGACGCTCCGGCGCGGGGGCGGGCCGAGGCGAGACGAGCGTGCCGAGCCGGTCGATCTGCCAGCACGGCACCGGCTCGAGCCGGCCCTTGACCAGCACCGCGCCGAGATCGACCGCCTCGACGTCGTCGCCGATCTCGCGCAAGGTCTCGGACGAGACCACGACCTGGTCGCGCCGTGCGATGTCGGCGGAGGTCAGGCGGGACGCGACGTTCGCGGTGTCGCCGATGACCGTGTAGTCCATGCGCCCCTTCGCGCCGAGGAAGCCCGCTACGACCGGGCCGGTGTTGATGCCGAAGCCGAAGGCGATGTCGGGTCCGCCCCTCTCACGCTCGGCGACGATCCAGCGCTGCATCTCCAACGCGCACGCGACGGCCTTCCGCGCCGGATCGCGCACCTCGAGGGGGGCGCCCCACAGGACCATGATGTTGTCGCCGTTGTATTTGTTCACGGTGCCTTCGTAGCGATTCACGATGTCCACCATACCGTCGAAGAACCGGTTGAGGTGCCCCAAGATCGTCTCGGGTCGCATCTCCTCGGCGATCGTGGTGAAGCCGCGGATGTCGCCGAAGAGGACCGTCACCCGCTTCTCCTCGCCGCCGAGCGCGAGCTTCCCCGCCTCCTCGCGGTCCATGATCGTCCGCGCGACCGATGGCGTGACGAAGCGCCCGAACGTGCTGCGGGTTCTTTCGACCGTGATCTGCTCCTCCAGCAACAGGTAGCCGAGCAGGATGACCCACCAGAACGCGGCGGGCACGACGTACGCGATCGACGGCACCTCCACCGTTCCGTCCCCGACGACGGCCTGCGTCTGCAGCGCGAACAGGACATAGCCGCCGACGACGTAGAGGACGAGGATCGCGAGGGCGCCGAGGAACCCGAACAGGCGCCAGCGGAGCACCAGCAGCAGTCCCGCGAGCGTGAGGACCGCGAGCTGCGCGAGCGTGACGGCGTCGCCCTGCCGCAGCAGCGGGTAGCGGTTCGTGAGGATCGACTGCGTCGCGTTCGCCCAGATCTCGACCCCGAACATCTTGTCGGCGCCGGAATTCGGGACCGGATAGTCGTCCGGAACGGCCGCGAGCGAGTGCGCGCCGATGTACACCGCGCGGCCGCTGATCAGGTCACGCGGGATCGTCCCGTCGATCAGGTCGCTCATCGACACGACGCAGAAGTACGCCGCGCTCCGGCACGGATACGTCGCGCCCTCGGACGTCGGCCGCGCCGGGGGAGCCGCGTAGTACACGGGCATGCCGCCGCGGCGATCGATCGGCATCGTCCGGGCGCCGAGCGGTGCGGGAACGGCGAGGACATCGCCCGTGACCGCGGACTTCGAAAGGTCCGCCCCCACCTTCCGCGCGGCGGTGAGGAGCGGCAACGAGTAATAGGTGGCGCCGTCCGGTCCTTCGATCCGGAGCTGCGCGTAACGGACGCGACCATCGGGGTCGGGGTGGATGTTCACGGCGCCGAGGCCCGCGGCGGCATCACGGAGCACCGGCACCGGCAGCTGCAGACCGGGATAGCGTTCGGTGTGATCGCGGATCGTCGGCTGACCCGAACCCTGCATCGCGAGCAGGACGTTCCCGGACTCCCGCATCGCCGCGGCCAGCGCGATGTCGTCCTCCGGTCGCGCGGCGGGCTCGTAGAACGCCACGTCGAAGGCGACGACGCTCGCGTTCAGCGGGCGGAGGGCGCGCAAGAGGTCGGCGTACGCCTGGTGCGGGAGCGGAAAGCGTCCGTACTCGGCCACGGTCCGGTCGTCGAGCGCGACGATCGTCACCTGGTTGCGGACGGGCGCGGTCCCCAGGCTGATCGCTTCGTCGTACACGGCCGACTGGAAGGTCGTGTCGAAGACCTCACCGCGGAGGAGCAGCGCGCCGAGGGCGACCGCAAGGAGCGTGAGCCCGGCGACGACGAGACGTTGGCGCGTGTAGCGTTTTGCGAACACTGCAGCGCCTCCTTCCCGAGGTCGGCGTCAGATTATGCGGTCGCTCGCTCGGCTGAGCACCCCTTTCAGGACGGCGATCGAGCGCGCGTACTCCGATATCGAAAGACGTTCGATAGGGGTGTGGTCGTAGCGGCTGTCGCCGGGCCCGTACGCGACCATCGGACACCGCCAGGCCGGATAGAGGATGTTCATGTCGCTCGTGCCGCTCTTCTCTTTGAAGGTGGTCTGACCGCCCGTCGCCGCGATCGCTCGCGCGAACGCGCGCGCAAGCTCGCTCGTCCGCGGCGTGCGCACCGGATCCTCGCGCCCTTGGGTCGTCACGCTCACTCGCACCTCGCCATCGCGGGCGAGCGCCGACGCGGCCCGCTCGAGAGCGGACGGGTCAGCACCCGGTGGTACGCGATAGCCCACGCGAAGCTCGGCGCGTTCGACGAGACCGTCGCTCTCGCCGCCGCTCATGCCTTCGAGACGGCAATCGAGCTTCTCGAACGAGCGCGCGGACGCCGACGATGACCGGGCCTCATCACGCAGCCGCTCCCAGAGCGCGAGCGCCTCTTCGGACAGCGTCGCGCCGGGCGACGCACCGTGCCGCGCCTCGCGCGTGAGCGCGATGCGCAGCGTGAGCCGTCCCTTGTACGCGACGGTGACGGCGTCCCATCCCGACGGCTCGCCGACGACGCACCACGCCGGCGGCGGGAGCGTCGCCCGGTGCCGCGCTCCGGCGCTCGTCGGCGACTCCTCTTCGACGGCTCCGACGACGGTGACCCGCACGCCTGGAACGACGTCGCTCGCCGCCGCGACGAAGGCCGCGAGCGGCCCTTTCGCGTCGACCGCGCCGCGACCGACGAGCTCGTCGCCCTCGACGCGCACCGGGATCTCGCCTGGGACGGTGTCGATGTGTCCCAGCAGGACCACGTGCGCCGGCCCATCCCCGATCTCGCCCACGGCGTTGCCGGCGTCGTCGACGCTCGCCTTGAATCCGCGCGCGCCCATCTGCGCGACGAGCCATTCGACGGCTTCGCCCTCGCGGCGTGAAACGCTCGGGATCTCGACGAGGCCGCGGAGAAGCGCGAGATCTTCCGGGCTCGGCGTCACCCGAGCGCTTTCGCCGAGACGGCGAGGACGGTCGCGATCTGCTCCTCCGTGATCACCAGCGGCGGGAGATACCGCACCACGGTCGGTCCGGCGCCGAGCGCGAGCACGCCATGGTCCTGCAGCGCGCGCACCGCGCCCGCGGCGTTCTCCTTCAGCTCGACGCCGACGAGCAGACCGAGCCCGCGCACCTCTCGGATCCGGTCGCTGCGGATGGCGCGGAGCCCCTCGAGGAGCTGCTTTCCGCGTTCTCGCGCCCTTGCGGCGAGGTCCAGGCGGCGGATCTCGCCGATCGCGGCGATGGCGGCCGCGCACGCGAGCGGGTTGCCGCCGAACGTCGTCGAATGCGAGCGCTTGGCGAGATCGCCCACGGCGCGCGAGAACGCGATCGCGCCCATCGGCATGCCACCGGCGATGGACTTCGCGAGGCAGAGGATGTCCGGCACGATCTCGTACTGCTCGATCGCGAAGAGCGAACCGGTGCGCGCGAATCCGGTCTGCACTTCGTCGACGATCAGCAGAGCGCCGCGCTCACGACACAGCTGTGCGGCGGCCCGCGCGAACTCGAGCGTCGCCGGACGCACGCCGCCCTCGCCCTGCACGAGCTCGACGATGAACGCGGCGGTGTCGTCGGTGATCGCCGCGTCCAGCGCTTCGACCCTGTTGAACGGTACGTGCGAGAAGCCCGGCACCAGCGGGCCGAACATCTCGCGGTACTCCGGGCCCCACGTCGCGGAGAGCGCGCCCATCGTCTTACCGTGGAAGCCGCGCATCGTCGCGACGATGCCGCTTCGCTTCGTCGCCGCGCGTGCGAACTTCAACGCCCCTTCGACGGCCTCGGTGCCGCTGTTGCACAGGAAGATCCGGTCGAGCGCGGCCGGGAGGATCTCGGCGAGAAGGTCGTAGAGCTCCGCGCGCCGATCGTTGTAGAAGAGCTCGGTGCACGAGGCGAGCGTCCGTGCCTGCGCGGCGATCGCGTCGGCGACGGCGGCGTTGCCGTGTCCCAGGTTGGCCATCCCTTGCCCGCCCACGCAGTCGATGTATGCACGCCCGTCGCTGTCGTAGACGGTCGCGCCCTCGCCTCGCACGAGCACGATCGCGCGTTTGGTGTACAGGCCCGAGGTGTGCGCGTCCTCGGCCGCGACGAGATCGGCCGTAGTTCGCAGCGTCGTCGTCATGACCGGATCACGGTCCGGACGTTCACGTCCGCGCTTGCCGAACGGATGACGATCTCGTCGACGCCGCCCTCGAGAGCCTCCCGAGCGGCGAGGATCTTCACCTTCATCCGTCCTTTCGCGAGTCCCTCTGCTTCGTTGAGCGTCGTCTCGGGAACCAGCGTCCGCGGATCGCCGGGATCGCGAAGGAGGCCGGGGACGCTCGTGAGGATGATGAGCGCGTCAGCGTCGATCGCCACGGCGATGGCGGCCGCGACGCGGTCGCCGTCCACGTTCAGCGCCTGCTGCTCCGTCGAGAGCGCGATCGGCGCGATCACCGGCACGCGGCCGGGGCCGATGAACTGCGTGAGGAGCGGGAGGTTCACGGCCTCGACCTTACCCGTGTAGTCGTCGCGCAGAAGCAGCGTCTTGCCGTCGCGCACCGAGCGCACGTCCTTCTTCTTCGCGACGAGGAGGCGGCCGGAATGTCCCGAGAGGCCGACGGCATCGATGCCGCGCTGCTGCAGCTTCTCCACGTAGAGGAAGTTCTCCACGCCGAGCGCGGCCATGGCGAAGATCTCCAGCGTGCGGCGATCGGTGCGTCGGCTTTCGTGGCCGCTTGGCGAGACCACCTTCTCCGATGGGTGCCCGAGCGCGGCGGCGAGCCGATCCGTCTCCGCGGAGGCGCCGTGAACGAGGACGATCTCGTCCGAGCGGGCGATGTCCGACACGAGATCGGCGACGGCGTCACGGTCGACCCCGGCGCTGCCGCCGGCTTTCACGACCGCTCGAAGCGTCACGGGTGAAGACCCACGAACTCGAGACCGGCCCGTTCGGGATAGCCGCAGGCGACGTTCATCGCCTGGACGCCGTTGCCGGCGGCGCCCTTGACGAGGTTGTCGATCGCGCAGATGGCGACCACCCGGTCGCCGACCGGATCCGCGGCGAAGCCGACGTCGGCGAAGTTCGTGCCCGCGAGGATCCGCGGCTCGGGATACCGGTAGATCCCGGTGCGCTCCTTCACGATGCGCACGAACGGTTCGGACCCGTACGAGTCTCGATAGACCTTCCACAGCGCGCGGTCATCCAGAGCGGCCTTCGTGTAGGCGTGCGCCGTCGCGACCACACCGCGGACCAGCTCGACCGACGTCACCGAGAGATCGACGCGCACGGCATCTCCAGCGAGCCGCAGCTCCTGCTGGATCTCCGCGGTGTGACGGTGGCCCACCGGCCGGAACGAACGCACCACGCCGGCGCGCTCGGGGTGGTGGCTGTCCTCGCTCGGCTCGCGGCCGCCCTCGCTCGAGCCGACCTTGCACTCGACGACCACCGGCCGCGTCCGGTCCACGACGTCCGCGCGGAAGAGCGGGAGCAGCGCCAGGATGGATGCGGTGGCGTTGCAGCCCGCGCCGGTCAGCCGCTTGGAACGCGCGATCTCCGCGCGATGCAGCTCGGGGATGCCGTACGTCCAGCGATCGAGCGCCGAGGGACGCGGGTGCGGCGAGCCGTACCAGCGCTCGTAGTCGGCAGCCTCGCGCAGACGGTGGTCGCTCGAGAGGTCGACGATCAGGCTCGCGCGATCCTCGAATTCGTGTGCGCGGTGCGCACCGTTGGGGAGAGACAGGAAGAGCACGTCGCACTTCGTGACGTCCTCGTAGTGCACGAACGTGAGCGCCGTGCGCTTCCGCAGATTGGGATGCGCCGCCGTGACCGGCTTGCCGGCGAGCGACTCGCTCCCCGCGACGATCTCGTCGACCTTCGGATGCGTGAGCAACAGACGCAAGAGCTCGCCGCCCGCGTAGCCCGCGGCGCCGACCACTCCCACCCTCACCGCGTGACTCTCGCCACCTCGAGGACGTAGTCCACGATCTTCGCCGGGATGTTCACTCCGGTCGTGTCGATGGAATTGCGGAACTCCATCGTGTAGTTGACCTCGTTCACGAGCAGCCCCTCCGGCGCTTCGAGGAGGTCGATGGCGACGACGCCGCCTCCGACGGCGCGCGCCGCCCGCACGCACAGCGCATCGAGCTCAGGTGTCACCGGACAGTTCGACGCCTGACCGCCACGCGCCGTGTTCGTGATCCAGTGATCGCTCGCGCGATAGATCGCGGCGATCGTCTGATCGCCGACGACAAAGGCACGGATGTCCCGGCCCGGCTTCTGGACGTACTCCTGGATGTAGTAGATCGAGTGCAGATAGTTCCCGAGGACGTCCTTGTGCTCGACGACGGCCTCGGCGGCCTCGCGATCGTTCACCTTCGAGATGAGTCGGCCCCACGAGCCGATGAGCGGCTTGAGCACGACCGGATAGCCGAGCTCCTCGATCGCCGTGAGCGCCGATTCCGGCGTGAACGCCACGCGCGTCCGCGGGCTGGGCACGCCGTCCCGCGTGAGGCGCATGGTCGTAAGGAGCTTGTTGCCGCAGATCTCCGCGACCTCGTAGCGATTCACCGCCGGCACGCCCCACGCGTCGAGGACGGAGAGGGCGTACAAGGCCGTGCCGTGCTGGATGCACCGTTCGAGGATCACGTCCACGCCGAGCTCCGGCTTCTGCTCGACCGCGAGGACGAGCTCGCGATCGTCGATGACCTTCGTCGGGACGCCGCGCGACTCGAGCTCGGCGAGGAGGAGCTTCTCCTCGACGCGGACCCGCGACAGGAGAACGCCTACGCGCGGCTTGCCGTCATTCACCCCAGTCCTCTTCCGCCTCGGGAGCGAGCGCGAGGGCGAGGGGCTTTGTCTCCTTCACTTCGAGCTCGGCGCCGCAGTCCGGACACGACACGATCTCGCCTTTGACGGCGTCGCTTCCGACGGTGACCTCGGCGTCGCATTCAGGACACTTCGCCACGTGACCCCTCCTCCCGCAACGTGAGGAGAAGCCTACCGAATCAGTCGGCCTCCGCGGCCGCGGTAACCCGCGTGGTCCGCGCGCGCGCCTTGTCCTCGTACATGCGCGCGTCGGCCGTGCTGAGGAGCGAGTCCGCGTCGCGCCCGTCGACCGGGAACCACGCGATGCCGAAGGACGCTCGAGGCAGCGGGTTGGCCTGCCCAGCCCACATGTAGCGCTCCTCGCGCAGCCGCGCGGCGATGCGACCGACCGTCGCCTGCGCCGGCAGGGGGCCGGTGCGCGGCAGAAGGATCACGAACTCGTCGCCACCGAAACGGGCGACCACATCTTCGGCGCGCGTCGCCTGGCGCATCGCTCGCGCGAGCGTGCGCAGGACGTCGTTGCCGACGAGATGACCGGCGGTGTCGTTCACGCCCTTGAGCCCGTCCACGTCGCAGAGGACCACGCCGAAGGTCTCGCCGTGGCGGCCGGCGTCGGCGATCTGCGCGTCGAGCCGCTCCAAGAGGCTGCGGCGGTTCAGCACGCCGGTGAGGTCGTCGTCCCGCGCGAGGCGGCGCGTCTCGTTCAGCAGGACGGCGTTCGCGATCGCGATCGCGGCCTGCGCCGCGTAGAGGCGGACGAGGCGCCGCGCTTCCTCGGTGAAGACGCGAGGCTTGGCCAGGTACGCCGTCAGCGTGCCGACCACTTCGCCGTGCGCGATGAGTGGCGCCGCGATGCCGGACGCGATGAGCTGATGCAGCGCGGGGTTGCTGTCGGGATGGACCGAGTAGTCGCTCGCCGCGACCACGTCGCGAGTACGCAGGCAGTCGAGTGCGATGCCGCGAAGCTCCTCGCCCACCGACGAACGGAGTCCGAGCGCCGGCGCGTTATGCACCGCGCGGACGACGAACGACCCGTCCTGCTCCTTCAAAGCCACCATCGCTCCGTCGGTCCCGGTGAGCGCGGTCGCCTCGCGGGCGATGAGCGCCGCGAGCTCGTCGACGGAGAGCTCGCCCGCCGTCGCGAGACCGACTTCGTACAGCACGGCGAGCTGCTCGGCGCGCCTGCGCTCGCGCTCGCCGAGCTGCCAGTTCATGAAGAGCGCGAGGCCGGCGCGGGTCGCGAGAAGCAGCACCGTCAACGCGACCGCCGCGTCGATCTGGTCGGCGATGAGCCCGGGCACGCGGCCGACGTCGGTGAAGACCAGCAGGAACGAGCCTGCCGCCGCCACGACGCCTGGAAGCAGCATGCGGGAGAGCTGGACGGCAGGGCCCGAGATGCGACTGTCGCGCCCGTCCTCGCGATCCTCGACCCACTGCGCGCCGGCGATGCCGACGGCGGCGACGCCGATGAGCCAGAGCGCGTCGATGGGCGTTCCCGCCGCGAACGTCCCTTGGACGTTCGCCGGGAGGTAGAGGACGAACGCGAGCGTGTTCAGCCCAAGGCCGATGAAGAGCGAAGTCAGCGCCCCGCGCGGCTGCTGCGGCGGCATGCCCCAGATGGCCGAGAGCGCGGTTGCCGTCGCGGTCACGTACAAGAGCGGGTAGAGCACCGCGATCGCGGACGCGGACGGGTCCCGTCCGACGACCCACGCCAGCGACGTCGCGAGGAAGAGCGAGACCGCGGCCCCGAGCGTGAGCACGACCGCGCCGATATCGAGAACGAGGGCGTAGAGCGCGAGTCGCTGGCCGTGCCGCCGCAGGAGCAGGCCAAGGCCGAGCGTCCAGAGCGGGGCGGCGGTCATGAAGCCGATGTCGACGACGACAGGTGACGGGAACGTGGCCCCGCCGATCTCGGTGAGATCGCGCGCGAGCTGTCCGGCGAGCCACGCCGCCGCTCCGGCACAGAGAAGGAGCCAGACCATGCGGTCGCTGCCGCGGGCCGCGCGTACGGCGCGCGCCGTGCCGACGATCGCGCCGATCCCCGCCGCGGTCCAGGTGAAGTCGGCGATCGCGCAGCGAATGAAGTCATCCGCGATGAGCTGCTCGATCGCGTAGACCACGATCGCCCCGATGACGACCGTGGCGTAGCGCGGCGCGGCGCCGCGCGAGTAGGCCTTGCGGATCCGTCGGATCACGCTGGAAACGCTAGGCAGCGCTGGCGCGGCCGGGAACGCCCAGAACGTACTGCTCGCGTCGATGCCGGGGGACGCGAACGGGGGAAAACCGGCATGGCCCTCCCCCGTTCGCGTGATCACTCCTCCGGCCGGGCTAGCTCAAGCGCGGCGCGTTTGCCGTGTGTTGACGTGACGCCAGTCAGTTCGCGGTCGTCGGCACCGCCGCAAAGCGGAGCATGTAGGCCTCGAGATCGGCGAGCTCGGCGTCGCTGATGCGGTCGCTGCCGTATCGGGGCATGCCGCGCTCGTCGCCTTTGCGCACGATCTCGGTCTCCACGCGTCCGCGGATCGACAGATCGCCCGGCGCGTCGCCCTCCGCACCGTGGCAGAGATGACACCCCTGCGCGAAGTAGATGGCGGCGCCGCGCGCCATGCGGTCACCCGCCGGGTCGGCGAGGGACAGCTGTGCGGCCGTGGGCTCGGGGATCGCGAGGGCGCTCGCGTTGCCGCGCTGGAGCGCGCGGATGTACGCGACCATCGCCCAGATCTCGGCGTCCTGGTACTGATCGCGGAATGCCGGCATCGCCGTGAAGCCGAGCCCGTTCTTCACGATCCAGAAGAGCTGCGCGTCGGTCTTTTCCTTCGCCGTATCGCCGAGCAGATTCGTCGCGTCGGGATACGTGCTCGGACCGAAGGCGCCGCGGCCGTCGCCCTTCGCGCCGTGACAGACAGCGCACGACCCGGTGTAGGCGTTTCGCCCGGTCGTGAGGGCGCGCGGGTCGCTCGCGACCGGGTTCGCGGCGTCGCCGCCAAGGATCCGCGAGACCGCCGACACGGCGGCATCGCCATAGAGGCGCTCGAGCGGCAGGTCCATTCGGTGCGTGAGCGCGAGCGGAAGCGCGACGACGAGCGCGACGATGCCGGCGACGGCGGCGCCGAGCAGGGCGGTCCCGATGAAGCGGCGCCGGCTCAATCTGCCATCCGTACGCGGATGGTGCCCCCGCGGATGCCTAGGCGCTTCGCTTCCGCGTCTCTCTCTGTGAGCCAGGAGGTGAGCGAAGTCATGACATCGGCGACAGCCGAGACTGTGAGCCAGGAGGGATTCGAACCCACGACCAAGGGATTAAGAGTCCCCTGCTCTACCGCTGAGCTACTGGCCCGTCGAAATGGTA
>DATBKH010000036.1:0-6218 GCA_036555955.1 Candidatus Limnocylindria bacterium | reverse complement strand
CGCCCTCGACCAGCGGAGGTACACGATGGCGAACGCGACGTTGAGGGCGAGCATGACGACCGCGATCGTCGATCCGTAGCCGATCTCGAACGAGCGGAACGCTTCGTGGAAGGCGTAGAGGGCTATGACCTCGGTCTGACTGCCGGGGCCGCCGTTGGTGAGCGTCTGGATGAGGATGAACGTGCCGAACGTCGACATGGTGATCGAGAGGAGCGCGAGCGCGGCGATCGGACGGAGGCTCGGGAGCGTGTGGTCCCAGAAGCGCCGCCATGCGTTCGCGCCATCCACACGAGCGGCTTCGTAGATGTCGCTCGGGATCGTCTTCAACGCGCCGAGGAAGATGAGCATCGTGAACGCGGTGCCGCGCCAGACGTTCCCGATGATCACCGCGAGCATCGGGAATCTCCCGAGCCAGTCGACTGGCCCGAGCCCGAACAGGCCCAACGCGGTGTTCAGCGAGCCGTAGTAGAAGTCGTACATCGCCACCCAGAGAAATCCCGCGATCACCGTCGGATTCACCCAGGCGAGCAGGACCGCCGCGTATGCGACGGTCGCGAGCCGATAGCGACGCCGCTCGCTGTGGTCGAGGAGCAACGCGAGCAGCAGGCCGAGGACGAACTGGCCGATCACCGCCGAGCCGACGACGAACACGACCGAGTTCAGGACGACGGTCGCGAAATCCGGGTCGCTGACGAGCCGCTGATAGTTGTCGAGGCCGACGAAACGCGGACGCGCCGCGTCGATGCCGACGAGGGCTTTGTTGGTAAAGCTCGTGTAGACCGCCCAGAGGGAGGGTCCGACGAAGAAGAGCGCGAGCAGGATGGCCGCGGGCGACAGCCCGAGGAGATACGCGCTGTTGCGCCGAAGGGCGCCGGTCGCCGCGGTGGGGCGAGGGCTGATCGCCCCCGCCCCGACGGCTGTGGTTACCGCTCTGTCCTTACTGCGTGATGACCTTGTCGGCCCCGATGGCCTGCTTCAGGTCGTCGGTGTACCGCTTCGATGCCTCGTCCGCGCTCATCTCGCCGGCCGCGACGCGGCCGGTGGCCTTCTGGATCGCGCCGATCACCTTGCCGTAGTTGGCGTCCGTGGGAATGAAGCGCGCCTTCTCGAGGGCCTTCGTCGAGTCGACGAGGTACTGCTGAGCCTTGAATTCGGCGACATCCGCCGAGTCGCTCCGCGCGACGGGGTGCGGGTCTTCGATGTTCAGCTTCGCGACGGTGTCCTTGTTGTTCCACTGCGCGATGAACGCCCACGCCGCGTCCTTGTTCTTGCTCTTCGAAGTGATGTACCAGACCGTCCCCGGCCCGCCGATGGTGAACGACGGCCCCGCCGACGAGGTCGGATGCAGCACGTAGTGCACGTTCTTCTCGGTCTCGGACTTGTTCGCGGTCTGCCAGCCGCCGTAGACCCAGCCACCTTCGAACAGGAGCGCGAGCTGGCCGTTGCCCTCCTTCTCGCGCATCGACGTCCACGGCTTCGTCGTCGTGAGGATCTCCTTCGGTGAGAGCCCCTGGCTGTAGGCGCGCTGGTAGTAGTCGAGCGCCTTGCGTACCGCGGGACTGTCCCCGATCCACTTGCCGCTCTTGTCGATGATGTCGCCGCCGTACGCCCACACCAGCGGCACGAACGAGTGGTTCGCGGTGCCGGTGTCCGCGCCGACGCCCGCGTACAGCGCGTACGGAATGGACGTCGCGTTCTTGTCCTTCACCGCTTTCGCGGCCGTGAGGATCTCGTCGACGTTCTTCGGCGTCCAGTCCGCGCCGAGGCCGGCCTTGTCCATCGCGTCGCGACGGATGTAGAGCCAGCGCATATCGAGCCCGTATGGGATCGCCCACACCTTGCCCTGATAGCTGACGCCGTCCTTCACCGCCTGCGGGTAGCTCTTCCAGTCGTCCCACTGCCCCACGTATTTGTCGAGCGGCTCGATGTAGCCCGCGTCGGCGAGCTCGCCGATGCGATCGCCACCGACGTGGATGACGTCGGGCACGTCGCCGCCGCCGGAGAGCGCGAGCAGAAGCTTCGTGTAGTAGTCGCCGCTCGAGATCTTCTGAAGGTCGATGTTCACCGTGAGGCCCGAGTACTTCGATTTGAGGTCGGAGGCGGCCTTCTCGACGTACTTCGGCTTCGCGCCGAGCTCGTCCGGATACGAGACGGTGATCGTCCCGGACAGGGAACCGCCGGAACCGCCGCCACCGCCGCCGGTGGGACCGGTGCCGCACGCGACGACCACGCCGGTCGCGGCCATCGCCTGAAGGAACGCGCGACGCGAGAGAACAGGAGACTTCCGCTCTTCCACAGCACACCTCCCCGCCGCGCGCGACGCGCGCCGGCGCCGGTTTCCGATCATACGCGCGAGCCGACGTCCGGCACGACCTCCACGCGCGAGGCGGCGGCGCGCCCGGCGGCCAGCGCGAGTCCGAGAGCGCGCCTGCCATCCTCGCCGGACACCGCCACCGGCCGGCGCTCGCGAATACCGCCGACGAAGTCGCGCAGCTCCGCCGCGTAGGCCTTCTCGTAGCGCTCCAGGAATCCGGGATAGAGATCGTCGCGACGGTCGCCGCCGCGCATCACGGTGAGCATCGTCTGCGCGAATCCGCCCACGATGATCGCCCCCTGCTCGCAGACGATCTCGCTGCGGATGTCGTACGCGTACGTCGCGCCGCGCAGCGTCTCGATCTCGGCAACGGCGCCGCGGGCAAAGCGCAGCTCCACCAACGCCACGTCGGGACCGGGCGAGCGCGCGGCGGGGCCGATCGTCGCGAGGCTCGCCGAGACGCCGACGACGTCGTCGTCGAGCATCCAGCAGGCCCCATCGAGATCGTGGATCGCCGATTCGGTCAGGATGTCGTTCGGGTCCATCGATCCCGGCGCGCCGACCGGCGCGTCCCGGTCTCGATTGACGCCGCGATAGAAGAGCGGCCGTCCGAGGTCCCCCGCGCGGATGCGACGGCGCGCGTCGGCGTACGCGGGATCGAACCGTCGCTGGAAGCCGATCTGCAGGCGGACCGATGCGGCGCGGGCCGCGGCGATCACGCGATCCGCGCCGGCGAGGGAGGTCGCCATCGGCTTCTCGAGGAAGACGTCCTTCCCCGCCCGCGCCGCGGCGATGGCGTGGTCTTCGTGAAGCGGCGCCGGCGACGCGACGATCACCGCGCGGACGTCGTCACTCCCGACGAGCTCGTCGACCGACGGCACCCTCACCGCATCGAGATCGCGCGCGAGCCGTTCCGCGCGGTCCGCGTCCGGATCACAGACGGCGACGAGACGCGCTTCGTCAAGCTTCGCGACGTTCTCGGCGTGCCGACCACCCATGAGACCGGCGCCGATCAGCGCCACGCCGATGCGCGTCAGCGGCGCCCCTCGAGCCCGAGCGCCTCGCGCATCCGGACGTACCCGACCACCGACTCGCGATGGAGCACCCCGACGAGCCGCCCGTCCTTGATGACCGGCAGGAGCGGCGAGTCCGTCGTGCCGAAGCGCTCGAGCGCGCTCGCGAGCTCGTCGTCCGGCGAGACCGACGGGAGCTCGGACGCGTTCGTCATGACGTCCTCTACGGCGGTCGCTCCCCAGCGCTCCTGCTCGACCTTGCGGAGATCGCCGATCGTGACGAGGCCGAGGAGGCGATCTCCGGCGACGACGGGAATGGCGCGAAGGTTCAGGGGCAGGACCATGTCGCGGATGAGCTGGCCGACCATCACGCCGCCTGGCGTCGAGCGAAAGTCGGTCGTCATGACCGACGCGACGCGCGCTCCGCCCACGAGCGACGTGACGCGCTCCTGCTGCAGCGTCGCGCTCGCGGCGTTGAAGAGGAAGTACGCGATGAGGCCGAGCCACAGCCCGCTGATCTCGCGCAGCACGAAGATCTCGTAGACGACGAACGCGCCGAAGGCGAAGGCGACGAGCTGCCCGCCGCGGGCGGCGATCGTCGTCGCGCGGTTGCGATCGCGCGTGATGCTCCAGATGATCGAACGGAGGACGCGGCCGCCGTCGAGCGGGAACCCCGGTATGAGGTTGAACGCCGCGAGATACAGGTTGACCGTGCCGAGGTACGCGGCGACGGCCTGGACCGCCTCGGCGTTGGGAAGCGCGACGCGCGGATCGAGGACGGACGCCAGCCCAAGGCCGAGCACACCGATGACGATGCTCGTCGCGGGACCCGCGGCCGCCATGAAGAACTCGGCCTTTGCGGAGGGCGGCTCCTTGCGCAGGTTCGCGACCCCGCCGAGAAGGAACAGCGTGATCGACGAGACCGACATGTTGAACGTGCGGGCGACGAGCGAGTGCGCGAGCTCGTGGCCGAGCACCGAGCCGAAGAAGAGGAACGCGGTGATGGCCGCGACGACGAGGCCCTTCTGGTTCGACCACTGCGGGAACTGCTGCGGGAACGAGTCGGCGAGATTGAGGACGACGAGGAAGAAGATGAGGATCCAGGAGAAATGGACGTTGATGTCGATGCCGAAGAGTCGCGCTACACGGATCGATCCGCCCACGTTTCCGAGCATACTTGTCGTCCCGTGCCGGTGCCGTCGTGATGGATGCGTATCTCGCGATCGCGAGCAAGCGCGAGGTGCGCGAATACACGGATCGGCCGGTCCCGGACGACGCCGTCCGGAAGATCCTTCACGCCGGACGGGCGACGGGAAGCAGCAAGAACACACAGCCCTGGCGTTTCGTCGTGCTGGCCGACGCCGCCCACCGCCGCGAGCTCGCGGGATCCATGATGGCGCCCGCGAATCTCGCCGGATGCGTCGTCGCGATCGCCGTCGTGCTGCTGAACGAGCGGCTCCGTTTCGACGCCGGACGTGTCGCGCAGAACATGATGGTCGCGGCGTGGGCGCTCGGGATCGGAAGCTGTCCGAACTCGGTGCGACCGGACCAGCAGGATCGCGTGCGCGCGGACCTCGGGCTCCCCGCGGACGCGGCGGTCGCGACGGTCATCACCCTCGGCTATCCCGCCGCGGGCGAGGTCCGACCACCGCGTCCGGGCACAGATCCCGAGCGCGTCCTCGCGCGGATCGATCGCCTCCCGCTGGAACAGATCGTCCATCGGGAGCGTTTCACCAGGTAGCATCTAGATCAAAACCGGAGACGGCTTGACCCTCGCTGTACCGACCGCTCGCTTCGGCGAGCTCGCGATCCACCCCGACATCTCCCGCGCCATCGATGAGCTCGGCTTCATGGCGCCTACTCCGGTGCAGACCCAGGCCATCCCCATCCTCCAGGAAGGGCGCGACCTCTTCGCGCAGGCGCAGACCGGGACCGGGAAGACGGCGGCGTTCGCGATACCCATCCTCGAGAAGGTCGACCCGACCCTCAAGCGGCCGCAGGCGCTCGTGGTCGTACCGACACGCGAGCTCGCGCTGCAGGTCACGCGCGAGTTCGGCGCCATCGGCAAGTACCGCAAGTCGCACGAGGTCGCGATCTACGGCGGCGTCCCCTACGGACCACAGGAGCGCGCGCTGGCCCGCGGCACGCAGATCGTCATCGGCACGCCGGGCCGCCTGCTCGACCACATCGAACGAGGCAACCTCGATCTGAGCGCGGTCCGCGTCGTCATCCTCGACGAGGCCGACCGTCTTCTGGACATGGGCTTCGCGCCGGAGGTCCGGCGCCTCCTGCGACGCGTGCCGGAAGGGCGGCAGACCGCCCTCTTCAGCGCGACGCTCGTGGCCGACGTGCGCGATCTCGCGCAGCGGTTCAGCCGCGACGCGGTCGAAGTCTCCATCGAGCCGGAGAAGCAGAACGTCGACACCGTCGAGCAGGTGTACGTCGAGGTCCTCGATCAGGACAAGGTCCGCGCGCTCGAGGAGCTGCTCCGCCGCTACGAGACGGACCAGGTCCTCGTCTTCCGTCACACCAAACGCGGTGTGGATGATCTCGAGGAGAAGCTCCGCAAGCGGCGGCACAACGTCGCCGCGATCCACGGCGACATGACGCAGCGCGAGCGTGAGCGGACCCTCCAAAGCTTCCGCGACGGGGCCCTCCACGTGCTCATCGCGACGAACGTGGCGGCGCGCGGCCTCCACATCGAGGACATCAGCCATGTCGTGAATTACGACCTTCCCGAGGACGCCGAGGTGTTCACCCACCGGGTCGGCCGCACCGGCCGCGCGGGCAAGACCGGCGTCGCGATCACGTTCGTCGGAGAGTGGGACTTCGACCAGTTCGATCAACTTCGTGCCAAGGCGGGCGTTCCCTTCCGGAGGGAGATCCTGGAG
>DATBKH010000035.1:0-2868 GCA_036555955.1 Candidatus Limnocylindria bacterium | reverse complement strand
GGGGCGCTTTCGTTCCCGCTCAGCGTTCTCGAGTGGCGCGTCGACCCGGAATCGCGCTCCCACGCGCCCGAGCTGACCGGTCGCGAGGGACGGCTGATCCTCATCTGCCAGGATGGCTACTCGTCAAGCCTCGCCGCGGTCCGCCTCCACGAGCTCGGGTTCACCGAGACCACCGACGTGATCGGTGGGTTCGCCGCGTGGCGGGCCGCCGGTCTGCCCGTGGGGAAGGCGGCTCCCTAGATCTCCTCGGTCGCCTCGATGCCCCGCTCGCGGAGCGCCGCGATCGGGTCGCGCTCGAGGAAGGCGCGAGCGCCGTCGTTCGACTTGAGCGCCGCATCGAAGTGCGCGAGCACCAGCGCCGTCGCGAAGAGATGCGCCTTCTCCGGCGGGCATCGCTCGGGGTCGTCGATCGCGTCCGCGAAATGCTGGTGCCCCGCGCCGTGCAGCACGAACATCCGCGTCGGGGACGGCGCGCGGTCACGGAGCTCCCGGATGCCCGACGGCGGCGTGAACTTGTCGAGCTCGGCCGCGATCAGGAGCGTTGCCGCCGGACGCTTCCATTCGAACGTCAACGTCGCCGGGATGATCCCGGGGAGCGGCTTCGAGTTGCCCGCCGGGACCATCGCGACGACCGCGCTGACGCGATCGTCGGACTCGGGGGTCGCGAGGACGGCCCAGCCACCGAAGCTGTAGCCAAGGAGGCCGACCCTGGTCGGGTCGGCTCGACCGGCGAGCCCCCGGTCCGACAGCGCCGCGTCGATCGCGAGCCGGAGGTCCGGAACGCGGTTCGCGATCAGCGTCCGGACGCGCGCGTCACGCTCCTCGGCGCTCGGCACCTCTCCCGCGGCGGCGCGCTGCGTTGCCGCGATGAAATCCGCCGTCGTGTTTCCCACGTGGTCCGGCGCCGCGACGACGTAGCCATGGCTCGCGAGATGCGAGCAGAGAAACGTCGACTGATGCCGATTGCCGCCGCTGGTGTGTGAGAAGACCACGAGCGGGAGGCGGCTCTCCGCCGGGGGAGACCAGATCTCGATCGGGAGCTCCCGATTGCCGCGGCGCGCGCTGATCGTCCGAGCATCGACGGGGAGCTGGCCGCGGGAAAACGGTTCGTACGCGTCGCGGCTCACGCTTCTAGTTAAGCAGCCGCGCTGTAGTGTCGGAACGTGCCACGTCCCGAGACGTCGCCGGCCGAGCAGGTCGCGAAGGTCCCTATGCCGACGAGACCCATCGTCCAGGCCGCGCGTCGGACCGTGAAAACGGTCGCGCCGCGCGCGAGGGAAGTCGCCTACCAGATGTCCAAGCCTCGCTCGAGCCGAATGATGTGGAAGCTGCTTCGTTACGCGGCGAGCGACGACTACGTGCTCGCGATCGGGACGTTGCCGAGGTACGCGACGATGTTCTTCTATCGCGGTCGCGAGCTCGACGACGGGAGCGGACTCCTCGACGGAAGCGGCAAGGACACGCGTTTTGTCAGGCTGCGCTCTCGCGCTGACGCGGCGCGGCCCGAGATCAAGAAGCTCGTGCGTGATGCGTTCGCGCTCGGGACATCGAAGGCGTCGAAGACCAGGACCTAGTCCCTCACCGCGCGCGCGATGTCGGCGATCCGTTTCGCGCGGGTCTCCGGGCGTTTCGCCGTCACGAGCATCCGCAGATGCTCCTTGCGCCGGCCGGGTGTGAGCGCCTCGAACGCCCGCAGGCCCCGGGTGCCGAGCGCTTTGCGAAGGTCGTCCGGCACCACGAGCGCCTCCACGCCGTCGAGGAGCGCCCACGACCCGTCGCGCTTCGCTGCTTCGATCTTCGCGAGCCCGGCCGGATGCATGCGCCTTTCTTTCGTCAGGCGTTCGATCCGTACCTTGTTCGTCCGCGACCAGCCGCTGCCCTGCTTGCGCGGCGTGAACAGCAGGGCCGTGCGTGAATCGTCGAGCGGCTTGTTCACGCTGTCGATCCAGCCGTAGGCGAGCGCGTCCGGGATCGAGTCCTCATAGGTGATGCGTGACTTACCCGTCGCTGCCTTGTATGTCACGAGCCAGACGCCACGCGCGCGGTCGTGGTTCTCGTGGAGCCAGCGCCGCCACTCCGCGGTCGTCTTCGGGTGGATGCGCTCGTAGTCGGCGGCGCTCAAGCTCGCGCGCGCGCCGTTCGCCGCTCCCGCGAGGCCTCGAGCTTGGCCTCCCAATCCTTGCCGTGCGCGCGCGACCAGGTCCGCCAGTCCGGCACCGGGTGCTTCACCGTCCAGAGGAAGTGGTACACGCCGCTGTCGCCGACGAATTTGAACCGCTTCTTCAGGTCGTTGGCGAGACCGTCGTAGTCATCGAACGATCGCAAGTGCTTCTTGAAGCCGCCGGCGCGCTCGAGCGCGAGGAGCTCGTTCGCGTTGTGCACCACGGCGGCGATCTTCGGCCGGCTCCGGATGACGCGCTCGTCCTTCGCCATCGTGTCGATCTCGCGTTCGGTCATGCGCGCGACGCGCTCGACCTTGAAGTCATGAAAGGCCTTCTTGATCGTCGGCCATTTCGCGTCCACGACGCGCCAGCTGATCCCCGCCTGGAAGACGCCCTTGCTCAGATGCTCGAGATAGCCGTCCAGATCCTTGACGGTGAACTGCGGCGGCGGTCCTTCCATCTCCGGCCTCCCTTCGGAGGACTGTAGTTGGCCCGCCGCCATTTCAGCCCATGTCTGGCGCAGCGCGACCGCCGCGGGTCACGCGGCTCTTCGTAAGCGCGTTTCGCCCCGGGTCATCATCGTGAGCCCGGCGAACATCAGCAGGGCCGCGACGAGGCCGAGTGTTTCGCCCGCGGTCGCGGTGGAGGGCAGAACTCCGGTGAGCGGCGACGCCGTTCCAGCCGCGCCGTTCCCGGGTGCTGCGCC